>JAFSSQ010000026.1 GCA_017450965.1 Clostridia bacterium
GGGCCGGCTGTGCCTGCGGCTTGGGGGCCGGCTGCGCCTGCGGCTTGGGGGTCGGCTGCGCCTGCGGCTTGGGGGCCGGCTGTGCCTGCGGCTTTTGCGCGGGCTGCGTCGGCGTTTTGGGCGCCGGGGCGGGCTCCGGTTCGTCCGCGAGCATCTCGGCGACGAAGCGGTCGGGGTCCACCCGTTCGGAGAGGACGGCGGCCAGCTCGTCGGGCGGCAGCTGATCCAGAAGGGCGGAGGTTTTTTCGGTATAGCGGAGGATCGCCGCGTCCGCGACGCCGCGCTGCGCCAGCGCGCCCGCCACCCGATCGAGGAAATCTGCTTTTTCCATCCGAAAAGATCCTTTCTTGCCGGCGCTTTTTGCCGGAACGAAAATGCAAAAAACTTTGACTTTTTCCGTTTGGTGTGCTATCATAAGGGCGCTTGCGGAAAAAATCCGATCGTTACCTAATTCAGATTATACTAAACTCCGAGGGAAATTGCAAGATGAGAATGAGAAAAAAACGCCACGGGGAGGAACGGCTCGCGCGGTGCGCGGAGTTTCTTCTGACCGACCCCGCCGCGCTCTTCGGCGATCCCGCCTCGCCGTTTTACGGCAGGGAGGGGGAGATCCATCTCGAGATCGGCTGCGGGAAGGGGGCGTTTGCGGTGGAGAGCGCGGCGCGCCATCCGGAGCGGCGCTATCTCGCCGTCGAAAAGGTGGAAAACGTGATGATCAACGCCCTGGAGCGGGCGGAGGCGGCGCGGGAGAGCTGCGTCGGCAATCTCCGGTTCCTGATCGCGCACGCCGAAGATCTGGAAAACTGGCTGCCGCCCCGGTCCGTTTCCGCGATCTACCTCAATTTTTCCGACCCGTGGCCCAAAAAGGGGCACGTCCGGCGGCGGCTGACCGCGCCCGAGCGGGTGGAACAGTACAAACGCCTGCTCGCGCCGGGCGGGCGCATCATCCAGAAGACCGATAACGACGAGCTGTTCGCCTTTTCGCTCGGGACGCTGGAAGAGGCCGGCTTTGAGACGGAGTTCGTAACGAGCGACCTGCACGCCTCCTCCCGCGCAGAAGAAAACGTGATGACCGAGTACGAGCGGGCCTTTTCGGAGCAGGGAAAGCAGATCAACTGTCTGATCTGCCGTCTGCCCGATTGACAAATAAAAGAAAAAAGGGTATACTCTATCTGACAGGATAACCAGCGCCGGGGAAGACCATTCCCCGGCAGAAGAAAAGGACGGTGCCACACCATGACGGGAGATCTGATCCGGCTGCTGGAAGAGCGGCTTCCGGGCTTTTCCAAAGGGCAGAAACTGATCGCGCGGTATCTGATCGCGCATTACGACAAGGCGGCGTATATGACGGCGGCGCGCCTCGGGGCGCTGGTCGGCGTTTCGGAGAGCACGGTCGTCCGGTTTGCGATCGAGCTCGGATTTGAGGGCTATCCCGAGATGCAGAAGTCTCTGCAGGAGATCATCCGGTCCCGCCTGACCTATAACCAGCGCATCGAGGTGACGAACAACCGCCTCGGGGACGGCGATCTGCTCGAGAAGGTCCTGCTCTCCGACGCGGAGAAGATCCGCGTCACGCTCGAGTCGGTGAGCCGCGAGGATTTTTACCGCGCGATCGACCGGATCGTCACGGCGGAAAAAATCTATATCATGGGCGTGCGCGCCTCCGCCGCGCTCGCGGACTTCCTCTCCTACGGGCTCAACCTCGTCTTCGACAATATCCGCCTCGTCAAAACGACGAGCGGCAGCGAGGTCTTTGAAAGTCTCTTTCCGATGACGGAGCGGGACGTTTTGATCGCCATCAGCTTCCCCCGCTACTCCTCGCGGCTCGTCAACGCCGTCGACTACGCCCACGAGATCGGCGCCGACGTGATCGCGATCACCGATAACGCGGGCTCCCCGATCGCCGGGCACGCAAACGAGCTGCTCGTCGCCAAGAGCGACATGGCGAGCTATATCGACTCGCTGACCGCCCCCCTCAGTCTCATCAACGCGCTGATCGTGGGGATCGGGAAGAAAAAACAGGCGGAGATCGCCGACCGCTTCGACAAGCTCGAGCGGCTTTGGGAAGAATATGACGTTTACGCAAAAAACAAATGAGAGCCGGCCCTCCGTCGCCGTGATCGGCGCCGGCGCCGCCGGACTCCTGTTTGCGGGCGCCTGCGCGGAGCTTTCCGGAGGGAAGCTCCGCCTTACTGTTTACGAAAAAAACCGCCAGCCGGGCCGCAAGCTCGCCATCACGGGCAAGGGCCGCTGCAACCTGACCAACGCCTGTCCGCCGGAGGAGTTTTTCCGGCACGTCCCCGGCAACCCGCGCTTTCTTTACAGCGCGGTGAACGCCTTTCCCCCGGCGGAGACGATGGCGCTTTTCGAGCGGCTGGGCGTTCCTCTTGAAATCCAGCGCGGCCGGCGGGTCTTTCCCCAAAGCGAGCGCGCCTACGACGTGGTGGACGCCCTGCGCGCCTACGCGGAGCGGGGCGCCGAGATCCGGTATTCCACGCCCGCCGAGAGGGTCGGACGCGCGGAGGGGGGCGGATATTTCGTCGAGGCGGCGGGCAAAAGGGAGCGTTTTGACGCGCTCGTTCTCGCCTGCGGCGGACTTTCCTATCCGCTGACCGGCTCCACCGGGGACGGCTACCGCTTCGCCCGCGCGCTCGGGCATACGGTCACGCCCCTGTCCCCCTCCCTCGTCCCGATGGAGGCAAAAGACAAGGCGATGTGCGCCTCGATGATGGGCCTTACCCTCAAAAACGTCGTTCTGACCGTCCGGGACGGGGAAAACGGCGGCAAGGTCCTCTTTTCCGAGCAGGGGGAGATGCTTTTCACCCATTTCGGGATCAGCGGGCCGCTCGTTCTCACCGCCAGCGCGGCAGCGCGGGGAAGGGACCTTTCCCGCCTCACGGCGGAGATCGATCTCAAGCCCGCGCTCGACGAAAAAACGCTCGACGCGCGGCTCCTCTCGGAGCTTTCCGCGCAGCCGAACCGGGATCTGAAGAGCGTCCTCGGCTCCCTTCTTCCTTCAAAGATGACGGAGCCGTTTGCCCGCGCGGCGGGGCTTGACCCGCGCAAAAAGGCGAACGCCCTCACCCGCGCGGAACGCGCGCGGCTCCTTTCTTTTCTCAAACGCTTTCCCCTGCCGCTCGCCCGCCTCCGCCCGATCGAGGAGGCGACCGTCACGGCGGGCGGCGTTTCGGTGAAGGAGATCGACCCGAAGACGATGGAGTCCCGCCTTTCCCCCCGGCTCTACCTCATCGGGGAGATGATCGACTGCGACGCTCACACCGGCGGCTACAACCTGCAGATCGCTTTTTCCACGGCGGAGGCCGCGGCGCGCGCCGCCGCCGCCCTGCCGGAGGGACTGTATACAGAAGGAGAAAAACGGAAGATGAAACGGCATATCCTCGTCGCCATCGACGGTCCGAGCGGCGCGGGCAAAAGCTCGCTCGCGAAGATCGTGGCGCAAAAACTTGACTTGCTCTATATCGACACCGGCGCGCTCTACCGCGCGGTCGGGTACTTTATGCTCCGGCGCGGGGTCGACCCCGCGGACGCGGACGCCGTGACGGCGCTGCTGCCGGAGATCGGCATCCGCCTCAGCGCCGGAAAGGACGCGATGCGCGTCAGCGTCGGCGGGGAGGACGTGAGCGACAGGATCCGCACGCCGGAGGTCTCCGCCGCCGCCTCCAAGGTCTCCGCGATCCCCGCGGTCCGGGCGTTTTTACTGGAAACGCAGAAGGAAACGGCGCAAAAAAACAGCGTGATCATGGACGGACGGGACATCGGCACGGTGATCCTGCCGGAGGCCAAGACCAAGATCTTCCTCACCGCCTCCGCCGAGGCGCGCGCAAAGCGCCGGTGGCTCCAGCTCAAAGAGCAGGGGGTGGAGACGACGGTGGAGGAGCTGATCGAGCAGCAAAAGGAGCGCGACCGCCGCGACCGGGAGCGGGAGACCGCGCCCGCCGTCCCCGCGCCGGACGCCGTTTTGCTGGATAATTCCGGTCTCACGCTGGAGGAAACGGCAGAGGAGGTACTGCGCCTTGTCCGGAAAAACGAAGCCCTCGGCTGAACTGACGAAAGAGGAAAAGGAAGCCGCCGCCCGCCGCGAGAACGCCGCGGTGCGGAAGCATTACGGCCGCACGCTGCGCGCGATCCTCTGGCTGATCCGCCTTTTCTGGCGGGTGAAGGTCCGCGGCGGGGAGAATATCCCCGAAAGCGGCGCCTTCCTCGTCTGCTCGAACCACATCTCGATTTTCGACATTCCGGTCCTCTCCGGCGCGATGCCGGAAAAGAACCTGCGCTATATGGCAAAGAAGGAGCTGTTCCGCACCCGTCTCGGGCGGCGGTTTTTCGGCAGCTTCGGCGCCTATCCGGTCGACCGGAAAAACGGCGACGTCGGCGCGATCAAAACGGCGATCTCCCTCTTGCGGGAGGGGGAAACGCTGGCGATCTTCCCGCAGGGGCACCGCTATCCCGGCGTCGACCCGCGGGAAACGGAGGTCCGCGGCGGGGCGATGCTGATCGCCCGGCGGACGGGCGCGCCGCTCATTCCCGTCTATCTGAAAACGAAAAAGAACCGCTGCCGGATCTTCCGTCCGGTGGAGGTGTATATCGGCCGTCCCTGCGACGCCGCGGCGCTCACCGAGGCGGCGGGCGGAGACGTAACGGAAGCGATGAAAGGGTTGTTTGACCGTATTTGCAATATGGGAGAAACGGGCGTATGGAACTGACGGTCCTCGAGAGCTCCGGCTTCTGCCCCGGGGTCAGGCGCGCCACGGCGGAGATCGAGCGCGCGCTTTCTCTGCCAAAGCGGCCGCGCATCTGCGTGCTCGGCGAGCTGATCCACAACAAGCCGTATAACGACTCGCTCCGCGCGCGGGGCGTGGAAACGGTCGGGATCGGCGAGGCGGAAGAGATCGCGCGCGCGTCGGACGAAGGGCGGGAAACGCTCCTCTTTATCCGCGCCCACGGCCTGCCCGCGGACGAGGAAGCGCTGCTTTCCGGCCTCGCGGCGGCGCATCCGCGTTTTGCCGTCCGGGATATGACCTGCGAGTTCGTGCGCCGCATCCACCGCATCGCCGCCTCGGAGACGGCAGAAGAGGGGACGGTCTTTCTCCTTCTCGGCACGAGCGGCCACCCGGAAACGGAGGGCATCCTCGGCCACGCGAAGGGGGAGAAATACGTCTTTCCGGACGCGGAGGCGCTGCGGCGGCTGCTCGAAGAAAAAAACTTCGCGGGGAAGCGGGTGATTTTCGCTGCTCAGACCACGCAGAACACCGCCGAGCGAAAAAAAAGTCAAAAAATTCTCGAAAAGGACTATACAAACGCGGAAATCTTTGATACAATATGTAGTGTTACCGAAAAACGGCAGGCGGAGACGGAAGCCCTCGCCGCGCGCTCGGACGGGATGATCGTGATCGGCGGGAGGGAAAGCTCCAACAGCCGGAAACTGTACGATATTGCTGCATCCCGGTGCCCGACGACGCGCTGGATCGAGACGGCGGCCGAACTCCGACCGGAGGATTTTCGCGGTCTTTCCCGCATCGGGATCGCCGCGGGCGCCTCCACACCGGGCGGTATCATAGAGGAGGTTGTAAACAAGATGGAAAAAGAATTCAACGGCGAAAATTTTGCAGAGATGTTGGAAGACTCTCTCAAAACATTAAATACAGGAGATGTCGTAGCCTGCACGGTCACCTCGGTGTCCGCCGGCGAACTGGGCGTGGATCTCGGTGCAAAAGTCACCGGCGTGATCGCGAAAGACCAGATCACCGACGACCCGGCGTTCAAGCTGGAAGAAAACTTCAAGCCGGGCGATACGTTTGAAGCGTTCGTGATCAAGGTCAGCGACGTTGAGGGTATGGCCACGCTCTCCAAAAAGAGAGTCGATCAGATGCAGCACTGGGGCGCCATCGCGGAAGCGAAGGATACCGGCGCGATCTTCGAGGGCAAGATCACCGAGGCCGTCAAGGGCGGCGTGATCGCCGTCGCGGACGGCGTGCGGGTCTTCATCCCCGCCCGTCACAGCGGCCTGCCGCGGGAGGCGGATCTCTCCGCGCTCGTCGGCCAGGTCAAAAAGTTCAAAATCATCGATATCAACGCAAGCCGCCGCCGCGCCTACGGTTCGATCCGCGCGGTGGAGGACGAGGAAAAGCGCGCCCGTGAAAAGGAAGTATGGGAGAACATCGAGGAAGGCAAGCACTACGTCGGCCGCGTCAAGAGCCTGACGAGCTTCGGCGCTTTCGTCGATCTCGGCGGCGTGGACGGGATGGTCCACAACACCGAGCTCTCCTGGAAGCGGATCCGCCACCCCGGAGAAGTCGTCAAGGTCGGCGACGAGATCGAGGTCTACGTCAAGGCGTTCGACGAGGAAAAGCACCGCATCTCCCTCGGCTACAAGACCCCGGAGATGAACAACTGGTACGTCTTCGCCGCGCAGTACAAGGTCGGGGACGTGATCCCCGTCAAGATCGTCAGCCTGATGCCCTTCGGCGCCTTCGCCGAGATCATCGACGGCGTGGACGGGCTGATCCATATCTCCCAGATCGCCGATCATAAGATCGAAAACAGCAAGGACGTGCTGAAGGTCGGTGACGAGGTGAACGTCAAGATCACCGCGATCGACGAGGAAAAGCAGAAGGTCAGCCTCTCGATCCGCGCGCTCCTGAAGGATCTCCCGAAGGAGGAGGCCCCCGCCGAGGAAGCGGCGGCCGAGGAAGCGCCCGCCGGGGAGACCCCGGCCGAGGCGGCTCCCGTCGAAGAAGCTCCGATCGAGGAAGCTCCGGTTGAGGCGGCTCCCGCCGAGGAAGTGCCCGCCGAGGAGAAGCCGGAGGCGTAACGCCCCCGCAAAAAACAGAATACCAAGCGCCCGGGGCTCTGCTCCGGGCGCGGTGCGCCGGTGTGTTGGAATTGGCAGACGAGGAGGACTCAAAATCCTTTGCCAGCAATGGCGTGCGGGTTCGACCCCCGCCACCGGCACCAGAAGAAAGCACGCTTCGGCGTGCTTTTTTCAACGAAATCCACCCTGACGGGCGGGTGAAATCGCCTGCGGCGGTGAAATCCTGCTGCGCAGGGTGAAATCCGCCTCGACAGCGGGTGGGTGGATTTCATTTCACCGAGCGAGAAACGTTCGATTTCATCTGAGGGCATCGCCCGAAGATTTCACCGCGCCAACGGCGCGATTTCATTTTTTCCCCGTCCCGCGGATTTTTCCTTCTTCGCGAAAGTTGAAAAAAGAACCAAAAGAACCGACGCGGGCGTGGCGGAAAGAATCTTTGTACTCGTAACGGACCGGCGCGAAATCCATGTGAAAGGAAGCGAAATCCGTTTCGCTTATCGGCTTCCGAAAGCAATTTTCAGGAAGAATGCGTCAAGAAAAGTGCGGAAAAACGGCTAAAAAGTTCATGGAAAAATGCAAATTACACCTTGATTTTTCCGTGGATTTGTGTTATGATAGTACCATCGAGAATTATAGGAGGATGAAAAATGCTCCAACGTAAAATCATAAAACAAATGGAAGAGTTCTATAAAGACAACCCGAAAAAGGCGCTGATGATCATCGGCGCCCGTCAGGTCGGTAAGTCTTATATCATCGAACAGTTCGCAAAAGCACACTTCAAAAGCGTGATAAGAATGGATTTTATCGAGAATCCGGATTGCATTCCGCTTTTTGAGAATGCGCAGGGCGCGGACGAGATTTTGCTGCGCCTTTCCGCGCTTTTCGGTGATCGGATGATCCCGGGAAAGACGATGATCTTCTTTGACGAGGTGCAGGAGTGCAAGGAACTGATCACGCAGATCAAGTACCTCGTTCAGGACGGCAAATATTCGTATATCCTCAGCGGCTCCCTGCTCGGAACAGTTTTCAAGGACATCATTTCCGCTCCGGTGGGATATATGGATATCATCACGATGTATCCGCTCGACTTTGAGGAATTTGCGTGGGCGAACAGCGTCGGTGCAAAGGTCATCGATGCGCTTCGCAAATCGTTTGAACAAAAGACGCCGGTGGATCAGTTCATCCACGAGCGCATGATCGCCCTATTCGAGCTTTATCTCATCGTCGGAGGGATGCCGGAAGCGGTCTCCGCCTATCTGGAAACAAAGAATCTTCGCAAAGTCGCTGATACACAAAACGCGATCATCCGTCTTTACAAGCGCGATATTTCAAAATATGATGAGAAAAACCGACTCTATCTCAA
>JAFSSQ010000027.1 GCA_017450965.1 Clostridia bacterium
AGCCCGCCGGGACGGTCGCGGCGCCGGAGACGGACGCGGAAACGGCCGCGGCGCCGGAGCTGCCCGCGCTCGCCTTTTTCGCCGATATGGGCGCGCGGACGTTCGAGCCGCTTTCTTCCTATTCCGCCTCTTGGATCAAAGACAAGGACATCCTCTGCCTCGGCGTAAAGCCGGAGGGGACGGAGGGAACGAGCTATCAGGCCCTCTGGGGCGCGGCGTTTGCCGCTTATCCCGATCTCGCCCGGTACCGGCTCGGTTTTCTTGTTTCCTTCACGCTCGCGGACGGGCGGCGCTTTGATCTGACCGTCCTCTCGCCCGCCGATACGGAGGGGGCGTTTACCGACTATCTCGATATTTACCTCTACGACGATTATCATCAAACGCCCGGCGTCTGGTATTCCCACGTGGAAAAAAACGCCTATACCGCGGAAACGACCCTCACCTCGATCAAGCTGACCGGGCGGGAGAAGATCGCCGAGGTGCGGGAGATCGTCCTTTCCGCCGTATTCTATACGGAAGACGACCTCGACGAAGAGGGGCGCTTTACCGGTCTCCCCGCGCTGACCCTCCCGATCGGAAAAGAGAATTAAGGAGGAATCCATGAAACGACACGCGCCGGCGCTTTTCTCGCTTTTGCTTGCCGCTCTTCTCATTTTTCTTCTGTTTCCGGCCGGGGCGCTTGCCTATTATGCCGACGACGGCGCCGTCCTTTCGTACGAGGCGGCAGCGGAGGGGGCCGTCCTCCTCAAAAACGACAAAAACGCCCTCCCGCTGGAAAAGACGGACAAGATCGCCCTCTTCGGCGTCGGGCAGATCGTGACCGCCGGGAAGACCGGCGGCTTCTTCCTTATGGGGCGCGGAAGCGGCTATTTCACTCTCACGGAAACGCCGAAGTCCCCCTGCGATCTCCTCCTCTCCGCCGCGCGCGAGGGGAAGATCGGCGGCGTCTACGAACCGCTCGTTGCTTCCTATCGAAAAGCGGCGAAGACCGGCGAGGACTTTTCTTATACTCCGACGGCGGCGGAATACAGTGCCGCGGCGGCGTACGCGGATAAGGCGGTCGTGATCCTCTCCCGCTCCTCGGCGGAAGGCGCGGACAACGCTTCCTCCCTCTTTTCTCTTACCGCGGCGGAAAAAACGATGCTGGAAAAGGTCTCCGCCGCCTTCGCGGGCAAGCCGATCGTCGCGGTCCTGAACATCGGCTATCCGATCGACTGCGGCTTCGCCCTCGGCCGGCTGGATGGGGTGTACGCGGACGCGCTCCTCTCGGTCTCCTATCCCGGGATCCGGGGGACGCAGGCGCTCTGTGATCTGCTGACAGGCGCCGTTTCTCCCTCCGGCAAAACGGTCGATACCTACGCGCGCCGGCTCTCCGATTATCCCGGCAGCGAGACCTTCTATTCTTCCGCCTCTTACACCGAATACCGCGAGGATATCTACGTCGGATACCGCTATTTCGAGACCTTCGGCAAGGAGATCGATTTTCCTTTCGGCTACGGTCTCTCCTATACCTCGTTTTCCTGTTCAACGCCCCGCTGCGCGGAAAAGAACGGAACGGTCACCGTCTCCGTGACGGTGAAGAACGTCGGTCCCCGCGCCGGGCGCGAGGTCGTGCAGCTCTATTTTTCCGCTCCGCAGAAGGGGACGGGCGGCGCCGTTCTTTCCAAAGCGGCGAAGGAGCTGTGCGCCTTTGCCAAGACCTCTCTTCTTGAGCCCGGCGCCGAGGAGACGGTCACGCTCTCCGTTTCCGTCGACGATATGGCGTCCTACGACGATCTCGGAGCGACGGGGCATAAGGCGGCGTACGTCCTCGAGCGGGGGGACTACACCTTTTTTGTCGGTTCTTCCGTGCGGGACGCCGTGTTCGCCGGGCTCCACCGGGAGACGGCGCTGCGCGTCACCGACCAGAAACGCACCCTCTGCGAGCCGACCTCCTCCTTTGAGCGAATGACCTTTGACGGGACCGAACAGATCCCCGCCTCCCGCAGCGTCGACGCGCAGTCGGCGTTCGTTCCCACCGACGCCGTCCGGGTCGAGCGGGCAACGCCGATCCTCTTTGCCGACGTGGTCGGCGGTCGGGCGACGATGGCGGATTTTCTCTCTCAGATGAGCGACGAGGAGCTGTGCGGGATCGCCGTGATGACCCGCGCCTACGGCGTTACGGCGGGGACCGGCGCGTGGGGCGCCTCGGCGGAAACGGCGGAAAAGTACGGTATCCCCGTCGCCGATACCGCGGACGCCGGCGCGGGGCTCCGCATCTCCACCAAGGGAACGGGCTGGCCCTGCGCCACGGCGCTCGCTTCGACCTGGAACGCCGAGCTGGCGGAAAGGATCGGCGAAGCGACCGGGCGGGAAGCGATCGAAAGCGGTGTGGACGTCTGGCTCGCGCCCGCGGTCAATTTGCACCGGTTTCCCCTCTGCGGGCGGAATTTTGAGTATTTTTCCGAGGATCCTTTCCTTTCCGGCACGATGGCGGCCCGGATCATCGCCTCCTTCCAGCGCTCCGGCGCCGTCTGCTGCGTCAAGCATTTCGCCGCAAACGAAAAGGAAAAGGGCCGCAACACAAACGACTCCCGCGTTTCCGAGCGCGCGCTGCGCGAGCTGTATCTCAAGCCGTTTCAGATGGCGGTGGAGGCGGGAGTTGGCGCCGTGATGACCTCCTACAACAAGCTCAACGGCACCGAAACGGCGGAAAACGCCGAGCTTCTGCGCGGGATCCTGCGCGGGGAATGGGGTTTTGAGGGCGTGGTCACGACCGATTGGACGAACAACTCCACGCTCGTCCGTGAGATCGTCGCGGGCAACAACGTCAAATCCTCCGGCAGCGACGACAACCTGTCGACCGCCTCGCTTCAGACAAACGTCAAGGCCGGGCGGATCAGCCGCTCGCTTCTGATCGAGAACGCGACCTTCGTTCTCTCTCTGATCGCCCGCCTCCCGGACGGGCGGAATCTGGCGGAGCGGGTGCCCGTCGCGGTCGCGTACGACAAAAAAACGCTCTTTCAGGCGGAAAACTTTACGCTCAAACACGGGAGAGCGCGCCTGGAAAAGAGCGGCGGCTCCGTCTTTCTCGCCTATATGCAGGCGGAAGCGGGCTATCTGCCGTGGGCGGAATACCGGCTGACGGCGGCGCGGGCGGGGCGCTATCTGCTCTCCGTCGGTCTGGCGAACAGCGGAACGCAGAACACCAAAGACACGGTTTTCGTTTTTATCAACGGCGAGGAGCAGAACGTTTCGCTCAATTCCGCCGGTACGGGCGGCTGGTACAAGGTCGCCCTGCGCGAGATCGGGGAGGTGTTCCTCCCTGCCGGGGAGTCCGTGCTCCGGATCAAAACAAAGGAGGATTCCTCCTGCGGCAATTTTGACTATTTTGTCCTGACCCCGATCGAAACGGAGGATCCCCCGCAAACGCAGCCGTCCGTGACGGCAAGCGAAACGCAGCCGCCGGCGCCGGAAACGAACGGATCGGAGACGGCCCGCACGCCGGATCGGCGCTCCGCCGTCCCGTACCTTGTCGGCGGCGCGGCGGCCCTCGCCGCCTTGTTTGCCGCCGCTTTCCTTTCCGTGAAAAAGCGGAAAGGAAAGAACGGATAAAGGGTAAGCGGTTTTCCGAAAGAGCGCAGTCAAAGCGCAACAGTAAAAAAGCCGGTCGGCCGACCGGCTTTTTCGTTTCGTTTTCAACAGCGTTTCGCTTTTCGGGGAAGCGCGTTTTTTCTTTTTTACGGGAGAAGATCAAGCTGCGAGGCCTTGCCCGCCGCATAGCGGGAGATCTGCAGGGCGTCTTTTGCGTTGACGGCGGCGTCCTTGTTGACGTTTGCCGCGCGCAGCCGGTACGCCGCCGTTTCCGGGTCGGCGTCGCTGTCGAAGAGCGAGGATTTGCCCGCCGCGTAGCGGGAGATCTGCAGGGCGTCTTTCGCGTTGACGGCGCCGTCGTCGTTCACGTCGCCGTAGAGCCGGAGGGCGATCCCGCCGAGGTCGGCGCCGGTATCTCCTACCGTGACGGCGAGGACGCGGGGCGCGTGCTTGCCCGCCTTTGTGAGGAGGAGCTTATAGACGCCGGGCGCGACCTCCGGGAAGGAGACCGGCTGGGAGAAGAGATTGCCCTGCGCGGAGGCCTCGCCGGGGAGAGCGGTATAGAGGGCGAGGGATCCGCCCGCGTCAGAGAGGATCTGTTCGTCCGTCGCGTCGGCGGGGTAAAGAGCGGCAAAAGCGGCAAAGCTCCCGTCCGCGCGGGAGAAAAGGGAGAGGGCGAGGGAGGAGACGGCGACGGCCGAGGGCATTTCATAGTCAAAGTATTGATAAGCCCGGCCGGCGGTATCGTTCGGCGCGTTGCGGATCTCGCAGACGAGCCGTGCGTTTTCCCGGTCAAGAGCAAAGCCGAAGACCGCGCGGCCGCGCGGCCCGGTCAGATCGGCCTGCGCGACCTGCTCGGAGGCGCCGGAGGAGGGATCGCAGCGGTAGACGCCGTCGGGGAGGGAATAGAGGAGACGTTCGCCGTCGGTCTCCAGCCGACCGAAGAAGCCCATCCAGGTATAGCCCTGCTGGGGATGGTTCCAGACGGCGGAGAAGACCGTGCCGGTCGAGGAGGCGGTGCCGTCCGGGTTGAGTCGGCAGAGCTCGCCCGTGTCGGCGTCCAAAAACCAGAGCGTTCCGTCAAGGAGGACGATCTGGGAGCGGGAGCGGGTCCAGGCCAGGTTTTCATAACTCGCGTCGGTCGGGGCGACGGAGTGATCCGCCTGGGTCATCTGGTGGCGGACGAGCATTGTGTTGGTCGAGAGCAGGAAGTGGTCATGCAGCACCTGCCCGGCCAGATCCTCGGTCGGGTCGTCCCACGTTACGTCCACGTGGTAGGGGACGCCGCCGATGTAGACGATGTTCCACGCGTGGTTGATCGTGTTCGAGGTGCAGAGCTCGGAGTCGATCCCCGCCTCGCGCAAAAGATAGAGATACGCGGCGGAATACCCCTGGCAGACCGCGGTGCCGAGCACCAGCGCGCCGTAGGCGGTATAGGAATCGTGCGGGATGTCGTTCTGGTAGAGGTTTACCGTGTCGTAGGCGGCGCAAACGGCGAGCCGGTCGTGCAGCAGCAGCGCCTTTTCCGTCTCGGAGAGCGCGCCGTTTCCGCGGATCCCGTCAAGCAGCCGGTCGGCGGCGGCGTAGAACGCCGCGTAGCGCGCCTCGCTTTCCTCGGGGGTCAGTTCGGCGTACCGGAGCTTGAGGGCGCAGAAGATCCCGTTTGAGTAGTAGGAATAGGAATACCCGCCGTCGGCCAGATTGCACAGCTCCGGCATATCGTTCTGGATGAGATCCTGCAGATAGGACATATCGTTTTCCACGGAAAGGCCGAAGGCGCTGAGATCGATCCACTCCTCCTGCGCCCGGGCGCCGGCGAGGATCGCGGCCCGCAGAGCGTCCGTATCGAGCGCCGCGGGGACGGTAACGGAGGAAGAGGGAGAGAGGAACCGTTCCGGCGCTTCCGCTTCCGCCGTGACGGTCCGAGGCTCCTCCGCGGAAACGGGGAGGACCGCCAGACAGAGCGCGAGGGCAAGGAAAAGGGCGAAAAGCCGATACGGTCTCATAAAAACCTCCCAAATAGCGTTCGTACCTTTAAGATAACATAAAAGCGAAGGAAAATCAATCGGTTTTCCTTCGCTTTTTCTTTTTTATCCTTTCAGACAGCGGAGCGCCGCCTCCAGAAAGCACTCCGGCTCCCGCGAGGAGGAAAAGTCGTCCTGCGAGAGGATCTCCCCCCGCAGCAGCTTCTGGCAGAGGGCGGTGATCCCGTGCGTGAAGGTGCGGTAAAAGAGCGCGGGATCCACGCCCGCGCGCAGGGAGCCGTCCGCCACCCCGCGGCGGTACGCCGCCTCAAAGAGGGGGTAGTAATCGCCGATGCTTTGCTCGTACTCCTTAAGATCGCTCTGCGCCACGCCGGAGGAGAGGATGAACCGGTCGAAATCCTCCAGAAAGAGGAGAAAGTCTTTATGGTCGCGGTAGAGCGTCCGGTAGACGCCGAGGAGGGCCGCGACCTGCTCTCCGCCGGAGAGGGCGGGGGAGCTCGCCTCTCTGACCACCTCGTCAAAGAGCGCGCGCAGATCCCCCCACAGCAGGATCCCCGCGCGGACGACGAGCCGCTCCTTGGTGCCGAAATAGCGGTAGAGAGAGGCGACCCCGATCTCCGCTGCGTCGGCGACGTCGGTCATCTTGACCGCCTCGATCCCCCGGGAGAGAAAGAGCTGCGCGGCGGCGTAGACTGCCTCGCTCTCCCGCCGTTCCCGCCATTCTTTTTGGTATTTTCCGGTTTTCATCTTGACTTTCCGTTCCTTTTGTGATATGCTTAGTATCAGCTTGATAGTTATACTATCACAAAAACGCGTCCCTGTCAAGCGGAAAAGAGGAAATATGGAGCGGTCAAAGATCATTTTCGGCAATGAGATCCGGGAAAAGGACTACCGCAAAGCGGTGAAAAGCAAGAAAAAGTACGAAAAGAAGTTCGGCAGCGACGAGGGGAAAACGTTCGTCTTCTCGGCGGCGGAAAACCCGGTGCTCGGGGAACCGTTCGGGGTGAAAAACCTCGTTCTCTCCGGGGGCGAGCCCGTTTCCTTTGAGGAGAACGCCCTGATCGTCGGCAATATCCGGATGGGCTACGGGCACTACCGGATCTCGATGGCGATCGCCTCGGCGGCGCACGCGCTCGGGTACCGCCCCTACTGGCTCGATCTCAACTCCTTTTCCGGCACGGCGGCGACCGGGATCATCTCCCACCAGAACGACCTTTACTCCCTCGGCTCCCGCCTCTCGCAGAAGTTCTCCCTTTTCAACAAGCTCGTCTGGGAGCCGATCAACTCGGAGGGCTTCCGCAAGCTCTCCTACAACGCCGCGGACCAGAAAAACGCGGAGCTGATGGCGCCGCTGCTCGCCGGACTGCCGAAGGAGATCCCCTACGTCGCCACCCACGCGTGGCCGGCGCAGGCGGCGATCCACGCGGGACTCACGCGCGTCGTCAACGCGATCCCCGATAACTGGCCGATGGCGCTGCACCTCGCGGAGGGGAGCGTTCACACCGTGCAGACGCCGTCCTCCTACCTCGGCTATCTCACCCTGCGCGGGATGGACCCGAAGCGCGCCCTCTCTCCGATGCCGGAGGAGGCGATTTACGAGGTCGGGCATTACGTGGACGACGAGTTTGTGAAAAACATCGCCGCGGACAACGCCCGGCGCCTGGCGCGGGCGGAGGCGGGGGAGCCCCGCCGCTTCCTTCTGACCGTCGGCGGCGCCGGCGCGCAGCAAAAGCTCTTTGAGGAGATCGCCGCGCACCTGCTCCCGAAGGTAAAGGAGGGAAAGGTCACGCTCCTCGTCAACGTCGGCGATCACAAAAACGTCTGGGAGGAGATCGCCGCGCACGTCCCCGGACTTGCCGAGGCGGCCGTTTTCCACGAAGACGACTACGAAACGGTCAAAAAGACCCTGACCCCGGATGCGCCGCTCTCCGGCGTGCAGGTCTACTGCAACAAGGAGATCTTTGCCGCCGTGTATCTCACCAACCTTCTGATGCGGGTCGCGGATTTCCTCGTGACCAAGCCGAGCGAGCTTGCCTTTTATCCCGTTCCCAAGCTGATGATGCGCCGCGTGGGCGGGCACGAGGCGTGGGGCGCGATCACCGCCGCCGAGCTCGGCGACGGGACCTTCGAGTGCGAGCGCGCCGACGAGATCAGGGCGATGCTCGACCGGATGACCGAGTCCCCGAACATCCTGCGCTATCTGTGCGGCAGGATCGAAAAGGCCGACCGCGTCGGCGCCTACAACGGCGCCTATGAAGTCGTCAAGCTCGCCGCAGGCGCTTCCCGCGGATAAAGGATACAGAACGAACGATTTTTGACGGAGGAACACCATGCAAAAGAAACCGATCACCAACAAGGTACTCTGGATCTTTGCCGTCGGGCAGCTCGGCTGGAGTCTGCTCTCCGGCATCATCTCCACCTGGCTCGTGCACCTCTACACCGGCAACGCCGCCGAGGGGGCGACCAACGGCATTTTCAGCCATCTCATCACCCAGGCGCCGATCCTTGCCTCCCTCACCCTCTTCGGGGTGATCACCGCGGTCGGGCGGCTTTTCGACGCAATCACCGACCCGCTGATCGCCAGCTGGTCCGACCGTTCGGACTTCAAGGGCGGGCGGCGCATCCCCTTTATGAAGGCGGTCGCCGTTCCCTTCGCCGCGATCACCGTCGCCGTCTTCTGCGTCCCCGTGACCTCCTCGCTCGCCTTCAACGATACGATGATCTTTATTCTTCTGATGCTCTTCTACCTCTTCATGACGATCTACTGCACCCCCTATAACGCGCTGATCGCCGAGCTCGGAGACACGCAGGAGCACCGTATCAACGTTTCCACCTATATCTCCTTCACCTATATCGCCGGTTTCTCGCTCGCGACCTTCATGCCCAACCTCGCGGGGATGCTCGAGGGGATCGCCGGCAGCCAGGAGGCGTCCATCCGGCTGGCGATCGGCGTGATGTGCGCGATCGCCGCGATCGCCATGATGATCCCCGCCTTCGGGATCAAGGAGCGCGCCTATATCGACTCCAAACCGGTCAAGACCCCGGCGTTCAAATCCCTCGTCGCCACCTTCCGGGACGGGCAGTTCCGCCGCTTCGTCTATTCGGACGTGATCTACTTCTTCGCCGTTACCCTTTTCCAGACCGGGCTGGCGGACTTTGAGACGAACCTGATGGGCATCTCCTCCGACAAGACCTTCCTTCTGACCGTTCTGATGACGGTCGTCAGCCTCTCGCTCTACCCGATCGTGAACCGGCTGGCGCCGAAGGCGGGCAAGAAAAAGATGATCATCGTCGGCTTCTTCGTTTACGCCGGCGTCTTCCTCATCACCGCCTTCTCCTCCGGCGCGATGATCGGATCCGTCCACTTCTTCGGCATCCTCGTCGCGGTCGCCGCCGGGATCCCGATGGCGATCCTCGGGATCCTGCCGCAGGCGTGCGTCGCCGACGTTTCCGAGCTGAACACCCTGGAGACGGGCGAGGACCGCAGCGGGATGTTCTTTGCCGCCCGCACCTTCGCGATGAAGCTCGGGCAGGCGCTCTCGATGCTCGTTTACACCTCGCTGACCGTGAAAACGGTGGTCGACGGCGCGGAAGTCGTCCGGGAGAGCCAGTACCGCACCGTCGCCTTCGTCGCCGCCGCGACCTGTCTCGCCGGGGCGCTGCTCTTCTTCCTCTACGGGGAGAAAAAGATCCTCTCCCGCATCGGGGAGCTGCGCGCCGCGAAGGAAAGCGAAGCGCCCTCCGCCGGAGAGAACTGACCGATGGAAGACCTTCGTTTCGTTTCGGTCTCGCTCTCCCTTGAGGGCGGGGAAGCGACCCTTTTGCGCGAAAGCGCCAAAGTCGGAGCCCTCTCGGCCGATCTGCGGGCGGACGCGGACGGGATCGACCTGACCCTCACGCCGGAGGGGAAGGCCGTACTCGGGACCGTTTCGGCCCGGTACGCGTTCTCCTTTTCCCCGGAGGACCGGCTGTTTCTCAACGGCTATCAGAGCTGGACGGACAGTTACGAGCGTACGCCGAACGAGCGGACCCGTCCGCTCGGGCTTTTGCCGCGGCTTTTGGACGGGCGCTTCGGTTTTTCCGCCTACGGCGACTACCGCTTCGTAAAGACCGACCGCCGGCGCGGACGGCTGCACGGCTTTTCCTACGCCTACGTCCGGCGGGGGGAGGAGTGGATCCTTTTCGGCTCCCTCGCGGAAGAGAGCGGCTTTACCGTGATCCGGTTCGATACGCGGGGAAATACCGTTTCTTTTGAAAAGGACTGCCGGGGGCGGCGCCTCACCGGCCCCTACCGCGCCCTCTCTCTGCGCGTTTACCGCGGGACGGAGGACGGGGTGTTCGACGCGTATTTTGCCGATCTCGGCATCCCCAAGCAGGAAAAAAAGCGGGTGGACGGCTACACGAGCTGGTATAACCGCTATCAGAATATCAGCGAGGAGAGCGTCGGGGCGGATCTCGCCGGTTTTGCCGCGCAGAGCGAAAAGCCCGACTTTTTCCAGATCGACGACGGCTATCAGACCGCCGTCGGCGACTGGCTCTCGGTCGACGAAAGGAAGTTCCCCCGCGGGATGAAGGCGGTCGCGGAGAAGATCCGCGCGGCGGGGATGACGCCGGGGATCTGGCTTGCTCCCTTCGCCGCGGAGCGCACCTCCCGCCTTGCCGCGGAGCACCCGGAGTGGCTTGTGCGCGGCGAGGACGGAAAGCCGGTCTTTGCCGGCGGGAACTGGTCGGGCTTCTTTGCGCTCGACTTTGAGCGCCCGGAGGTCGTCGCGTATCTCGAGAAGGTGTTTTCCACCGTGATCCATGAATGGGGCTACCGCCTCCTCAAGCTCGATTTTCTTTACGCCGCCTGCCTTCTTCCGACCCCCGGCGCCACGCGGGGAGAGCGGATGGCAAAGGCGACGGATCTTCTCCTCCGGCTCACCGAGGGCGCCGAGATCCTCGCCTGCGGCGTGCCGCTCGCGTCGGTGTTCGGCAAGGTCGCCTACTGCCGGATCGGCTGCGACGTGTCCCTTTCCTTTGACGGGGATCTTATCCTCCGGCCGATGCACCGCGAGCGTCCCTCCACGAAAAACTCGCTCCTCAACACCCTTTATCGACGGCAGTTGAACGGCCGCGCCTTCCTCTGCGACCCGGACGTCTTTTTACTGCGGGACGACAATATGAAGATGACGCCGGACGAGCGGGAAACGCTCCTCAAGGTCAACGCCCTCTGCGGCGGCGTGCTTTTCACCTCGGACAACGTCGGCGCCTATGACGAAGAAAAAAAGCGCCTCCTTGCGGAGGCGAAGACCCTTTCCCCCGCCGATCTTCGCTCGGTCGAGCGGGAGGGCGGCACCGTGACCGTCGCCTATACCGGCGGAAAGCGGAAGCTGAAGATCTGAAAAAAAGGAAGGATCCGCACGGCGGATCCTTCCTTTTTTTGTTTCGGTTTCAGTCGACCGGCAGGCCTTTTTCCTGCAGGTCGTAGGGGCAGATCGCGCAGCCGCCGACGGCGTAGAGGGAAGCGTGGGAGACGCCCGCCTTCATCACGTAGCCGCTGTCGCCGGTCTTGCCGATCACGTCGCCCGCCTTGACCCGGGCGCCGACCTCGACGGTGTACTCGCTCATGTGCAGGTAGACGGTCATCAGTCCGAGCCCGTGGTCGATCACGACGAACTTGCCGGGGTAATCGAGGTATCCGACGTAGGCGACGACGCCGTCTGCGGCGGCGGGAACGTCGGACCCTTTGGCGATATTATACTCGACCGCGCGGTTTTCGTAGGTCTCGCCGGTCGCGGTGATCCGGCAGGTGTGGCCGAAGCCCATCGCGTAGGAGATCGCGTTGATCTCCTTAAACGTCCCGGACCACAGCGGGGTCTTCGCGGAGTTTTTCGCGAGGGAGGCAAGCAGGTCCGTCAGGGCGGCGAGCGCCTCCGGGGAGTGGGTGGTCGCGGCGTTCTTTGAGTCGCTTTCATACCCGCTGCGGTAGGCGTTGTAGCGGGAGGTGTCCGTTGTGAACGAGAGCGTCTGGGTAACGGCGCCGTAGGTGAGGGTGAACTCGTAGGAGGCGGAGGGGAGCGCGGGATCCATCACGATCAGCGCGCGGCTGGTCGTGCCGTCCGAGTAGAAGGTCGGCGTGATCTCTTTCCCCTCGTAGGTCAGCGCGGGGGAGGAGGTAAAGGTGATCTTCGCGGGATCGGCGGCGTTCTCCGCCGTCAGCACGGCAACGCCGCCGCGGATCGCGCTCGTCTGGGCGAGGGAGAAGCGCGCGGGTGCGTTCACGTCCACGATCACGCTGTAGGTCAGCGTGCCGTAATAGTCGCGGGAGGAGACTTCAAACCAGGAGGCGGTCAGCGCCAGCGTAAAGGAGGCGTTCTTATCCACGTTCAGCTTGCCGGAGAGATCGTCGAACTTGCCGTCGTAGAGCAGGGAGCCGTCCGCGCCGTAGACCTTCGCGTAGGCGGAGTCCGGGTTGCCGGGCAGCTCGGAGTAGGGGAAGAGGAAGCTGCCGTCGGAGACGACGTGCTGCTTATCCGAGGCAACGGCGGCGGAGCCGTCCGGAAGGGTGAAAAACTGCCCGGAGCCGGCGCGGTAATGCCACTCGACCGTTTCGGGGAGGATCTCGGTCTTCTTCTCCTCGTCCTGATAGAGAGAGGGCAGCTTGGCGGCGGAATAGAGGGAGTTTGCGTACGGAGTGGCAAGGAAGGGGGTGACCTCCTCGCGCGCAAGGCGGTAGGCCTTTGCGGCGGAGTCTTCGATATAAGAATCGCTCGTGAGGCTGAAGAAGAACTTATAGGTCTTCGGCTCGTCGAGCAGGAAGGTGACCCGGAAGTAGCGTTCGTCGCGCAGCGGATCGGGCAGCGCGTCGATCAGCTCCGCCTTTTTGGTCATGTTGGAGAAGATCTTCCGGATCCCGGAGGCGCCCGCGTCGTTTTCGTCGTCGAACCGGTAGGTCACGCCGTTGCGGTCGGAGATCTCCAGCGTCTCGGCGGCGCTGACGTCCGGCGGGGTCTTGGCGGTTTTCCGATAAGAGATCAGCGCGATATAGGTAGGAACGAAAAGCACCGCGATCAGGAGGATAACGGCGATCAGTCCCGGATATCTGTTCTTTTTCATAACGACCTCCGAAGAAAATGGGTTCCGTGCGTGCGTAGTCTTATTATAATATGGATCCCCCCGCAAAATCAAGTAAAAAAACAAAAAACCTCGCGCTCTCTCAAAAAACGCGGTTGCGCTGCGGAAAAAAGTGTGGTAAAATCAAGAAAAAGAACGACCGGACGGAGAAAAGCGTGAACAATCCCGTTTATCTGTCCACCGGATGCTTTACCGGACGCGTAAACGGCCGGGATCCGCGCCTTCTTTCCGCGTATCACGCGGCGTTTGCGTGCGACGGCTTCGAGTGGATGATCCACGAAGACTTCTACCCGCACATACGGGAGATCCTGGCGGAGTACCGCTCTCTCTCCCTGAAGATCCCGGCGGTCCACGCCGACAAACGGATCGGCGATCTGCTCGGGCGGCGCGGGGAGGAGAACCGGCGCGCGGCGCTCGATCTGTTTGAGAGAAATCTCGAGGCGGCGGAAACGCTCGGCGCGCGTCTTCTCGTCTTCCACCCGTGGGGCGTGCCCGAGAGCGACGGGGAAGCGACGCGCAATTTCGAGCGGATCGCGGAAGCGTTCGACCGTTTCTCCCGGAGAGGGATCTCCCTTTTGCCGGAGAACTGCCTCTGCCTTTTTTCCTCACCGCACGAACGCCTGACGGAGCTCTTTTCCTATCTGCCGGAGACGGCGCGCGTTACCTTTGACACCCGCGCCGCGCAGTTCCACGGGGAAACGCTCTCCTCGCTCGAGGCTTTTCTCGCGGCGGGGCGCGTCGGGCATCTGCACATGATCGACCACAGGGGCGCGCCGGGGGATCTCGACGCGCGCAAAACCGTCCCGCAGCCGGGGAAGGGAGAGGTGGATTTTCCCGCCGTGTTCTCCCTGCTTCGCCGTTACCGCTACGAAGGGGCGCTCACGATGGAGTCTCCCTCGATGCGGGAGCACGGCGTGGACGCTGCCGTTTTCAACGAGAGTATCGCGTATCTGCGCCGCCTCTGGCAAGAGGCGGAGGAGCGCGGCTGACAAAGGGGAGACGATGGAAAAACTGCGTCCGCTGACCTTTTCTTTTTCCTGCCTTGCGCTGATCGCCGCCGTCACGGCGGCGGAGCTTTTCGCGGTCTCCGCGGGAGGGGAGGCGATCTTTGCCGCCGCTCTTCTTTTCCTTGCGCTCCTCTTTTTCTTTCTCTATCGAAAAGCCGGGAAAAAGACCGGCTTTTTTCTCTCTCTTTTCCTCTCGCTTTTCGCCGCCCTGGGACTTATTTCGCACTTTTTCGCGCTGACCCTGCCGCGGGAGCGCGTCCTCTCCCGCGGGGAGGGGGAGGGGACCTTCACCGTTCTCTCGGTCAGCTCCTTTTACGGGGAGGAAAGCTGCCTCTGTTATCTGCATACGCTGGACGGAGAGCGGATCGGCGGCCGGGTGACCCTTACCTTCTCCTACCGGCCGGGGCTGGCGGTCGGGGATCATGTTCGCGTCCGCGCGGCCTTCTTTCCGGCGGAGGAGGGCTCGGCGGAGGGGGTCCTCGCCTCCGGGGAGGCGGATACCGCGATCCCCGCCTACGGGGAGACGCCCTTTCTCCCCTCCCTTGCCGCGCTGCGGCTGCGCTCCTTCGTCTCCGCGCGGATCGGGCGCGCCCTCGGCGGGGAGGAGGGGGCCGCCGCGCTCGCCCGCGCCGTTTTAACGGGGGACCGCTCCGGGATCGCTCTTTCGGTGCGCCGGGATTTTGAGCGCGCCGGCGCCTCGCATCTGCTCGCCGTTTCGGGGATGCACCTCTCCGTGCTCGTCGGCGGGCTTGCGCTCGTTTTGCGCGCTTTGCCGGTCGGCAGGCGTTCCCGCACGCTGATCCTCCTTGCCGCCGCCGGATTTTACTCTCTGCTCGCCGGACTTTCCCCCTCGGTGCTGCGCGCGGCGTTCATGCTCGGCTGTCACGCGCTCGCCCGCGCCGCCGGCCGGAAGAAGGCGCCGCTCGGCGCCCTCGTTTTCGCCGCCGCCGCGCTTCTGTTCTTTTCCCCCGGCGCGGCGTCCTCCGTTTCCTTCTGGATGTCGGTCTTCGCCGCTTTCGGCGTGCTCTATGCGCTTTCGCTCGACGAAAAACGCAAAAAGGAGGAAACGGGCAGGGCCCCTTTCCGCGCCGTCCGGCGGATCCTCTTTTCTCTCTTTCTTCTGCCGCTTTTCGTCGGGGTGTTCGCCTCTCTCTGCGTTCTGCCCGTGACCGCGCTCGTCTTCCGGCGCGTTTCGCTGCTCTCGCCGCTCACGACCCTTCTCTGTACCCCGTTTCTCACGGCGATGCTCCCGCTCGCGGCCGCGGCGGCGGCGATCGGGACGCCTTTTGCGCCTCTCACGGTCGCCGCGGGATTTCTTACGGACTGCTTTACCCGGCTTTGCGCCGCGCTCTCCTCCCCGCGGGGCTTTTTCATCAGTTTGAGCGAGCCGTTTTTCCCGGCGCTGACCGTCCTTTTCCTTCTTCTTCTGGTTTTCTCGCTCTGCCTTTCCGTCCGCCGCCGGCGGTTTGTCGCCCTCCTTCTCACGGCCGCGTTCCTCTCGGCGTCCGCTTTCGGGATCCTTTGGCGGAAAGTCAGCGAGCGGGATCTTCTCTGCGGCGCCGTTCTCGCACTGGAGCCGGGGGAAACGCTCGTCTTTTCCGCCTCCGAGGGTGCGGTCGCGGTCTCCTGCGGCCGCGGAGCGGGCACGTCCCGGCAGGCGGCCGCGCTGGAAGAGGGACTTTCCCTCCTCGGGAAAACGGAGGCGGCGCATTATCTCCTCCCCGACGATCCGACGGAGGCGCGCCGCCGCGCCCTTCTCCGCACGGCGGAACGGGTTTTGCTGCGGACCGTGTGGATGACGGAGGCGTGGCGCGATCCCGCGCTGGAGGAAGAACTCGCCGCGCGCGGCTCCGCCGTTCGGTACTTCCGGGCGGGCGAGGAGCTTTTCTTCGGGGATACCTGCCTTCTCGCGGAGAAAAGCGAGCCCGCCGCGGGCCGTACCCTGTCCGCCTTTTCTCTCTCCGTGTCCTCCGGCGGGGCGCGTCTTCTGTTTCTTTCCTCCGGCGTATCGGAGTCTCCGTCGCTCGCTCTTTTCCGCGAGGCGGCGGCGGAGGCGGATCTGGTGATCCTCGGGACCGCCGGCCCGGAAGCAAAAACGCCGCTTTTCCTTCCTCTTTCCGACAAAACGCGGATCCTCTGCGTCGGCGGCGCCGAAAAGACGCTTGCGCCCGCTATGCGGGAAAGCGCGGGAGAGGAGCGGATCCTTGCCTTTGCGGGAGGGGGGCGTTTTTCGATCCCGAAAGGGGAAAACGCCGGTGAAATGCGGGCCGTTTCCTTGACAGAAACGAAATAAAATGCTATACTTTTCCGGATAGGATCGGCCGCGCGGCGGCCGAGGGAAGGAGCCCTATGATCTATACCTTCAAGGGCGGCGTTCACGTGGAGGAACACAAGAACACCGCCGGATGCAGAATTGAACCGGCGCCCGCCCCGGGGCGGGTGTTCATCCCCCTTTCCCAGCACATCGGAGCCCCGGCAAAGCCCCTCGCGGCAAAGGGAGAGCGGGTCTTTCTCGGACAGAAGATCGGCGAGGTGGAAAACGCGCTCGGCTGTCCCGTCCACGCGAGCGTTTCCGGCACGGTCGTCGAGATCGCGGAAAAACGCACCGCGCTCGGCGCCGTCGTCCAGAACGTCGTGATCGAAAACGACGGGCTGGAGGAGCGCGCTCCGGGTCTTGCCCCGGCAAACCGCCCTCTGCTGGAATACACGCCGGACGAGATCGTCGAGGTCATCCGGCAGGCGGGGATCTCCGGCATGGGAGGCGCGACCTTCCCGACCTACGCGAAGATCCGCTCCGCGATGGGCAAGGTGGACCGGCTGATCGTCAACTGCGCGGAGTGCGAGCCGTACATCACCGCCAACCACCGCCTGATGCTCGAGCGGCCGAAGGAGATCATCAACGGCGCAAAGATCCTGTTGCGCGCGCTCGGTCTCCGGCTGGCGGAGATCGCGGTGGAGGATAACAAGCTCGACGGGGCGGAGGCGATCCGCCGGGCGGCGGAGGAAAGCCGTCTGATCGCGATCCGCATCGTAAAAACCAAATACCCGCAGGGCGACGAGCGGCAGCTCATCTACGCGATCACCGGCCGGGAGATGCCGGCGGGCAAGCTGCCCGCGGACGTCGGGTGCGTCGTCTTCAACGCGGAGACCTGCGCCGCCGTCTGCCGGGCGTTCACCGAGGGGATGCCCCTCATCGACCGGATCGTCACCGTGGACGGCGACTGCGTGAAAACGCCGAAAAACTTGCTCGCCAAGATCGGCACGCCGGTCTCCGAGCTGATCGAGGCCTGCGGCGGGCTGGTGAAAAAACCGGAAAAGATCGTGGTCGGCGGTCCGATGATGGGCTTTGCCCAATGGGACAAGGACACGCCGGTCACGAAGGGGACCTCCGCCGTGCTGGTCTTTTCCGCCGAGGCGGCCGGGGACCGCGGCGCCGAGAACGCCGCCTGCATCCGCTGCGGGCGCTGCGCGGCGCACTGTCCGATGCACCTGATCCCCACTCTGCTGCAGACCTACGCGCAGGCGGACGATCAGGCCTCCTTTGAGGCGTACGCCGGCCTGTCCTGCGTGGAGTGCGGCTCCTGCTCCTACGTCTGTCCCGCGCACGTTCCGATCGTCCAGTATATCCGGATGGAAAAGTTCCGGATCAACGCGGCAAAGCGCGCCGCCGCCGCAGCCAAACGGCAGGCGGAGGAGGCCCACGCCGCGAAAAACCCGGCGCCAGCCGGAGAGAAGGGAGGAGAAAAAGCATGAACGCGCCGCAAAAGCCGGAAAAGGAAAACGCGGGCTATCCCGCGCTCCTGACCGTTTCTCCCTCCCCCCATATCCGCCACGAGGACACCACCCGCTCGATCATGCTCGACGTGCTGATCGCGATGGCGCCCGCCCTCGTGTGGGGCGTGTACCGCTTCGGGCCCCGGGTGCTCCTTCTCACGGCGATCGCCGTTCTCTCCTCCGTTCTGTTCGAGTTCCTTTTCTGCCGGATCATGAAGCGGCCGGACACGGTCGGCGATCTTTCCGCCTGCGTAACGGGGGTGCTGATCGCCTTCAACCTCCCCGCCACCGCGCCCGTCTGGCTGCCGGTCGTCGGCTCCGCCTTTGCGATCCTGATCGTCAAGGAGCTGTTCGGCGGGATCGGCAAAAACATCGTCAACCCGGCGCTCGCCGCCCGCGTCTTCCTCTTTCTCTCCTGGTCGGTGCGGATGTCGGACTACCCCGTTCTGGACGGCGTCGCCTCCGCCACGCCCTTAAAGGCCCTGAAGGCGGGCGAGCTGCCCGCCGTATCCCGGGCGGATCTCTTCCTCGGCAACTATACCGGCTGCATCGGGGAAGTCAGCACGCTGCTGATCCTCGCGGGCGGGCTTTACCTTCTCTTCCGGCGGGTCATCACCTGGCATATCCCCGTCGCCTATCTCGGGACCGTCGCGCTCGTGACCTTCGTCTTCTCCGGCAACGCCGACCACTTCGGCTTTCTGTTCGCGGAGCTCTTTTCCGGCGGGCTGATGCTGGCCGCCGTCTTTATGGCGACCGACTACGCCACCTCTCCCCTCACCTCCCGCGGGCGCCTCATCTACGGCGTCGGGTGCGGCCTGATCACCGTATTCATCCGCTACTTCGGCGGGTACGCGGAGGGCGTTTCCTTTGCGATCCTCATCATGAACCTGCTCTCCTGGCAGATCGACAAATGGGCGCGGCCGCGTCCCTTCGGCGCTCCCAAAAAGAAAAACCGGCTCCTCGCGGCGATCGGGAAGGGGGCGGACCGGAATGCGTGATCTTCGCTACGTTTTGCGGATCGCGGGGGTTCTCTTCCTCGTCTGCGCTCTGATGACCGGTCTGCTCGCCGTCATCCACGCGAAGACCGCGGACGCGATCGCGGCAAACGAGCAGAAAAAATTAGAGGAGACCGTCCGGCTCTTTTTCGGGGAAAAGGCCTCCTCCAAAGAGACCGACGCCTTTGCTCTCACCGCCGAGGTGAGCGCCGTCCGGCTTGTGAGCGCGGACGGCTCCAACGTCGGCTACGCCGTCAGCGTGACGGAAAAGGGCTTCGGCGGCGAGATCTCGATGCTCGTCGGCGTCAGTCTGGACGGCAAGGTCCGGGGCGTGTCCCTGCTCTCGCATTCCGAAACGCCGGGTCTCGGCGCAAGGACGGGAGAAGAGGCGTTCCGTTCGCAGTTTATCGGCAAAAGCGGAAAGCTGACCGTCGGAGAAAACATCGACGCCGTTTCCGGCGCCACCATCAGTTCAAAAGCCGTTACGGCGGGCGTCAACGCCGCGCTGGCGGCGATCCGGGGGGAGGGAGCGTAATGACCGGTACGAACGAAAGAAAAAAGGGACTCGGCTCCTACCTCTTCACGACCCTGCGGGACGGACTCTTTACGAACAGTCCCACCTTCGTCCAGCTGCTCGGGATGTGCCCGACGCTGGCGACCACTACCTCGGTCAAAAACGCCCTCGGGATGGGGCTGGCCGCCACGGCGGTGCTGATCTGCTCCAACTTCCTCATTTCGCTTCTGCGTAAGATCATCCCGAACCAGGTGCGCATCGCGGCGTATATCGTGATCATCTCCGGGTTTGTGACCGCGGTGGATATGCTGCTCGCCGCCTTCCTCCCTGATCTCTACGAAGCGCTCGGGCTCTTTATCCCGCTGATCGTCGTCAACTGCATCATCCTTGCGCGCGCCGAGGCGTTCGCCTCGAAAAACGGTCCCCTCGCCTCCGCGTGGGACGGCGTGTGCATGGGGCTCGGCTTTACCTTCGCGCTGTTTTGCATCGCCTCCGTGCGCGAGATCCTCGGCGCCGGGACCTTCTTCGGCCTGCGGATCTTCTCGGAGGGGTACGAGCCCGCCCTGATGGTCATTACCCCGCCCGGCGCCTTCATCACCCTCGGCTGCGTGATCGCCGCCGTTACGGCGATCCTCGCCGCCGTCAAAGCGAGAAAAAAGAAAAAAGCCGCCCCGAAGGCGGAAAGGAGGGAGCGCGATGCGTGAGATCTTTCTTCTGATGCTGACCGCGGTCCTGGTCGAAAACTTCATCTTCTCCCGCTTCCTCGGCTGCTGTCCCTTCCTCGGCGTATCGGAAAAGATCGATACCGCCGTCGGCATGGGGCTTGCCGTTACCTTCGTGATGACGCTTTCCAGCGCCGCGACCTGGTGCGTGTACCACTTCATTCTGCTGCCCTTCCACTACGAATATCTCAAAACGGTCGCCTTCATCCTCGTGATCGCCTCGCTCGTGCAGTTTATCGAAATGTTCCTCAAAAAGTTCATCCCCGCGCTCTACGGCGCGCTCGGGATCTTTCAGCCGCTGATCACGACCAACTGCGCGGTCCTCGGCTCCGCCCTCATCAACATCCAGAACGGCTATTCCTTCGTCGAGAGCGTCGCCTTCGGCTTTTCCGCCGCGCTCGGCTTTTTGCTCGCCATCGTCATTTTCGCCGGCGTGCGGGAAAAGATGCGCTACTCGGCGCCGCCCAAATCCTTTGCCGGCTTCCCCCTCACGCTGATCGCGGCGGGGCTGGCCGCGATGGCGTTTTCCGGGTTTTCCGGCATGAGCTTTTAAGGAGGGGATGAGATGAAAGAGATCTTACTGCCCGTCCTTTGGATCGGCGGGATCGGCGGGATCCTCGGGGTCGTGCTGGCGATCGCGTCGAAGGTCTTTGCCGTCAAGGTGGACGAACGGATCCCGAAGATCGTGGAAGCGCTGCCCGGCGCCAACTGCGGCGGCTGCGGCTACACCGGCTGCGCCGCGCTCGCCGAGGCGATCGTGCGGGGAGAGGCAAGGCCGAACGCCTGCGTCGTCGGCGGAGAGAAATGCGCCGCGGCGGTCGCCGCCGTGATGGGCGTTTCCGCCGCTCCCGTCGTCCGGCGCCGCGCGCAGGTCATGTGCTCCGGCACGCGGGATTTCGCCGCCAGAAAGTACCGCTACCGCGGCGCGCCGGACTGCGCCGCCGCCGCGCGGATGGGCGGCGGGGACAAACTCTGCCCCAACGGCTGCATCGGGCTCGGCACCTGCGCCTCGGTCTGTCCCGCGGGCGCGATCCGGGTGGAAAACGGCGTGGCGGCGGTCGACTACCGCCTCTGCATCGGCTGCGGCCGGTGCGTTTCTGCCTGCCCGAAGCATATCATCCGCCTGATCCCCTACAACGCGAAGCACTGGGTCGGCTGTATGTCGGTCGATAAGGGCGCCGTGACCCGCAGCTACTGCGACGTCGGCTGTATCTCCTGCCGGCTCTGCGAGCGCTCCTGCGAAGCGGGCGCCATCACGGTGAACGACTTCGTCGCCTCCATCGACTACGAAAAATGCACCGGCTGCAACACCTGCGTTTCCAAATGCCCGCGCAAGATCATCTGGTCCTGCGCCGAGCAGGAGGACGGTCTGGTGATCACCCGCGCGGAGATCCGCGCCGCGACCGACCTCGAAAAGGAAGCGGTCAGCCGCGAGTCCCGATAACAATCAAAAAAACGGCAAAACGGGGGTCCTCCCTGTTTTGCTTTGTCCGGAAAGGATCACGATGAAACGCTCTTTTCTCGCTTTGTTTTTAGCCGCCGTGTCGGTTTTTGCCCTTCTCGCCTCCTGCGGGAAGACCCCGGCGCCGCCCGCTGAAACGGCGGAGACGGCGGAGACGGCCGACCCCGTCGGCACGCTCCCCGCGGAAACGGATCCCGCCGATACGACCGTTCTGCCGGAGACCGAAGCGCCCGCGACGGAACCCCCGGCGACCGAGCCGCCGGCAACCGAGCCGCCGGCAACCGAGCCGCCGGCAACCG
>JAFSSQ010000028.1 GCA_017450965.1 Clostridia bacterium
AGATAATGAACTGGCATATTTAACAAAAAGACTTTCGAGTGAATCCTCCCACACTGCGGAATATCTGAATCTAAAATACTTATTGAGATATGTATTCTCGAATTCATCGAAGTGCATATATCGATAGATTTTCATAATCGCTTCCTTATTTACATAAAAAACTGTTGTATCCGATTCTTTTGTCTACATTATTTGGTGGTTTTAGTGTAATGCTGCTTTTTAGTGTCCGAAGAATTGCTAAAAGTGTTGCACTTCACTTGACAATTCACTGTACTATCGCATTTATATCGCACATGCGCTCAAGAATGGTCGTAAACAGTTCATCAAGATCCTTTTTCATTTTTAAGTTCTTCCTTTCATTCCGTTACTTCGTTTGTTTTCTATATTATATCGTGTATTGTTGATAAAAGTCAACAGTACACGCTTAATTTTATCTTGCATTGTGGATATAATTTAACAGGAAGAGTCAAACAACCGAACGATAAGGAGGGAGATCATGCAAAATACGGATCTGTGCCTTGCGGAGATCGGGCGGCGCGTTGCGCAGCGGCGCAAAGAGCTCGGCCTGACGCAGGAAGCTCTGGCGGAAAAAGCCAACGTGACGACGCAGTTTGTCTCCTACGCGGAAGCGGGAAAACGCGCGATGCGCCCGGAAAACCTGAAAAAGATCTCCGACGCCCTCGGCGTAAGCGCCGACTATCTCCTCACCGGCGACGTGACCGACAAGGATCTGCTCCTCCTCTCCCGCAAGCTCGCCCGGCTGACCCCCTCCCAGCTGCAAAGCGTGGAAAACATCGTCGACGAATGCATCCGCCTCTCCTCTCAACACTGAAAGAGACCGCCTCCACGGCGGTTTTTTTGTTTTCTCTCCTCATAATACACAAATCCCCGGCAAAAGTCTTATGCTGTCAGCATAGTTTTCAAAAAAAAAGGGCTTCCGCTCGGAAGCCCTCTTTTTTTCGTTTTTTACCGGTCTTCTTCCCCGTCGTCGGTTTCCTTCTGCTCGTAGCGCTTCATCAGGCGCTTGTTGAACTCGACGGCGGTGTCGTAGCCCATCTTTTTCTGGCGGTTGTTCATCGCCGCGATCTCGAGGATCACGGCGAGGTTGCGTCCGGGGCGGACGGGGACCGTGATGGTCGGGATGCGGATGCCGAGGATCTCGGTCGTCTCGCTGTCGAGGCCGAAGCGGTCGTACATCTTGTTCTGCTCCCAGTGCTCGAGCTTGATGATGAGGTCGATCTTTTCGGTCATTTTGACCGCGCCCATGCCGAAGATGCGGCGCACGTCGACGATGCCGATGCCGCGCAGCTCCACGTAATGGCGGATGATCTCCGGCGCGGAGCCGACGAGCGTTTTGGCGGAGACGCGCTTGATCTCCACGGCGTCGTCCGCGATCAGCCGGTGGCCGCGCTTGACGAGCTCGATCGCCGTTTCGCTCTTGCCGATGCCGCTGTCCCCGAGGATGAGGATACCCTCGCCGTAGACCTCGACGAGGACCCCGTGGCGGGTGATGCGGGGGGCGAGGCTGACGTCGAGGAAGGCGATCAGCGCCGCCATAAAGCTGCTCGTCGTTTCGGCGGTGCGGCAGAGGGGCACTCGGTACCGTTCGGCGCAGAGGCGCATCTCCCCGAGGATCTCGATGGAGCTGGTCACGATCACGGCGACCGGCTTGTGCGCGAAAAAGGCATCCAGCCGCGTCATCCGTTCCTCGGGATCCATCTCCTTGAGGTAGTTATACTCCACCTTGCCGATGATCTGGATGCGCTCGCTCTCGAACCGGTCGAAATACCCGACCAGCGGCAGGCCCGGGCGGTTGATCGCCGGGCAGGCGATGCGGATCTCCTCCGCCGGCGCCGGCAGCCAGATCTCCTCCAGGTTCAGTTCCTTTATGATGCGGTCAAGGGATTCCGTGATCTTTTCCATCTTTCTCTCCCCGTTCGTTTTTTTCTATTTTACTCTTTTTCCCCTCTCCTGTCAACGAGGGGCGCGGATTTTTCGGCTTTTCTGTGAATTTGACCCGTTTTCCCTTGCAATATCGGGAAAAGATTGCTATACTGATTATATTACAGTATCCTGACGAAAAGGAATTCAGTATCATGAAACGGTCTCTCAGAACGCTCGCGGCGGTCCTGGCGGCTCTCGCCCTTCTCCTCCCCCTCTCCTCCTGTAAAAAAAGCGCCGGCCTGCCGGCGGAGGATCCGCGCACCGTCCTGCTCGTGGACGGGAAATACGCCGTCTCCTACGATCTCTACCGCTATTTTTATCTGAACTACAAGACCGGGTATACCGACGCGGATTTCGCGGAAGGAAAAGCGGCGCAAACCGAGGCAGAGCTGCGCGAGCAGTGCTTTTACGGGCTCCGCTCCCTCTGCGCCACCCTCTCCCTCGCCGCCGACTACGGCATCACGCCGGAGGACGGCGATATCAAGGCGGCGGCGGAAACTTCCGTCTCCGAGGCGATCGAGACCCTCGGCGGCAAGAGCGAATACGCCGCCTCTCTCAAAGAAAACTACATGACCGACTCCGTCTTCCGCTTTATGATGGCGGCGCAGGCGTGCGAGGACAAGCTTTTCTCCACCCTGACGACCGGGCTCGGCCTGATCGAGACGGACGACGAAAAGATCCTCTCGGTCCTGCGCGGCGACGGCTGCGTCCGGATCGTGCAGGTCCTTATTTCCAAGACCAACGGCTTCTCCGACGAAAAGAACCGCGAGACCGCCGACAAGGTCCTCCGCCTGGCGAGAGAGGGCGAGGATTTTGACCGGCTGATCGCCAATTACTCGAACGACTATTCCATGACCTCGGACGGTTACTATTTCACGCGCGGGTATATGCTGGAGGAGGTGGAAAAGGCGTCGTTTGCCCTCGCCGTGGGGGAGATCTCCGACGTGGTCGTCTCCCGCAGCGGCTATCACGTCATCAAGCGGCTGCCAAAAGAGGACAGCTACCTCGCCGAAAACCTCTCCACCCTCAAGGCCCAATACCAGAGCTGCGAGTTTTACGCGCTGATCGACGCGCGCCGGGATCAGCTCACCGTGCGCACGAACGACCTGTTTGCCGAGCTCGATCACACGACGCTGATCTACTGATATGAAGATCAAAAAAATCAAACCAACGCGGCTCTACGGCCGCGCGAAAAACCCGAACCGCAAGAAGATCGTTTTGCGCGTGCTGATCGTGCTGGGCGTTGTCGCCGTGACGGTCACGGCGACGGCGGCGTACGGCCATCACCTGCTCGAAAAAGCGCGGGAAAGCGCCGCCGAAACGGCGGACCCGGTCGTAACGGATCCCATCCTCCCCGCCGGCCCCGCCTCCGCGACGGGCGTTTCCCTCTCCGCCTACCCCCTGTCCGTTTCCTCTCTGACGGATATCTGGGCGGCGGAAACGGCGATCAACCGGCTTCCCGACGGAACGGAGGACGCCGTTCTCTATCTCTTCCGCGAAGAAAAGGCCCCCCTCTGGAAAACCGCCGACCTCCGCGCGCCGATCCCTCTCTATGAAAACGGCGCCGCGCTCACCGCGGCGGAGCTGACCGACCTCGCCGCGCGCAAGGGCGTGCGGATGACCGCGCTCGCCGACGCCCCCTCCCTCTCCGCCGAGCTGACGGAGGAGGAGAGCGACGCCGCCGCGGCCTACGAGCGGATGTATCTCGCCGACCTTGTCCGGGGCGGCTTTACCCGGTTTTTGCTGCGCCTTCCCGACGTAACGGAGGAAAACGCCGACCGGATCGTCCGCTACGCCGGAGCGATGCGCGCGTCGGGGGAAAATCTGACCGTCGGCGCGGTCCTGACCCCCGCGATCACCGGAGAGGCCAAGCCGGAGCTGCTGCTCTCCCGGCTGTGCGGAGCCTTTGACTATCTCGCGCTCGATCTCACCGAGGCGTTCGACGCCGATCTGGCGGCCGATCCCGCTCTGCTGACGCCGTCCGAGGACGGGAGCGCGTCGGCCGCCGCCTCCTTCCCCGCGCTCGCCGCCAAGGCGGACGGGATGCTTGAGCTCTTCTCCCGTTACGAGATGACGCTGATCCTCCGTCTGCCGGAGGGCGTGACGGCGCGGGACGCCGCCGCCTTGCTCGTGCCGTTTCTGCAAAGCAAGGCGCTTGACTCTTTCGTCCTTTATACGGAGAACTGAACGCTTTACCATATGAAAAAAGAAACCCGAACCAAAACGAAAGGAAAGCTGAAGCTGGTCCGCCGCTTCCTCTCCGGAAGCGCGCGATGGTTTCTGCTTTCCGCTTTTCTCGCTCTTTTCACCTCCTTTGCCGAAATGCTGACGCCGCAGATCGTCCGCTTTACCGTGGACGGCGTGATCGGCGGGGAGACGGAAGGGCTTTCTTCCGCCGCGCTCGCGGTCGCCGACCGCTTCGGCGGTGTGGCGGCGGTGCGGGAACGCTTCTGGCTGATCCCGCTTGCGATCCTCGCGGCCGCGCTGCTTGCGGTCGGCTCCCGCTATCTTTTCCGCCTCTCAAACTCCCTCGGCGCGGAAACGCTGGTCAAGCGGATGCGGGACACGCTCTTTTCCCACATCGAGCATCTCCCCTTCTCCTTCCACCGGAAAAACCAGACCGGCGACATCATCCAGCGCTGCACCTCCGACGTCGATACGGTGAAGAACTTCCTTGCCGAGCAGCTGACGCAGGTCTTCCGCATCGTAACGCTGCTCGTCCTCTCGCTTTCCTTCATGTTTTCGATGAACGCAAAGCTCTCGGTCATCGCGCTCTGCTCGGTGCCGATCCTCTTCTTCTACTCTCTGCTCTTCCACCGCAAGATCTCCGCCTCCTTCCGCGAATGCGACGAAACGGAGGGCAAGCTCTCCGCCATCACGCAGGAAAACCTGACCGGCGTACGCGTGGTCCGCGCGTTCGGCCGGGAAAGCTTTGAGCAAAAACGCTTTGCGGAGCAGAACGAAAAATACGCCTCCCTCTGGGTGCGTCTTTCCGCGGTCTTCTCCTTTTACTGGGGCTCGACCGACCTGATCGCCGGGATCCAGGTGATGCTGATCGTCCTCTTCGGGGCGAAGTTCGTCCTGTCGGGCGAGATGCTCTCCGGCGAATACATCGCCTTTATTTCCTATAACGCGATGCTCACCTGGCCCGTGCGGATGCTCGGGCGGATGATCGCCAACCTCAGCAAGGCGACCGTGGCGCTCGACCGCATCGCCTATATCGCCAATACGCCGGAGGAGCGGGACGAGCCGGACGCGGGCACGCCCGATCTGCGCGGCGACATCGTCTTCGATCACGTTTCCTTCGGGTACGAGGGAAAGGACGAGCTGCTCTCCGATCTCTCGCTGACGATCCCCGCGGGCAGCACCCTCGGCATCCTCGGCGGGACCGGTTCCGGCAAATCCACGATCGCCGCGCTCCTCGACCGGCTTTATCCGCTCGAAGAGGGCAAGGGCCGGATCACGATCGGCGGGACGGACATCAAAAAGATCCAAAGCAAATGGCTCCGGCAGAATATCGGTTTCGTCCTCCAGGAGCCCTTCCTTTTCTCCCGCTCTCTGAAGGAGAACATCGGCATCACGCGCCGCGACCCCACGGAGGAGGAGATCCGGCGCGCCGCGTCGATCGCCTGCTTTGAGGAAACGGCGGACTCCTTTGCCGACGGGTTCGATACCTTTGTCGGCGAGCGGGGCGTGACCCTTTCCGGCGGGCAGAAGCAGCGCGCCGCGATCGCGCGGACGCTGATGAGCGAAACGCCGATTTTGATCTTTGACGACTCGACCAGCGCCCTCGACGCCGAAACGGACGCGAAAATCCGCGCCGCCCTGCGGGAAAAACTGCGCGGCACGACCGTGATCCTGATCACCCACCGCGTCCAGACCGTGATGCACGCGGACCGTATCATCGTCCTTGACCGCGGCCGGATCGCGGAAGAAGGAACGCACGAAACGCTCTCCGCCGGCAACGGCGTGTACGCCGAGCTCTGCCGCCTTCAGGGCGAGAAAGGAGGCGCCGAGTGACGCAAACGGAAAAAAAGCAGGAAACCGTCCGGCTGCCCGGCTTCGGCATTCCCGCGCTCCTGCCCTACCTGAAGCCCTACCGGGCGCTGCTCTTTGTGATGATCGCCTGCGGGCTTGCCGGGACTGTCGCCGATCTGGCGATCCCCTTCTTCCAGCGGTACGCCCTCGATCACTTCATCGGAGAGCGGACGACGGACACGCTGTTTTCCTTCGTGCTCTTCTACGTCCTCGTCCTTCTCTTCCAGACGGGCGTCAACTTCACCTCCACCTTCCTTGCCGCCAAGGTCGAGCAGCGGGTGGGGCGCGATCTGCGCCGCGCCAGCTTCGATCATCTGCAAACGCTCTCCTTCTCCTACTTCAATCAGAACAGCGTCGGCTACATCCACGCCCGCGTGATGAGCGACACCGCCCGCATCGGGGAGCTCGTCTCCTGGTCGCTGATGGACGGCGTATGGCATCTTTCCTACGTGATCGGCGCGATCGTCGTGATGTTCCGCCTGAACGCCCGCCTCGCGCTCCTCGTCTGCGCCGTGCTGCCGTTCGCCTTCGTCCTGATCCTCCTGTTCCAGAAAAAGCTGACCGGCTTCCACCGGAAGATCCGGGAGATCAACTCCCGCATCACCGGCAACTTCAACGAGGGGATCACCGGCGCCAAAACGATCAAGACACTCGTCATCGAGGAAAAAATGAGCGAGGATTTCCGGACCGACTCCTCCGAGATGCGGCGCACCGCCGTCCGCGCCGCGCACTCCCACGCGATGCTCTGGGCGATCATCACCTTCGCCTCCTCCCTCGCGCTCTCGCTCGTTTTGTGGCAGGGCGGCAAGCTGACGATGGAAAACGCCATGCTCCTCGGCACTCTCTCGGTCTTTACCTCCTACGCGATGGGCATTATGGAGCCGGTGCAGTGGATCGTGGACGCTCTCTCCAGCCTGATCAACGCGCAGGTCAATATCGAACGCCTGATCGGTCTGATCCGCACCGAATCGGACGTGGCGGACACGCCGGAGGTCGTCGAGCGCTACGGCGACGCCTTCTCCCCGAAAAAAGAAAACTGGGAGCCGCTTGTCGGCGATATCGAGTTCGACGACGTAACCTTCCGCTACCCCGACGGGGAGGAAACGATCCTCGACCATTTCTCCCTGAAAATCCCGCACGGCTCCTCGATCGCCATCGTCGGCGAGACGGGAGCGGGCAAATCCACCCTCGTCAATCTGGTCTGCCGTTTCTTTGAACCGACAAAGGGGCGCATCCTGATCGACGGGCGGGACGCGCGGGAACGCTCGCAGCTCTGGCTGCACTCGAATATCGGGTACGTCCTGCAAACCCCGCACCTCTTTTCCGGCACCGTGGCGGAAAACCTGCGCTACGGCAACCCGGAGGCGACCGACGAGGAGCTCTGGCAGGCGCTGGAGCGCGTTTCCGCCGCCGAGGTGGTCCGCCGGATGGACAAAGGACTGGAAAGCGAAGTGGGCGAGGGGGGCGACCTTCTCTCCACCGGGGAAAAGCAGCTCCTCTCCTTCGCGCGGGCGCTGCTCGCCGATCCGCGTATTTTAGTGCTGGACGAGGCGACCGCCTCGGTCGACAGCATCACGGAGGACCGCATCCAGCGCGCGATCCGCGAGATCACCGAGGGGCGCACCTCGCTCGTGATCGCGCATCGGCTCTCCACGATCCGCTCCTCCGATCTCATTCTCGTCGTAGACGGCGGGAAGATCGTGGAACGCGGCACGCACACGGAGCTGATGGCGCAAAACGGCCCGTATCACGCCCTCTACACCCGCCAGTTCGAGGAGGAGGGGACGGAGCGCGTTTTCAAAGAAAAAGCCAAAGGCGGGGAAACGCCCGCCCCGGCCCTCTGACAGACAAAAAGACTTATCCCAAAAACGCGGGAGACGCGTGATTTTGTGAACTTTTTGTAAACATTCCGAAAAAATGAAGAGTTTTTGCCTTCTCAAACGTTTATATAAGTGAAAGGACAAGATCCGTCCTTTTGCGCGGTTTTTCCGGGCGTTTCAGCAATGCGCAAGAAAAAACGGCGCGCGAAAACGGAAAGGAGGCGGTTTTATGCGCGTATCGGGCTGATCCTGCGGGAGATCTCTCTTCGTCAGACGTATGAATAATTGACAAAAAACAAGAATGTGTAAAATGGAAGAAAGGAAACGGTTATGAAAAAGTTTTTAATCTTTTCTGCCATGTTTGTCTGCTTGTTTGTCGTCCTGTCCTTCACCGCTTTCGCGGATGAGCCTGAAGAAGTCATTGTTCCTGAAACCGGCGTCGCCGAAACGATCATCGAGGACGATCCCGTGCCGGGCGAGTTGCCCGAAACTTACGTCTCTTCCGATCCAAACAATAATTACCTATACAGCTCCCGTCTCTATCTGGTGCAAAACAAAAAAACAGGTTTCGCTATCCGTTACACGTATCCTTCTTCTCTTTATCAAGCCCCAATCAATAATAGCACCTGTAATCAAAACAGCGTCGATTTTCTTCCCAGCGGAATTCTGATCCATATCATCTATACTGGTTCTAATTCCAATTATTATTTGAAAGTCGGAGGGAAATATATCTCCGTCAGCGGAACGACCGTTACGATCTCCACGTCTTCCTTTACATGGCATATTACGGAACAAAACGATACTTATTTCAAAATCTCTCCTTCTAACAATTCCTCTTATTCTCTTGGCGTTGTAAATTCTTCTTCCGGTAGTTCTATCGTCTTGAATACTGGCACGGGCGACTGGAATCGTTGGGATCTTCTGATGACCCTGGATGTGCCGACCGTAACGCAGGCGACAGACTATTACTGCGGTCCCGCTTCCGTCCTTCAAATCAATCAGTATTCGGAAACCGACTCGATCATCGTTCCCGGCGATACCCCCTCGGCGCAACAGGGTTATCTGGCAAATCAAGCGGGAACAACCCCCGATGACGGCACTTCGGTTGGCGGCGTGCTTTCCATTCTGAACGCGTGGAACTCCGTGGGATCATACGGTTGGAAATCCGGTGCAGACTATAATTGGTCAATAACTTTATTCAAAGACATTGTTTATGATGATCTCGTAGTGGGAAAGCCTGACATCCTGAAAGGTCCTACTAACTATCTTTCTTATTACTACAATGCGACGTATTACCATTATATCTGCATCATCGGAATCAGCGCAAACAGCGGAAGAAGCAGAATGGTGCTGAACGATTGTATTAACAATGCGAATTACAATGGGATTCATATTGTAGAAACAGCAGAGGCGTATCAAGTTTTGACCGACATGAATCAAAACGGCCTTTTGATTCATTGCAATTACGCCAATATGTATCACTGATTTTTGTCCGGAGGTAGAAGAATGAAACGGTTTCTTGCGGGCGCGTTATGCGCGGGAATACTGCTTGTTCTCTTTGCCTGTACGCCAGAGAAAAAGCAGCCGGACGTGACGGTCGAAGAGTTTGCCGCGCTTTATCAGAGCGCGATGGAAAAGAGCGTCTATTTTTCGCCGTACGCTTTCTTTGCGGGGATCGGAGACGACGCGCCGGAAGCGATAGAAAAAGCACAGAACGCCGTTCCCGGATATGCGGCGGTCTGGACAGTCGAAAAAGACAGAAAAACCGAGATCAGCACGCGCGAAAACATGCTGGCATGGCTGGAAGAAACCTTTACGCACGAGGCGGCAGAGGCTCTTCTCGCCTCCGAGGCGGAGCCGGGGATCCCGTGGATCAAAGAAGAGGGCGGGCTCCTCTATCGTCTGATCAAAAACGAGACGAAAACCGCGCCGCAGATCGGGAAAACCGACGTCTCCGTTCTTTCCCGAAACGGATCGGAAGGAGAGATCGAGGCAACGCTCCACGCCCTGACCTCCTTCAGCGACGATGCGTTTTCTCTTGCGCTGCGCTGCCGCGTTTCCTGCACAGAGGACGGCTGGCGGATCTCCGGGGAGTATGAGGAGCCGACCTCCCGCTTTGTGCGGGAATGGGAAAAGCGGTCGGTCTATCAGCCGGTCGGGATCTCGAAAAACGAGTTTATGCTTCTGCTTGACGAAGCGTGGACCTTGATCGACCGGAACAACGAGATCCGCGTCAAAAGGACCCGGCCTTCTTCCGTCGACCCGGCTCTCGCGGATCTGCCGGAAGAAAAGAACATCGGCGGATACGCCTACCGCCTCTGTTATGACGCCCCGACCAAAGAGGCGATGACGGCCAGACTGCGCAAGTGCTTTTCCGAGGATCTTGCTCTCGCGTATCTGCAGGAAAAGCGGGACGGCGCTCCCCTGTTTGAAGAGATCGAAGGGATCCTTTACGTTCTCGCGGAAGAAAAAACGGCGCCCGTGCCGGCGCTTGCGTACTATTATGAGCGGATGGAAGACGCCGAGGACCGTACGGTATTCCGGATCCATGTAAAAGAGCGGGAGCGAGAAGGGTTTGCCGGATATGTCGAGGTGGAAGGAAAAAAGCTTGACGGGGCGTGGGTCTTTACAGAATACACGGACGCCGCCTACTGTCTCGCGCATCCGGAAACGCTGTCGCCGTCCCGTCTGACCGGCGTTGAAAACGAAAAGAACCGCTGATCCGTTTTGACGCGGGAAAGGAAAACAAAATGAAAAAACGCACGCTTTTTCTCGCGCTCTCCTTCTTCGTTCTCCTTGCCCTTCCGTGCGCCGCCGTTTCGGCGGCGGAGGGGGACGCGGGCTCCTTTGCCGTCCCCGCGATCCGCGGCGAGACGCTGAAAGAGATCCTCGCCTCGCTTTCCGAGGAGGCTGTCGTCCGTGCCGCCGCCGAGGCGCCGCAGGAGATCCCCTCTTTTCAGATCGACCGCGACGCAGCGCTCCTCGTTTTTTCCGTTCCCTACTCCCGGCTCGATCCCGCGGGGATCGAAACGGCGGAGGATCTGCTTGCCGTCTGTCCGGCGGCGGCGTCCGCCGAGATCCCGCTCGTCTCCCGGTCGGGAGGAGAGACCCGGGTGATCGGCTCCGTAACGCTCACGCCCGGCGCTGACGGGATCTGCCGCCAGACGGTCGTCTGGTACGGCGCCGCTTCCCGGACGCCGTGGGAGGCGCTCGCCCGCGCGGTCCGCGAAAAAACGGTCGGGGAACCGACCGCCGCCGCGCTGCTCGCCTCCGAACGGCCGAACGGCGAGACCGTTCTCCTCGTCCGGACCGCTTCCGGCGACGGGATCCTCTCCTTCCTCTACGAAGGGGAGGAAGGAGAACGCTTCTCCTCTCTCCGCGATTACCTCCCCGCCCGGATCGCGCAGGAAGAAAAGACGGCGCACGGCGGGATCCTTGCCTTTCTCGGCGCGATCCTTCCCGGGCTTTCTCTTCTCTCTGTCGCCGTGCTGCTTACCGCCGCCGGGATCGCGGTCCTTGCCGTTGTGATCCTGCTCGCCGTCCGGCGGAGCAGACGGAAAGCGGCTCTCTGACCGGAAAAACAAACAAAAGAAAAGGACCGCGGAAAGACCGCGGTCCTTTTTTCTATGCGCTTCAGTTCGCGTTGCCGACGAGCAGGATGATGATCAGCGCGATGGCGATCCAGGTGCAGAGGCAGTTGTCGCCGAACAGATTGTTGAGGCAGCCCATGTTGTTCCTCCCTATCTATCAAGTGGAAGCGCTTCGCGCTCCCCGATAGTATCTTATGACAGAGCCGCCGTTTTGTTACCCGGCGCGATAGGAAAGGATCGCCCGGAAGAGAGCGCAGCTCTCTTCAAAGGTCTCCTCGCTCTCCGCCCCCCGCCCCTCCATCGAGGCGACCTTGTTGTTGCGGCGGATGCAGATCAGCGTGTCCTCCGGCAGGTAGGAAAAGTAGGTCTTGCCGAAGTCTGTCTCGAGCAGCCGGACGGCAAACTGATCGTAGATCCCCTGCTCCGGCATCTTCGGCAGGATCTCAAGCAGCGTGATCCACTCTCCCTTGACGGCGCGGCGCTCGTAAAGCCAGGGGTCGACGAGCCAGATCACCGTGTCGCCCGCCTCGAACTCGCGGTCAAAGCTCTCCAGATTTTCCGCGAGCAGCCGGTCAAAGACGGTAAAGGAGGGGTCCTCCGTCAGCTTCTCCCGGATCTGGTCGGCGGTCATATAGTAAAGCGAGGAAAAAGAAACCGCCTTTTTCTCCGCGTCCGCCGGGAGGTACGCGGCCACGTCCTCCGCCGCCTGTTTTTCCTCCGCGTCGGAGAGCGCGTAGGGGCCGGCGTAGGTGAGGTACGCGGCGTTTTTGTCCGTTCCGCGGCCGGTGATCAGCGCCACCGTTACCGTGACGAGGGCGAGTACCCCAAGCAAAAACGGGTATTTATGGTGATACCAGAAGTTCGCCGCCCACGCGATCCATTTCGGTTTGCTTGTTTCTTGCGTTTCAGGCATTTCAGACTCCTCTCCCGGGCGATCCGGGGTTTCTTACTGCGCGGTCTCCGCGCGGGCTAAAGCCGTCTGTGAGAGATCCAGCAGAAAGTCGTAAAGCTCCCGGCTGTTCAGTTCCGGATCCTCGTGTCCTTCGGTCGGATTTGCGGCTCTTTTTCCGGCCGCGTCCCGATACGCCAATTCTGCAAAACTGCTGTTGTCGCGCAGGGAAAGGACCGTTCCGTCTGTAAAATGAATAAAACAAATAAAACCGGGCGTTATCCCGCCGTAACAGTTCTGAACACGGGATCCGTTGTAGAGGCGGATCAGCTCGTCGGTCTCCTCGCCGGTCAACTCATACGTGTCGGCGGTGTATCGGGACAGTTCGACCGACCGGATCAGCGAGCGATCGAGCGGCGGGGGCGTTTTTCCCGCTTTCAGTTCTTCATAGGGGTAAGGGAGCCGCGCCTCCCGGGCGCAGGCAAAAAGAAGCGGGCAAACAAGCAGAAAGAGGGAAAGCAAGAGTGCTGTCGTCTTTTTCATAGCGGGGCTCCTTTTTCTGTTTTTTTACTGCGCGGTCTCCGCGCGGGCCTGCACGACCGGCGCCAGATCCCGCAAGTACGCAAACAGCGCCTCGCCGGCAATCGACGGATACTCGACCGCATCGGTCGGATTGGGCGCATACGTCCCGTTCTCATCCGTTATATATATGGCAATGACGCCGCACGCACCGTTTTCACTCAAGGAAAGCATCGATCCGTCGGTAAAAAAGATCCTATAGGAAAAATCGGGAGTCGTTGCGCCGTCGCTGTTTTGAACGACCGATCCGTTATAGAGGCGGATCAGCTCGTCGATCTCCTTGTCAGTCAACAGATACACGTCACTCCATACCGACCGGATCAGCGAGGAATCGAGCGGCGGGGGCGTTCTCCCCGCCTTCAGTTCCTCATAGGGGTAAGGGAGCCGCGCCTCCCGGGCGCAGGCAAAAAGAAGCGGGCAAACAAGCAGAAAGAGGGAAAGCAGCAGTGCGGTCGTCTTTTTCATAGCGGGGCTCCTTTTTTCGTTTTTTCGCCGCGCGGCGCACGGTCCGATTTTATTGTAACATACCAAAGACGGGAAAGCAATTCCTTTTTTGAACGGAACGGGAGCGTTTTTTCTTTTTTCTTGCATTTTTCCTTTTCGTATGCTAAACTGTGTGTGTCGCGCAAAGCGCGGCGTCTATCGATGCTTTTTGCGTCGCTCGCGGAACCGCGGAGCGCTCCTGTCCGGTCAGGAAAACTTGTCAAAGAGTATAAGACGGTACGGATCACACTCTAAAAGGAGGCACGATATATGAGAAAAACGGCAAAACCGATCGCCTTTTTCCTTGCGGCGGTCATGCTGCTGGCGCTGTGCGCCTGCGGATCGAAGAAAAAGCCGGAGGGCGATCCCGATCAGGCCGGGCTCATCTCCCTGTACGACTACGCGAAGAGTCTGGAAGCGGCCGGCAACAGCGAGGCAGCGGCGGCGGTCTATGAACTGATCGCGGAGGGCGGCGGCGCGGAGCTCATCGAAAAAGCGCACGACGGGATCCCGGCGATCCGGTCCGTCGACGAGATCCGGGCGATCGAGGAGATCTTTGATCATGCCAAAGGGGGCGAGGGAAAATGAAACAAGCGTTTGCGATCCTTCTCTCCTTTTTTATCCTCTTTTCCGCGGCCGCGGCGGCGTCTCCGGTTTCCGTTCTGGCGGAAGACGGGAGCGAAGGACCCGGTACGCCGGACGACGCGTTCGACGGCGGTTATACCGAGTTCAAGGGCAGCGACGGCTCGGTAACGCGGGTCTTCGATAACGGCAGCGTCAGCACGAAACGCGGGGATGGCTCCTTTCAGGCGGTCGATTATAAAGGAAATCAGTATTCCGAAGACGCCGACGGAAACGCCACCGTCCGTACGACAGACGGATATATCGTCACGGAATACAAGGACGGCAAAAAAAGCCTGACCGAGCCGAACGGCAAGACCACAACGGTCGACCGGGACGGTTCCTTTTCGGAAAGCTACGGCATCGGACTGACACTCGATTATAACGCCGACGGCGGGCTGACCGGGATCGGGATCACCGGAAGCGACGAACGAATCGGAACGGATGAAAACGGCTATTATCGGAACGGCGAGATCACCTGTCCGGACGGCTCAAAGCTGACCGTTACCGACGAGGGGATGCGGTTCGTGAACAAAGAGGGCACCGTCTACGATCACACCGATCTCGGGGACAAGCAAACGACGTCCATCGAATGGAAGGACGGTTCCCGCTGCAAACAGGAAACGACCGTAACGTGGAACGGCGGGGAAAAAACCGAAAACACCGATTTTTCCCTGACGGACGCAAACGGCGAGCAGTGGAACGCCAACGTGAACACGAGCTTCGACGCAAACGGCGATCCGAAATATATCAACAACAACGTCGTCCGGTGGACCGGCGACGACGGCTCGACACTCTGGATGGACAACAATTCCGGGGCGATGGATTTCCATGGTAAGGACGGGACGGTCATGGTCGTTGACAGCAACGGCAATCTGACCGAATACAAAGACGGAAAGAACGCCTGGGACGTGACCTACGACGAAAACGGGCACGTTACCTCGGCGGACATCGCCTATTACGACGGCGCAAAGATGACGAAAAGCGCCGACGGAACGACCGTTTTCACCTTGCCGGACGGCACGAAATACGAGTCCGACGCCGACGGAAACGTCTATAAAGACGGCGAGCAGCTCAAAAAAGACGGCAAATGGCTGCCCGGAAAGGAAGCGGGCGAAAAAACGCCGGAGGAAAACGGACAAAGCGGAGACATGGAGTGGAACGGCTCGTTCAACGGGACGGACCTTCCGAAGCCCGAAACCAAAGGTACCGTCACCGAGTGGACGGTAGAGGACGATTGCGTCACCATCCGCATAGACGGGATGAGCTATCAGGAGTATACCGCCTACTGCCGGAAACTTGAGTCTCTTTCGGGCTGGCAGGTCAACAACGACGAGGACGTCGCCCATTTCCCGAGCGACTACAACGAGCGGTTAAAGGTGTATTTTACGGGCGCATACGGCACGCTGCCGCGCATTTCCGTGCAGTACTACAGCGACAAGACGTGTGAGACGAACGGGCTTCCGCACTTCTGTATGTTCGTCTTTTATGAATGGTAAGAATAATTTTTTATAAAAAAGGAGATCCAACCATGAAAAAAGCAAGAACGCTTTTCGCCGCGCTTCTCGCCGTTGCGCTTCTGCTCGGGCTTTGCGCCTGCGGCGAAGAAGAGGGATCCGGCAAAAAAGACGACGCGGGCGACCTGAAAAGCGCGATCGCGCTTTGCGAACAGGACGAGACGTACCTGAAGGAACAGGGCTATACCACGATCGTCTATTCGGCCTATCTGGACAGTTACGCGGCCGAGTTCGGCGTTGACGTCAAGACGCTTGCCAGAGCGATGAAAGCGTATAACAACGACGGCGACAAAATGATGGTCTATTATTTCCGGACCGAGGCGCAGGCAAAGGCCGCCTACGAAAAAGACGCCTCCGCGTACAAGCTCGTCGGCATCCGCGTCGTCCAGGACGATCCGCAGAACCTGATCAAGTAATCATCCCGGCAGACTTTCCGCTTTTTTGTCCTTTTCTCTCCGTAAAAAACCGCCCGCGCGTTGCGCGCGGGCGGTTTTTCGTTTGTTTTCAGGCGCGGGCGACGCCGGAGCGGCGCGCCGCCTCGCGGCATTGCTCGTCC
>JAFSSQ010000029.1 GCA_017450965.1 Clostridia bacterium
ATCTCATCCTTACCGCCCGCCTACTCCTTCAGTCGCCTACGGCGACAGCGGCCCAGCGGGGTCCCCGAAATAATCCGCAAGGATTATTTGGGGAATCGGGCCCTCCCGGAGGGAGCCAAACGGCAGGAGCAAGCCCCTGCCCTACAAAAAAAACAACGCACTTTAGTTTCGTGTAGGGCGGGGGTTTATCTCCCGCCGTCCCGCCGAAACAGAAAGCCGACCCACGCTTACCGGGTCGGCTTTCGTTTTGGATTTGCTATGAACACGCTTTCTCTGATTCTTTACCCTTTTCAAAAAGTCTTTTCGCTTCCTTTTCTTCAGAAAAGGAAGGCTCTCTTAAAACGCCCAGTTGCCCTGGCGGAAGATCGGGACTTTTTTGCCGTCGCGGGTGACGGCGGTGATCTCGAGATCGGGGGAGCCGACCATGAAGTCGACGTGGATCATCGAGCTGTTGATCCCCTTTTCGCGGCACTCCTCGAGAGTGTACTTTTCAAAGTCCTTGATGCAGTTTTCAAAGCCGCGGCCGAGGGCGAGGTGGCAGCAGGCGTTTTCGTCGAAGAGGGTGTTGTTGAAGACGATCTCCGAGTTGCGGATCGGGGAGTCGTAGGGGACGAGCGCGACCTCGCCGAGCATCGACGCGCCCTCGTCCATCCCGACCATCTCGCGCAGGAGCGCCTCGTTCTTTTCCGCTTTGACCTCGACGACCTTGCCCTTCTCGAACCGGACGGAGAAGTTCTCGATGATCTCGCCGCGGTAGGAGAGCGGGCGGGTGGAATAGACGATCCCGTCCGCGTCGCCTTTCATCGGGGAGGTAAAGACCTCCTCGCTCGGGATATTCGGGTTGAATTCGACGCCGGAGAGCGTCTTTTCGCTGCCGCCCATAAAGAGGGCGTCCGGGATGAGCCCGACCCGGAGATCGGTGCCGTTGGCCGCGCGGTAGCGAAGCTCGCGGATCCCGAGGGAATTAAGGTAGGCGCAGCGGGCGGCGAGGTCGGCGTTGTGATCCTTCCACGCCTGCACGGGGTCCGGTCCGTCCGCGCGGGAGGTGTAGAGGATCGCTTCCCACAGTTTTTCCATCGCCTGGTTCGCGCGCAGACCGGGGAACACGCTCTTGGCCCACGCCTTGCCCGGCACGGCGGCGATCACCCACTGATACTTGTTTTCCATCTCGTCGCGGAACGGCTTGATGATCGGATAGCGCGCCTGCGAGACCTTGGAGACCTTTTTCTGGTTGACGCCCTTCATCCCGTTCGGATCCTCGGAGTCGATATAGATCATCGCGGGGAGCGCCTCCACGCCGTGCTTCAGCTTGGCGATCTCCCAGTCGTCGAACCGGGACAGGGACTTGAGCGTGCGGTGGCGGATCGCGAGCTTTTCAAGGGGCTGATACCCCCACTCCACGCGGACCTTGGAGGCGCCGGCTTTGTAGCACTCCTCCGCCGTCATCGCGACGAACTCCGGCTGGTCGAGTCCGGCGCGGATCACGACCTCCTGCCCCTTCTGGACGTTGGCGCCCATCCGCGCGATCAGACGGGCAAAGCTGCGCATCGTTGTTTTTTTCATCTGTTTTCCTCCTCGTCCGGCGAGGCAAGCTCGCCGAGCTTTTGTTTGATCATTTTCATATCGTCGAGCATATCGCCCTTGCGGCGGGGGTCCCGCAGCAGCGCCGCGGGGTGGAAAACCGCCGTAACGGCGCGGCCGCGCCGGGTGTACCATTGCCCGTGGTCGCGGGAAATGCGGAAGTCGTCCCCGATCAGCCGGTGGGCGGAGATCCTGCCGAGGCAGACGATCACCTTCGGGTCGATCAGCTCGATCTGCCGCCAGAGAAAACGGATACAGGCGTCCTCCTCCACGGGCAGCGGATCGCGGTTTTTCGGCGGGCGGCACTTGAGGATGTTGGCGATATACACGTTCTCCCGCGGGATGTCCACGGCGTAAAGATACTTGTCGAGCAGCTCGCCCGCCCGGCCGACGAAGGGGATCCCGGAGAGATCCTCCTTTTCCCCCGGCGCCTCGCCGACGAACATCAGCTCCGCCGTCTCGCTCCCGGTGCCGAATACCAGATTGGTCCTCGTTTCCCACAAACAACAGCCGCGGCACGCTTCACACTCCCGCCGCAGATCTTCCCACTCCGCCATAGACGCCTCCCTGCCGTTTTTTCCTCTCTATCTTATCACAGCGGGAGAAAGATGTCAAACAGAAATCGCTTTTTCTTGCAACTTGGCGCGCGGCGTGGTAAAATAAAAGAAACAAGGAGGCGCGTTATGGCAAAGGATGGTAAATTACGGATCTTTCACGCGGGGGACGTGCATCTCGACACGCCCTTTTCCCGTCTTGACGCCGAGCGGGGCGAGGCGAGGCGGCGCGATCTGCGCTCGACCTTTACCGGTATGATGCTCTACGCGAGGATGAAAAACTGCCAGCTCGTTCTGCTGCCCGGCGATCTCTTTGACGACGGCTTTGCGACGAAGGAGACGGTCGAGCTGCTCTGCCGCGAGTTTGAAAACTCGCCGGATATCCGCTTCGTCATCGCGCCGGGCAACCACGACCCCTACCGCCCCGGCTCCGTCTACGCGGCGAAAAAATTCCCCGAAAACGTCTATATTTTCTCCTCGCCCGCCGTTTCCCGTTTTGAGTTTCCCGAGCTCGGCGCCGACGTGTACGGCTGGGCGTTTACTTCCTCTTTTCTGACCGAGGATCCGCTCGCCGGCTTTGCCCCGGAGGAAAACGGCCGGCTCCGGCTGCTCTGCGCCCACGGGGATCTCACCTCCCCCGTCTCGAACTCCTGTCCGCTCTCGGAGAGCGACTTCGTGCGCGGGGGCTTTACCTACGCGGCGCTCGGGCATATCCACAAATCCCCCGGCATCAAGCGCGTCGGCCGGACCTGGTTCGGGTACAGCGGTTCCCCCGAGGGCCGGAGCTTTGACGAGTGCGGGGAGCGCGGCGCCTACTACGCCGAGATCGACGAAGACGGCGAGGTCGCCGTTTCCTTCGTTCCCTTCTCCCGCCGGATCTACCGCAAGGAGACCTGCGATCTCACCGGCTGCCGCACCGACGCGGAGGCCTCTCACCGCATCCTCGGACTTTTCGAGCGGGAAAAACTCGGCAAAAACGTGATCCTCCGCCTCACGCTGACCGGCTCCTGCGCCCCCGGGATCACCGTGCGGGAGGCGGAACTGGCGGACCGGGTCTTTTCCCTCGATCTGCGGGACGAGACCTCGCCGACCTTCGACGGCGCGATGCTGGAGCAGGATCTCACCCTGCGCGGCGCGCTCTACCGCATCCTCCTGCCGGAGCTGACCTCGGAGGATCCCGAGGTACGGCGGACGGCGGCGGACGCGCTCCGCTGCGGGCTGACGGCGCTGGACGGCGGCGTCCCCGCCGACCTCTGAAAGGAGAGCTCTCATGCAGCTGGAAGAACTCTATATCGAACGGTTTGCCGGACTTTCCGATCTTTCCCTCTCGTTTTCCGAGGGGCTCAACCTGATCGAAGGAAAAAACGAAAGCGGGAAAAGCTCGGTCGCCGGGTTTATCAAGTTTCTCTTTTACGGCGTTTCCGGCAAGGGGACGGACGGCGCGGAGCTCTCCGAGCGCGCGCGGATCCTGCCCTTTGACGCCGCCCACGTCGGCGGCTGGGCGACCGTACGGACCGACGCCCGGCGCCTGAAGATCCGCCGCTCCCTCTCCGTCAGCCGGACCGGCTCCCGGGAGAGCGTGCGGGAGACCAAGGAGATCTGCGACGCCGACACCGGCGATCTGCTTTTCTCCGGCGAGGAGCCGGGGGAGCTCCTCTTCGGCGTCGGAGCAAAGCTCTACCGTTCCACCGCCTTTTTCCGCCAGATGGCGGACGCCGCGCCCGAGCGGGGAGAAGTGACCGCCGCGATCGGCAATATCCTTTTCTCCGGCGACGAAGGGACCGACGTCCGGCGGGCGCAGAAAACGCTTGACGAGCTGCGCGTCCGCCTCCTCCACAAAAACGGAAAGGGCGGCGAGATCTTCGATCTGCGGGAAGAAGAACGCCGCCTGCAGGATCTCTTGCGGGAAGCGGAGGAGTCGAACCGCGGCGTGATCGCGACCGAAGGAGAGCTGGACGCCCGCCGGGAAAAGCTGGCGGCGCTGGAAAAGCAGGAAGCGGAGATGGCCGCCCGCACCAAAGCGGCGAAGATCCGCCTCACCCTCGCCTGCCGCGAGGAAAAGCGGGACAAGGAAGCCGCCCTCGCCGAAAACCGCGCCGCTCTCGCCGCCCTCTACCCGAACGGAGAAAAGCCGGACGTTTCCGATCTTGCGGCGGCACGCCGCACGGTGCCCGAACTGCCCCTGCGCGAGGAAGAGCTGCGGGAGGCGCTGGAAACGCAGCGGCGCCTGGAAGAAGAGCTCGCCTCCCTCCCCGCAAGCGAAGAAAACGGGGAGGAGATCGAAGCGGCGGGCGGCGCCGAGCGCGTCCGCTCCGAGCACGCTTATCTCCTGAAAAAGAAACGGGCTGACCGCCTGTTTGCGATCCTGTTCGCCGTATTCGGGGCGGCGGCGCTCGCCTTCGGGCTGCTGGCGCATTCCTCGCTCCTTCCCTTCCTCACAGAGCCGCTTTCCGCCGGGATCGGCCGTCCCGCCGCGATCCTCGGCGGCGCGCTCCTTCTCGTTTCCCTCTTTTACCTCGTCGGCGCGCTCCGCGCCGCGGGCAAGGCGCGCTCCCTGCGCGCCCGGATCTGCGGGAGCTGCGGCGAACGGGCGTTCGGCCCCCGGATGGACGCTTATCTTGACAACGCGCGCGAGCTGCGCGACAAACGCCTTGCCGTTTCCGCGGCGAAGGCAAAGGCCGACGCGGCAAAGGAAACGTTCGGCGCTCTCGCCGCCGACGCGCGGCGGCTGCTTGCCCGTCTGAGCGGCGGCGACGGCGAAAAAGAAAAAACGCCGGACGGCGCCCTCTCTGCCGCGCTGCAAACGGCGGCGGACCGGGCGGACGAACGCGGACGGCAGGCCGTCCGGCTCGATGCGGAAGAAGCCGCCCTCCGCGCCCGGATCGCGGAGCTCTCCCGCTCGGTCGGTCCGGAGGAAGAAGACGCGCTGCGCGCCGAGCTGGCCGCTCTCGCCCTCCCGCCGGAGGACCCCTCCCAGACGATCGCCTCCCTCGAGCAGGGCGTGGAGTTTTACCGCCAGCAGGCGCAGCTCCAGCGCGCGGAGATCCACAAGCGCGAGCTTACCCTCGCCGACCTGCGCGCGCGCGCCCTCGACCCCTACGCCGTCTCCGGCAAGCTCTTTGAGACCCAGACCTCCCTCGCCTCCGCCGAGCGGCGTTACCGCGCCTGCGAACGCGCCATCGAGGCGCTCTCCGAGGCGGGTCGGGAGATCCGCGGCGGCGTTGCCCCCACCCTCTCCGCCGGCGCCTGCGAACGCCTCGCCGCCTTCACAAGCGGCCGCTACGGCGCCCTCTCGGTCGCAAGCGACCTCTCCCTCTCCCACGAAGACAAGACGGGCGCGCACAGCCCCGAGCAGTTCAGCGCCGGCACGCGTGACCTCGCCTACCTCTCCCTCCGCCTCGCCCTCGTCGATCTCCTCTACGTGAAGGAAAAACCGCCCCTTATCCTCGACGAAACGCTCGCCTTCCAGGACGCGGAACGCACCCGCCTCGCCCTCGCCCTCCTCGCGCGGGAAGGGGAACGCGGCGTGCAATCCCTGCTCTTTACCTGCCGCGGCGAGGAATCCGCCGCCGGCGCCGGCGTGCCGATGAACCGGATCGTATTGGAGGGAAAATAAGGAAACGCCTTCCTTTTCTGAAGAAAAGGAAGCGAAAAGACTTTCTGAAAAAGGATGATAGGGAGCGAACAAAACGAACCGTATCAAAACGCCGGTCGGTAGGAACGACCGGCGTTTTGCTTGGGCAAATCTCTTACCGCGGAAACGATCCTGAAACGCCTCTGTCCGCGAAGGCGACGGCTCTGCCGCAGGGGCGATTTATCTCCCGCCGCGCCTCCAAAACAGAAAGCCGTCCCATGCTTACCGGGGCGGCTTTCGTGTTTGATTTGCTTTGTATTCACTTTCTCTATTTCTTTCCCCTTTTCAAAAAGTCTTTTGCCTCCTTTACTTCAAAAAAGGAATATTTTTCTTTCGGGTGCAACCTTTTTGCCGTTTCCGGTGTTATAATAGGTGATGAAGGAGGTCCGACCAATATGTTTTTTGCCTTTTTACCCCTGTTCTTTGGTGTGATCAGCGAAGATGAGTTTGAGACGATGTTTACCGACTACCGCGACAGGATGCTGGCGGTTGCCGGGTCCGTCCTGCGGGAGAAGCAGGACGCCGAGGACGCGGTGCAAAACGCCTTCCTCGCCGTCTACCGCCAGCGCGCCCGGCTCTGCTTTTCCTCTGACGAGCAAAGAAAGATCTATCTCTGCAAATGCGCAAAAAACGCCGCGCTCAACCTCCTGCGGGCAAAAAAGGAGACCCTGCCCCTCCCGGAAGATATGCCGGACGGTCCGGAAGAGCCGGACGCTGCCGAGACCGTTGCGGAAAACGCCGACTGCGAAGAACTGATCGCCGCGGTCCGCGCCCTTCCCGCCGCCTGCCGCGACGCGATGACCCTCTACTATCTTTACGAAATGAAGGTAAGCGACGTGGCGATCGCCCTCTCCCTGCCCGTCAACACCGTGAAATCCCATCTTCTGCGCGGCCGCAAGCTGCTGCGCCGTGCCCTTGCCGGAAAGGAGGGATCCCGATGAATCGAAAGGAAAAAGAAAACCTGAAAACCGCTCTGCTCGCGGTCGCGCGGGAGGAACTGGCGCGCTTTGAGGCGCTGCCCGCCGACGGGCTCGCCTTTTCCCCGGATTTTGAAAAGCGGTTCCGCGCCCGGGCCGAAGGCGCCCCCGAAAAACCGGCCCGTCCCGCCCGCGCGTTCCCTCTCCGGCGTCTGATCGCTCCCGTCGCCGCCGCGCTCGTCCTCCTCTTTCTCTTCGTCGTCCCCGTCTCCGCGGACGGGAGGACGATCGCCGGGGTAGTGAAAGCGTTCATCTTCCCCGCGGCAGAGATCGAAAAGATCTATACGCTGGATCTGCCGGAGAAGTTCGTTCAGCGGTCCCAAACGGATTCTTCGACCAGCGTTTTGACGGTATGGACGTCTTCCGAAACAAGGATCAATCTCTACCAACACATTCAGGACGACTCCTTTTTCGCCGCGGTGGATGGCACCTATGAAACCGAGAACATCGGTAATCAGCTTTATTATTACAAATTTTCTGAATCGACTCGCCAGTTTCAGATCCTTTGGCGTACCGAGGAATACGATTTTGAACTGACGTTTTTTAACGAAGATGACAAAGACGTCTGTTTTGCCATCCTCGCCACGCTGCACGTCGGGCAGGAATTTGAGCCGGGAAATACCGCCTTCCGTTTTCGTTCGATGCAGGATGGCTACTGCATCACCGAATATCTCGGAAGCGGGGATGATCCGGCAATTCCCTCCGAGCATCACGAAATGCCGGTCACAGCGATCGGCGTCAACGTCTTCCGGAACTGCACCTTTTTGACAACGCTTCACATCCCTGCCAGCATCCAAGGGATCCAGGCCGGGGCGTTTGAAGGCTGCGTGAATCTGAAAAACGTTACTTTCTCAAAAGAAGCCCGCATCGCAGAAGACGCCTTCCGCGGGTGTAATGCGATCGAAAATCTCTCCTGTTCGTCATACAATTTGGAAGCTTTTCCAAAGGAAAACCTTAAAAACCTCAAACTTGTGCATTCCGTTCCACACAATTTTGTTTTCTGCCGGAACTGCCCCAATCTGCAAAGCGTTGAGATCGAAGAAGGGTACACGAACATCGATCAAAACGCATTCCGCGGGTCGCCGAATCTGGAAAGTATCAAGCTGCCGGGAAGTGTAAAAAAGATCGGCGGATCCGCGTTTAAGTCCTGCAAAAAGCTGAAAGAAATCATCTTCCCGGATGAAATGGAAGAGATCGGCGCGTACGCCTTTGAGGGGTGCGAAGCGCTGGAGACGGTCACGATCCCGAAGAGCGTAACAAGCATCAAAGAGGAGCCCTTTAGGGGCTGTCTCTCCCTCCGGGAGATCAACGTGGACCCGGAGAACCCCGCTTATTCGTCGGTCGACGGCGTGCTCTTTACCAAGGACGGGAAGGAACTGCTGGAGTACCCCGGCGGGAAGACCGGCGCCTACCGGGTTCCGGACGAAGTGGAAAAGATCTCTGCCGCTGCGTTCCGGTCCTGCGCCGGATTGACCGAGATCATCCTCCCGGCGGGAAAAGGGTGGCTGGACAGCGCCGCCCCCAAATCGAAAACGGGAACGGAATACGCTTTTACCCTCTTCTCCGATTGTTCCGCCCTGCGCGCCGTGTGGATCGACGGAGAGGATCCGCAGATCTGCTCGGTCGACGGAGTCCTCTTTGACAAAGAAAAAACGACGCTCCTCTGCTATCCGGGAGGTCGGGAAGGAGCGTACGAGATCCCCGATGGCGTTTCGATCCTGGCGTTCGGTGCGTTTTCCGGCTGCCGCGGTCTGACCGCGGTCACTCTCCCCGAAACCCTGACCGAGATCCGCGCTTGCGCTTTTGAAAAATGCACCGCTCTGACAAGTCTCCATATCCCGTACAGCGTCACGCTGATCCGCGGCAGTGCTTTTTACGACCGCGGCGACAATCCGATCGCGTTCTCCTACGACGGCACACTTGCCGAATGGGATGCGATCCAGGCAAAAATGGACGGGATCATACCGCCCTATACGGTGACCGCCGCCGACGGGACCAAAGAACTGCCGCAAAAAAGATAACCGGAAAGATCCAAAAGAAAACCGCCCGGCACTTGCCGGGCGGCATCAAATCTCCTGCCGTGATCCGCGGCAGACAGAGCCTGAAAAAACAGGCTGACAGCGAACGTCCCGAAAGACGTCCGTCTGTCAGCCTGTTTTTGCCGTTTTTTGTCAAAAGCGCGGATCCGGGTTTACTCGATCGTCAAGATCTCGTTGAAGCCGGTTACCTCAAAGATCTCCATAATCACGTCGCTCACGTGGAGGACCTTCATGGAACCCTGCTGATTCATCCGTTTCTGCATGGACAGCAGGACCCGGAGTCCCGCCGACGAGATATACGCGAGCTTCTCAAAATCAAAGATCAGCGAGGTCACGCCGTCGAGCGCCGGTGTGAGGGTTTTTTCGAGTTCGGGCGCCGTGGCGGTATCGAGCCGGCCCTCCGGCGCGACGGTCAGTTCGCTGCCGTTTTTTGTCTGGTGAATGGTCATCGTATCCTTCTCCTTTTCTCCGATCTTTTTTCTTCAGAACGCTTTCTGGATGGTGATCTCCGCGCGGGAGCCGCGGACCAGGACGGTCACCTCGTCCGCAATGTTCGCGACGATGGATTTTTCCAGCTCGTCCCACGCTTCCTTTGACTCGCTGTTGTCCGCGCGGGTCTCGTCGACTGCCTGTTTATACTGATTCATCGACCAGTAGAACGCGTCGGCAAACGCCGCTTGCGCCTCCGGTCCGCCGGCGCCCGCCATACTCATACAGCCCATCGAAAAGCCGGAGAGGAAGGAAAGTCCGGACTCCTTCGGGAGGAGCGCGGTGGCGATCGCGTCCTTCAGTTTGCCCATAAAGCCGGTCGACGCGGCGTTTCTCCCCTGCGAGGAGACGGAGAGAAGCTGCTTTTTCCGTTCCTGCGTCATCCGCATCTCAACGTTCAGACGGAGCTCAAAACGTTTTCCGTCCGCTTCGATCCGGTAGCGCGCCTCTTCCTCGCCCACGATGCCGCGCGCCATGCCGAACAGTTCCTCCGCCAGCAGACGAAGCCGCAAGACCTCCTTGGGGGCAAGGCCGCCGATCAGTCCCAGGCGTTCCGTTTCTTCCAGCGCTTCCTGCATTCCTTTGCCTTGGCCGGTTACCGTGATTTCCGCTGCTCTCATCTCAAAAACCTCCTGTTTGTTTGGATGGATCCGACCGGAAGACCGGAGCGGGTCTCCGAGCGGTCCCCGCGCCGGGTTTTCCGGCGGGGCCGGGGTCGTTTTCAAAGCCGTTTTCTTCCGCGGATGCGCCAAAGCCCCGCGCCGCGGAAGGATTTATCCCTATTGTAGCATAAACCCACGACTCTTTCAAGTGTTTTTCCGAGGTTTTCCCCGCTCCGGCGAGGGAAAAACGGAAAAGGACGGGAACGCATCGGTTCCCGTCCTTTTTTTGCGGTTATTCCGCCTTGGTCTCCTCCGCCTTCTCTTCGGCGGGAGCTTCGGCCTTGGGCTCTTCGGCGGCGGCCTCGGTCTTCGGCTCTTCCGCCTTACCCTCTTCCTTCGCCTCTTCCGCCTTCGGAGCCGCTTTCTTCTTCGGGGCGGCTTTCTTCTTGGCGGGCGCCTTCTTTTCTTCCTTCACCGGCTCCTCAAAGAGCTTGAGCAGCGCCATCTCGGCGGCGTCGCCGCGGCGCGCGCCCAGCCGGTAAAGCTGCGTGTAACCGCCGCTGCGGCTTGCGTACTTCGCGGCGATCTCGCCGAACACCTTGGAGACGACGTCCTCTTCGGTAATAAACGCCATCGCGGCGCGGCGGGCGGCCAGCGTGTTCTTTTTGCCGAGGGTGATCATTTTTTCCGCCAGGGGAGCGATCTCCTTCGCTCTCGTGACGGTCGTTTTGATGCTTCCGTTCTTCAGCAGCAGGGTGACCTGACCTCTGAGCATCGCTCTTCTGTGGTCGGTCTTTCTGCCGAGTTTCCTGGTACCGGGCATATTCGGTGTGCCTCCTAATCGTTAAATTGTGTCAGCTCACTCTTCCTCGCGCTTCAGTTCAAGGCCGAGGGAGTGGAGCTTCTGGATCACTTCTTCCAGAGATTTCTTGCCGAGGTTGCGGACTTTGATCATTTCCTCCTCGGTCCGGTTGGTCAGATCTTCGACCGTGTCAATGCCGGCGCGCTTCAGGCAGTTGAAGCTGCGGACCGACATATCAAGGTCCTCAATGGTCATCTCAAGGACTTTTTCCTTCTTGGTTTCTTCGCGCTCGACCATGATCTCCGTACCCTTTGCCGTATCGGACATATCGACAAACAGGTTGAGATGCTCGTTGAGGATCTTGGCAGCGAGAGATACCGCTTCCTTTGCCGTGATCGTACCGTTGGTCGTCACGGAGACCGTGAGCTTGTCGTAGTCGGTGATATTGCCGACGCGGGTGTTTTCCACCTCATAGCTGGCGGCGTAGACCGGCGTGAAGATCGAATCGGTGAAGATCATGCCGAGCGGGATCCCCGCGCCCTGTCCGGCGTTGGCCAGATAGTTCTGCTTGTTCTTCTCGCCGGAAACGTATCCTCTGCCGTGATCAAACGTCAGTTCCATGTAAAAGTGCGCGTTTTCGCCCACGCTTGCCAGGGGCTGCTCAGGGTTCAGGATCTCGATATCCGCGTCGCACTGAATGTCCCCCGCTTTCACGTCCATCGGGCCGTTGACGTCGATGTAAACGGTCTTGGGCGCCTGGGAGTAGAGCTTGGCGACGATGCCTTTGACGTTGAGAACGATCTCTGTAACGTCCTCTTTGATGCCGGGGATCGTGGAGATCTCGTGGAGTATGCCGTCGATCTTGATGGACGTGACGGCCACGCCGGGCAGGGAGCTGAGCAGCACCCGGCGCAGAGAGTTGCCGAGGGTCGTGCCGTAGCCGCGTTCCAGCGGCTCGACCACGAACTTCCCGACTTTCCCTTCTTCTCCGATATCCTCGGACGAAATGTTCGGCTTCTCTATTTCGATCATAATATCCTCCATATTCTTTCAGTTCGTCGGCAGCAGCGTCCGCTGCCGGAGCCCGCGGCGCGGGTCTCCTCTTTTCGACGTCCGCCGGAAAAACCGGCGGCAAGGGGCATTACTTGGAATAGAGCTCGACGATCAGCTGCTCGTTGAACGGGAAGTCCACGTCCTCTCTGGTCGGGACCGCACTCACCGTGCAGGAGACGTTCTCCGCGTTAACGTCCAGCCACTTCGGCGCGTTTTTGCCGTCGAAGCCTTCGAGAAGCTGTTTGAACTTTTCCTTCCCGCGGCTGGCCGCGCGGAGCGCCACCACGTCGCCGGGACGGACGAGGATGGACGCAACGTCCGCTCTCTTGCCGTTCAGCGTGAAATGCCCGTGGTTGATCAGCTGGCGCGCTTCCTTGCGGCTGGAGGCGACGCCCATTTTGTAAACGACGTTGTCCAGACGGGTCTCCAGAATGGTCAGGAGGTTCTCGCCGGTCACGCCTTCCTTCTTGACCGCCATTTCGTAATAATTACGGAACTGACGCTCCAGAACGCCGTAATATCTCTTTGCTTTCTGCTTCTCGCGGAGCTGGAGGCCGTACTCGCCGACCTTCTTACGGGCGGTGCCGTGCGGGCCGGGCGTGCCGGACTTCTCCCTGACGATCAGGGGGCAGTGCGCGGAAGTGCAGCGCTCGCCCTTGAGAAAGAGTTTCGTCCCCTCTCTGCGGCAAAGTCTGCAAGCAGGTCCTGTATATCTTGCCATTGTTTTCGTTCCTCCGTTTCATTAAACACGTCTGCGCTTGGGCGGACGGCAGCCGTTGTGCGGGATGGGAGTGACGTCCTTGATCATCACGACCTGGAGACCGACGTTCTCCAGCGCGCGGATCGCGGATTCGCGTCCGGAACCGGGGCCCTTCACGTAGACCTCGACCGTCTTCATGCCGTTGTCCACGGCGAGCTTGCCCGCGGTCTCCGCCGCCATCTGAGCGGCGTAGGGGGTGGACTTTCTCGATCCCTTGAAGCCGAGCTCGCCGGCGGACGCCCAGGATACGGCGTTGCCGAAGGTATCGGTCACGGTGACGATGGTGTTGTTGAAAGAAGCCTGAATGTGGACCGCGCCTTTTTCGATGTTTTTGCGGTCGCGGCGTTTTTTGATCACTCTTTTCGCGGTGCTTGTCGTTTTAGCCATTTTGCGCGTCCCTCCTTACTTCTTCTTGTTGGCGATGGTCTTCGCCGGGCCTTTTCTGGTCCTTGCGTTGGTCTTGGTGCGCTGCCCTCTGACCGGCAGGCCGCGTCTGTGCATCATACCGCGATAGCAGTTGATCTCGACCAGACGCTTGATGTTCAGCGCAACGTCGCGGCGGAGATCGCCCTCCACCACGTAGGATTCGACCTCGTCACGAAGCTTGGCGACCTCGTCCTCGGTCAGATCCTTCGCGCGGGTGTCCGGATTGACGCCTGTCTTCGCCAGGATCTCCTTCGAGCGCGCCGGCCCGATCCCGTAGATATAGGTAAGTGCTGCTTCCACTCTCTTGTTGTTGGGAAGGTCTACACCGGCAATACGTGCCATATTCTTACTCTTCCTTTCTTTCGATTAGCCCTGTCTTTGTTTGTGCTTGGGGTTTTCGCAAATGCACATCACCTTGCCGTGGCGCTTGATGATCTTGCATTTTTCGCAGATTTTCTTGACGGACGGTCTTACTTTCATTTCGTTTTTCCTTTCCGTATTCCGTTATTTCATGCGCCAGGTGATGCGCCCTTTGGTAAGGTCGTAAACGGAGACCTCCACCGTTACGCGGTCGCCCGGCAAAATCCTGATATAGTTCATGCGCAGCTTCCCGGAGATATGGGCGTTGACCATATGCCCGTTCGGCAGTTTTACCTTGAAGGTCGCGTTCGGAAGCGCTTCCGTCACGACGCCTTCAAATTCGATCACATCATCTTTCGGCAGAATGATCCCTCCTCAGTTTCGGTTATGACACCAGGGTCGTTACGACGGGGCCTTCCTCCGTCAGTATGACCGTGTTTTCGTAATGCGCGGAAAGCGAGCCGTCCGCGGTCTTGACCGTCCACCCGTCTCCCATCCGTTTGACCTGCCAGGTGCCCATGTTGATCATGGGCTCGATGGCGATCGCCATTCCGGGAAAAAGGCGGACGCCGTGTCCCGCGTGACCGAAGTTGGGAACCTCCGGTTCCTCGTGCATCTCTTCTCCGATCCCGTGCCCGACGTATTCGCGCACCACGCCGTATCCGTTTGCCTCCGCATAACTCTGCACCGCGTGTCCGATGTCTCCGATGCGGTTGCCTCCTCTGACCTCTTTGAGAGCGAGGAAAAAGCACTGCTCTGTGACGTCGATCAACTTCCGTGCCTCGGGCGAGACCGTCCCCACCGCGAAGGTGCGGGCGCTGTCCCCCTGGTAGCCGCGATACGCGACCCCCACGTCCAGTTTGACGATGTCTCCTTCCTGCAGGATCCGCGTTTCCGACGGGATCCCGTGGATCACCTCGTCGTTTATGCTGATGCAGGCGGATGCGGGGAATCCGCCGTACCCGAGGAAAGACGGCTTGCCGCCGCTTTTCCCGATGTACGTACGGATCACCGTGTCAAGATGTTTTGTGCTGACGCCGGGGCGGATCTGTTCCGCCGCCGCGAGAATCGCCTCCGCGGTGATCCTTCCGGCGTCCTTCATGATCTCGATCTGAGCGGAATTCTTGAGCTTGATCATGTTACGCCTTTGCTCCGAGCGCCCGCAGGATCTCATCGGTGATCCTGTCAAGCGGCGCGTCCGCGTTGACGGTGACGACCTTCTCTTTGTAATAGGCCTTCAGCGGTTCGCTCTGCTCGTGGTAGACCTTCAGGCGGGAGAGCACGACCTCCGGCGCGTCGTCCTTGCGGACGGTGAGCGGCGCGCCGCATTTGGCGCAGTTCTCCCCGGCGGGAGAAGGGTTGCTCTTCACGTGATAGGTCTCGCCGCACGCCGGACAGACGCGTCTGCCCGTCATCCGGTCCACGATCGTTTCGTCCGCGATCTCCAGGCTGACGACGGCGTCCACCCGGATCTGCATCGCTTTGAGCGCCTCCGCCTGGGGAAGCGTACGGGGAAACCCGTCGAGGATCCAGCCGTTTTTGCAGTCCTCTTCGGCAAGCCGTTCCTTGACGATCCCGTTGACGACCTCGTCCGGGAGCAGGGCGCCGCGCTCGGTATAAGCCGCCGCTTCTCTGCCCATTTCCGTCCCGTTCTTGATCGCCTCGCGGATCATCGCGCCCGTGGAGACGGTGGGGATCCCAAGCAGAGCGGAGATCCGCTCCGCCTGGGTTCCTTTTCCCGCTCCCGGCGCACCGAGAAAAATGATATTCATTCGCTTCACCGGGCTTATTCCAAAAAGCCTTTGTAATGCCGCATCGTCATCTGCGCCTCGATCTCTCTTGCCGTCTCCAGCGCAACGCCGACGACGATCAGAAGCGAGGAGCCGCTGAACGCGATGTTCCCGAGACCGCCGCTCGTTACGATGTTGATCACGAGAGGCAGCACGGCGATCAGGCTGAGGAAGAGCGCGCCGAGCAGGGTGATCCGGTTGAGGATCTTGTGGATGTAATCCGCCGTCGGCTTGCCGGGACGGATCCCCATGATCGAGCCGCCGTTCTTCTGCAGATTGTTCGCCACTTCAACGGGGTTGAAGGAGATGGCGATGTAGAAGTACGCGAACAGGATGATCAGGATGAAGAAGATCACAACGTAGAGCCACGAGTCGGACGAAAAGATCTTCGACAGCGTGTAGAGGAAGGTGCCTTGCTGCGGATTGCTGTTGATGAATTGGATGATCGTGGGCGGCAGCGAGCAGATCGAGCTGGCAAAGATGATCGGCATCACGCCGGACATATTCAGCTTGATCGGCAGGTTGCTGTTCTGCCCGCCGTACATCTTCCGGCCGACCACGCGCTTCGCGTACTGGACGGGAAGGCGGCGTTCGCTCTCCGTGATGAAGACGACGAACGCGACGACCGCGATGATCGCGGCGGCGGCGATAAGAACGATGACGATCGAGAGGAGCCCGGACCCGACCGAGCCGGATCCGATCTTTTCGATCCCGTCCTTAAACTTGGCGATGCCCGCCTGGACCAGCCGCGGCAGCGAGGAAACGATACCGGCGAAGAGGATGACGGAAATGCCGTTGCCGATGCCGTGCTCGTTGATCTTTTCCGCGATCCACATGATCAGGGACGCGCCCGCGCAGTAGCAGGCGATCATCACGACCGCGCCGAAGAAGGTCTTGCCGCCGTCGGTCACGACCTGATAGGTGTTGCGCATCAGGAAGTAGTAACCGATACTGGTAAGCAGCGCCAGACCGACCGTGACGTAGCGGGTGATCTTGTCGATCTTCCGCCGGCCTTCCTCACCCTGCTTGGAGAGACGCTCCAGCGGAGGGATCGCAACGGTCAGCAGCTGGATCACGATCTGCGACGTGATGTACGGAGAGATGGAAAGCGCGAAGAGGGTCGCCTTGTTGAACGCGTCGCCGGACAGGATGTTCAGATACTCGAAGATCGAGCCTGCCGACGCTTTCACGGACTCGAGCGCGCTGTGGTCGATGTAAGGTATTTGAATGGCGGCTCCGAGCCGGTAGATGACCACGATGAACAGAGTAAAAAGGATCTTCTTCCTGAGTTCGGGGATCTTCCAGGCGTTTCTGAGCGTGGTAAACACCTTACACCACCTCTGTCTTTCCGCCCGCCGCCTCTATCTTTTCCTTTGCGCTTGCGGAAAAGACCGCTGCCTTTACGGTTATTTTTTTGGTGATCTCACCGTTGCCGAGGACTTTCAGCTTCTTTTCGTTGGTCTTCACGAGACCCGCGTCGCGCAGGATCTCGAGATCGACGACGGCGCCGTCCTCAAACCGGGAAAGCCCGGCGAGGTTGATCACGGCGTACTCGGTCGAGAAGCGGTTGTAGAAGCCTCTCTTCGGCAGTTTTCTGTAAAGCGGGAGCTGTCCGCCTTCAAACCCGGGTCTCACGCCGCCGCCGGAGCGCGCGTTCTGGCCCTTGTGTCCTTTTCCGGCCGTTTTCCCGTTTCCGGAACCAGGTCCCCTGCCCTTGCGGTAGGCTTTCGTCACCGAGCCGGGCGCGGGTGAAAGTTCATGGAGCTTCATCTGTTTTCCTCCTTTTTCCGAATTCCGTTAAACGTTCTCAACTTTGACAAGATGAGAAAGGATCTTGATCTTGCCGGCGAGGACCGCGTTGTCCTCGTGCTCGATGCTGTCCCCGATCTTGCGCAGACCGAGGGAGTCCGCCGTCAGCTTCTGCTTCGGCTTGCAGGCGATCAGGCTTTTCGTCAGCGTCACTTTGACTTTTTTCATCGTTTTGCCTCCTTACGCCTTCACTTGCGCCGCGTCGAGACCGCGGACTGCCGCCACGTCTTCCACGGTGCGCAGTTCTTTGAGCGCCGTGAACGTCGCCTTGACGACGTTGGTGGGGTTGGTGGAACGCAGGCATTTCGCGCGGATGTTGGTGATGCCCGCCATCTCAAGCACCGCACGGACGGTGCCGCCCGCGATGATACCGGTACCGGAGGGAGCCGGCTTCAGAAGCACGCGCCCCGCGCCGTAGTGCCCGATGATCTCGTGCGGGATCGTGGTGCCGACAACGGCGACCTCGACCATATTCTTCTTCGCGTCCTCCACCGCTTTACGGATCGCGTCCGGCACCTCGGCGGATTTGCCGAGCCCGTATCCGACGTGCCCGTTCCGGTCGCCGACGACCATCAGCGCGGTGAAACGCGCCACGCGTCCGCCCTTCACGGTCTTGGAAACGCGGTTCAGTGTGACAAGCTTTTCCTCAAGGTCAAGCGTTGCCGGATCAAATTTTCTTGCCATTGGAAATCTCCTTAAATTTGTTCAAAATCAGTTCTTGAACAGCGTACAAACCGGAGTCAGAACTTCAGGCCGCCCTCGCGGGCCCCTGCTGCAAGCTCCGATACGCGTCCGTGGTATATATAACCGCCGCGGTCAAATACTACTTCGCTGATCCCTTTCGCGAGCGCGCGCTCCGCGATCAGCTTTCCGATTTCCTTTGCTGCCGTTTTGTTTCCGCCGTACTCGGTGAAGGTCTTTTCGGTCGTGGAAGCGGAAACGAGGGTGACGCCCTTTACGTCGTCGATGATCTGCGCGTAGATGTGCGCGTGCGAACGGTAAACCGCAAGGCGCGGACGCTGTGCGGTACCGGAAATGTGAGCGCGGACTCTCGCGTGTCTCTTCAGACGTTTGACGTTTTTATCCTGTCTGGTAATCATCTTATTCCGCTCCTCTCTTACTTACCGGTCTTTCCGGCTTTGCGGCGGATATGCTCGCCCGCGTACCGGATCCCCTTGCCCTTGTAGGGTTCGGGCGGTCTCTTTCCGCGCACCTGCGCGGCGATCTCGCCGACCTTCTGCTTGTCGATTCCCTTGATGACGATCTGCGTCGCAGAGGGGCACTCGAACTTGTAGTCGTCGGTCTCGGGGATGACGACGTCGTGGCTGTAGCCGAGCTTCATCACGAGCTTGCTGCCCTGCTTTTCGGCTTTGTAACCGACGCCCTCGATCTCGAGGTTCTTCTGATAGCCGTTGACCACGCCCTCGACCATATTGTGGAGAAGCGCGCGGGTCAGACCGTGAAGCGCCTTGACCTCCTGCTCCTCGCTGTCGCGGCTGAGCGTGACGACACCGGGCTGAACGTCGATGGCGATGTGCGTGCTGAAGCTCTGTTCAAGCGTCCCGAGAGGACCCTTGACGGTAACGTGATTGCCCTCTCCCACCGTAACGGTAACGCCGGCAGGGACGACGATCGGTTTGAGTCCGATTCTTGACATAATTCGTTCCTTCCTTTCGCATTACCAGACAAAGGCAAGCACTTCGCCGCCGAGCTGGGCGGCGCGGGCCGCCTTGTCGGTCATGATGCCTTTGGAGGTGGTGATGATGGCGATGCCGAGACCGTTCATGACCTTCGGCATATCCTCGTAACCGCTGTAGATACGCAGACCGGGCTTGGAGACTCTGCGCAGGCCGCGGATCGCGGGCTGCTTACCGGTCAGGTACTTGAGCGTGATGCGGATCACGCCCTGCTTGCCGTCCTCGATCAGCTGCCAGCCCTTGATGTAGCCTTCGTTTGCGAGGATGTCGGCGATCGCCTTTTTGACGTTCGAAGCGGGAACGTCGACCGTTTCGTGTTTTGCGTTGCCCGCGTTTCTGATCCGCGTCAGCATATCCGCAATAACGTCTGAGATTTGCATGGATATTTCCTCCTTCATGCAAGTTGTTTTCTTGCTGCCGGACGCTCCGGCGGCGAACCGGCGGTTAAAGCGCTCTTCTCGCGCTTTCCTTCCGGCTGCGGGGACGGTCTGTTACCAGCTTGCCTTTCTCACGCCGGGGATCTCCCCGCGGTAGGCAAGCTCGCGGAAGCAGATACGGCAGACGCCGTATTTACGGAGATAAGCGTGGGGGCGGCCGCAGATCTTGCAGCGGTTGTGCTGGCGGGTGGAGAACTTCTGGGGTCTCGCGCCCTTGAGGATCATTGATTTTTTAGCCATTCTTCTTACCTCTTACTTTGAGAAGGGAGCGCCGAGCAGGGTGAGCAGCTCTTTCGCTTCTTCGTCGGTGTTGGCCGTGGTAACGAACACAACGTCCATACCGCGGATCTTGTCGACCTTGTCGTAGTCGATCTCGGGGAACATCAGCTGCTCCTTGAGGCCGAGGGAGTAGTTGCCTCTGCCGTCAAAGGCGTTCGGGTTGATGCCCTTGAAGTCGCGCACGCGGGGCAGAGCGAGGTTGAAGAGACGGTCGAGGAACTCGTACATCCGGTCCCCGCGCAGCGTCACCTTCGCGCCGATCTTCATCCCCTGACGGATCTTGAAGTTTGCGACCGACTTCTTCGCCGACGTGGCGATCGCCTTCTGGCCGGTGATCTGCGCCAGCTCGCTGCAGACGCTGTCGATCACCTTGGAATTGTCTTTCGCGTCGCCGCAGCCGACGTTGACCACGATCTTCTCCAGCTTCGGGATCTGCATCGGGCTCTTGTAGTTGAACTTCTTCATCAGAGCGGGGACAACGTCTTTTTGATAGATCTCTCTGTATCTTGCCATGTCTGTCGTCCTCCTCTTACAGTTTCTGTCCGCATTTGGCGCAAACGCGGATCTTTTCGCCGGTCTTTTCGTCGACCTTGATCTTGGCGCGGGTGGCTTTGCCGTTGTTCGCGCACTTGGCGTTGGAGCAAACGAGCGCCACCTTCGACGCGTAGATCGCTCCCTCTACCTTCGTGATGCCGCCGGCTTCGCCCTGCTTTTTCGGTTTGACGTGCTTGGAGACGATGTTGGCGCCTTCCACGATCACCTTGCCCTCCTTCGGAGAGACGGCGATGACCTTGCCCTTCGTCCCTTTGCTGTCGCCGGAAATGACGATAACCGAGTCGTCTTTTCTCACGTGTACCTTGTTCATCGTCTTTCCTCCTTACAGCACTTCGGGCGCGAGCGAAAGGATCTTCATGTAATCCTTTTCGCGGAGCTCTCTCGCCACCGGCCCGAATATTCTCGTGCCCTTCGGGCTGTTGTCGTCCTTCAGGATGACCGCCGCGTTCTCGTCGAACTTGATGTAGGAACCGTCCGCACGGCGCAGTCCCTTGGCGGATCTCACGATGACCGCCTTCACCACTTCGCCTTTCTTGACCACGCCGCCCGGCGCGGCCTTCTTGACGCAGGCAACGACAACATCCCCGATATTCGCATAGCGTCTCCCGGTCCCGCCGAGAACGCGAATGCACATCAGCTCTTTGGCGCCGGTGTTGTCGGCGACCTTCATAAGTGTCTGCTGCTGTATCACTTTGAGTTTTCCTCCTTATTTCGGCAAGTTTCCGACCTGCCTACCGATTTGGGTTTACTTCGCTTTCTCGATCACGGAAACGAGTCTCCAGCGCTTGGTGGCGGAGAGAGGACGCGTCTCCATCAGAAGGACCTTGTCGCCCACGCGGCACTCGTTGTTCTCGTCGTGCGCGTGCAGCTTCACGGTGCGTTTGATGATCTTCTTGTACATGGGGTGCTTGATGTTGTCCTTGATGGCGACGACGATCGTCTTGTCCATCTTATCGGAAACGACCACGCCCACTCTGGTCTTGCGCAGGCTGCGTTCAGTATTCTCGTTCATCTCTGCACCTCTCATACATTCTTCTGGTTCATGACCGTAAGAACGCGGGCGATGTCCCGCTTTACGTCCACGAGCTTATGGGGATTGTCAAGCTGGTTGATCGAGTGCTGGAAGCGAAGCGTGAAAAGCTGATCCTTGAGCTCCTTCAATTTGGCTTCGAGCTGCTCGTTTGAAAGTTCTTTCAGTTCCGTTGCTTTCACGGCTTAACCCTCCTTTGCGGCGGTCTCTGCGTCCTCCCGCTTCACAAACTTGCACTTGATCGGCAGCTTGTGAGAGGCGAGACGCATCGCTTCTTTCGCTTGCTCTTCGGGAATGCCGTCCATCTCGAACATCACTCTGCCCGGCTTGACGACGGCGACCCAGTATTCCGGAGACCCTTTACCGGAACCCATGCGGGTCTCGGCGGGCTTTTCGGTGATCGGCTTGTCAGGGAAGATCTTGATCCACACCTGACCGCCGCGGCGCACGTAACGGGTCATCGCGATACGGGCGGCCTCGATCTGGTTGCTGGTGATCCACGCGGGCTCCAGCGCCATCAGACCGAAAGAACCGTTCGACACGGTGTTGCCGCGGGTCGCTTTTCCCTTCAGACGGCCGCGCTGGACGCGTCTGTATTTGACTCTTTTCGGCATCAGCATGGTTATCTCTGCCCTCCCTGTCTGTTGTTGCGGTAGTTGCCCTCACGGCCGGTCCCGCGGCGTTCGCCGCGCTCGCCGCCGGGGCGGCGGTTGTCCCGTCTGCCGTCAAAATTGCGGCGGGGCGGACGGCGATCCTCGCGGCGGCTCCCGTCGGGACGGTTGACCTCGCTCAGGACCTCGCCCTTGTAGATCCAGACCTTGACGCCGATCTTGCCGTAGGTCGTGGTGGCTTCCCAGAACCCGTAGTCGATGTCGGCGCGCAGCGTCTGCATCGGGATCGTTCCCTCGTGATAGTGCTCGGTACGGGCGATCTCGGCGCCGCCGAGACGTCCGCCGCAGGAGACCTTGATCCCGCGCGCGCCGAGGCGCATGGTGCGGCCGATCGCCTGCTTCATCGCGCGGCGGAAGCTGGTGCGCTTCTCGAGCTGGGAGGCGATGCTCTCGGCCACGAGCTGAGCGTCCAGATCCGGGCTCTTCACCTCGATCACGTCGATGGTGACGGGCTTTCCGAGCATCCCGGTCAGGGTCTTTTTCAGCGCTTCGATATCCGCGCCGCCCTTGCCGATGACCATGCCCGGCTTCGCGCAGTGGATGATCACGCGAACGCGGACGTTGTCGCGCTCGATCTCGATGCGCGGCACGCCGGCGTCCTTCAGTTTGTTTTTCAGATACTTTCTGACGTTATAGTCGGATACGAGAGTGTCGCCGAAGACCTCGTCTTTCGCAAACCATCTCGAATCCCAGTTCTTGATCACGCCGACGCGCAATCCGTGGGGGTTGACTTTCTGTCCCATATTCGGCTCCTCCTCTCTCAGTCTCTTTCCTTAACGGAAAGGGTCACGTGGCTCGTTCTCTTGTTGATGCGGAACGCTCTTCCCTGCGCTCTCGGCATGATCCGCTTCTGGATCGGGCCGGGGCAGCAGAAGCACTCGTTCACATAGAGCTTCGAGACGTCCATCTGGAAATTGTGGTCCGCGTTGGCGACCGCGCTGTCGAGAAGCTTCACCAGGTACTCGCTCGCGCTCTTCGGCGTGCTCTTGAGGATGGCTTTGGCTTCCGCGACGTCCTTGCCTCTGATGAGGTCAAGCACGATCCCGACCTTACGCGGAGATATTCTCGCATATTTAAGATAAGCTTTTGCTTCCATTTAAGGCTTTTCCTCCGTTTTTATTTGGGATCGTGACGGATCACTTCGTGGTCTTGGCTCCCGCGTGGCCGCGGAAGGTGCGGGTGGGCGCGAACTCGCCCAGCCGGTGGCCGACCATATCCTCGGTCACGTAGACCGGGAAATGCTTGCGGCCGTCGTGCACCGCGATGGTATGACCGACAAAATCGGGGTAGATCACCGAAGCACGGGACCAGGTCTTGAGGACCTTCTTGTCGCCGCTTTCATTCATGGCGCAGACTCTCTTGTAGAGCTTTTCTTCTACGTAAGGCGCTTTTTTCAGGCTTCTGCTCATTTCTTTCCTTTCCTCCGGTTATCTGTCGTTTCTGCGCTTCACGATAAACTTGTTCGTGCGCGCTTTCTTGTCTCTGGTCTTGTAGCCCATCGTCGGCTTGCCCCAGGGGGTAACGGGAGACGGACGCCCGATCGGAGAACGGCCTTCGCCGCCGCCGTGCGGGTGGTCGCAGGGGTTCATGACCGAGCCGCGGACGTGCGGACGGACGCCCTTGTGACGGGTCTTGCCGGCTTTGCCGATCTTGACGGTGTCGTGCTCGATGTTGCCGACCTGCCCGATCGTCGCCTTGCAGTCGAGGCGGATGATGCGGACCTCGCCGGAGGGGAGACGGACCTGAGCCGTGCCGTTCTCCTTCGCCATCAGCTGGGCGGCGGCGCCGGCGGAACGGACAAGCTGACCGCCCTTGCCGGGGTAGAGCTCGATGTTGTGGATGAAGGTACCGACCGGGATGTTCGCGATCGGGAGCGTGTTGCCGGGCTTGATGTCGGCGTCCGCGCCGGAGAAGACCTTGTCGCCGTCGGTCAGGCCGACCGGCGCGATGATGTAGCTCTTCTCGCCCGCCTCGTTCTCCAGAAGAGCGATGTAGGCGGTCCGGTTCGGGTCGTACTCAACGCCGACGACGGTGTTCGCCGTCGCGTCCTGACGCTTGAAATCGACGATCCTGTACTTGATCTTGTTTCCGCCGCCCTTGTGACGGACGGTGATCCTGCCGTAGGAGTTACGGCCGGCGTGTTTCTTTTTGACCGTGATCAGACTCTTTTCGGGGGTGTGCTTGGTCACTTCCTCAAAGGAGGGAGCGCTCATGTTCCGCCGCGAAGGAGTTGTCGGTTTGTAGTTAATAGGCATTGTGACTACCTCCCGCTCAGTTCATACTGTCGAAGAAGGCGATGCTCTTCGACGAAGGCTTGAGTGTGACGATCGCCTTTTTCCACGCGGCGGTATAGCCGGCGTGGACGCCGAGGCGCTTCGGTTTTCTCTTGACGTTCATGGTGTTGACGGAAGCGACCTCCACGCCGAACATGACCTCGACCGCGTGCGCGATCTCGGGCTTGGTGGCGGTTTTCTGCACACGGAAGGTGTAGCGCTTCGCTTCAATGTCCGCCATGCTCTTCTCGGTGATGACCGGCTTGATAATGATATCCTGAATGGCTTTCATCACGCGTAGACCTCCTCAATCTTCTTCACGGCGCCCTCGGCGATGACGACCTTTTCGCAGTTGAGAACGTCGTACACGTTCAGCGCGTTGTACTGCGCGGTCTTCACGCCCGGGATGTTCGCAAAGCTCTTGACGGTCTTCTGCTCGTTGTCCGCCAGCACCACGAGGGTCTTGCCCTCCGCGCCGACGGCCTTGAGCATCGCCGTCATCGTCTTCGTTTTGTAATCCTCCGCCGCGATGGCGTTCACCACGATGAACTCCGAGCCCGCGACCTTCTGCGACAGCGCGCCGAAGAGAGCGGAGCGGCGGACCTTGCGGTTCAGGGTAACGCGGTATTCACGGGGCTTCGGGCCGAGGGCGATGCCGCCGTGCGTCCACTGCGGCGCTCTCGTGGAACCCTGGCGCGCGTGGCCGGTCCCTTTCTGCTTCCAGGGCTTCTTGCCGCCGCCGGAGACCTCGGTACGGGTCAGGGTGGACTGGGTGCCCTGTCTTTGATTCATCAGATACGCTCTGACGGCGGTGTGGAGGACGGCGGGATTGACCTCCGCGCCGAACACCTTCTCGGAAAGTTCGATCGTGCCGACCTGTTTGCCGGTCATATCTACTACGTTTACGTTTGGCATTCTTCTTTCCTCCTTCCTTATGCCTTGACGGAATCGCGGATGAAGACGATCCCGCCCTTCGCGCCGGGGACCGCGCCCTTGACGGCGATCAGATTCTTTTCCGCGTCGATCTTGACGACCGCGAGGTTGAGGATCGTGACCTGTTCGTTGCCGTACTGGCCGGCCATCTTTTTGTTCTTATAGACGCGGGACGGCGTGGAGTTCGCGCCCATCGAACCGACCTGACGGTGGATCGGCCCGGTGCCGTGCGTCATTCTCAGGATGTGGTGTCCCCACCGCTTGACGGCGCCGGTGTAGCCGCGGCCCTTCGTTATACCCGTGATGTCGACCTTTTCGCCTACGCTGAAGGTATCGACCGTTATAACGTCGCCGACGTTCTTCGACTCCGCGTCCGCAAGGCGGAACTCCTTGAGGTGCTTGCGGGGGGTGATGCCCGCCTTTTTGAGGTGGGCGAGCTCCGGACGGGTGAGGTGCTTTTCCTTCGTCTCTTCGAAGGCGAGCTGCACCGCGCTGTACCCGTCTTTTTCGACCGTCTTTTTCTGGGAGACCGGGCAGGGGCCCGCCTCGATCACGGTCACGGGGATGACGCTGCCGTTTTCGGTAAAGATCTGCGTCATGCCGAGTTTCTTGCCGATGATTCCTTTATTCATTGTAACCAAAATCCTCCTTTGCGGTTATTGGTTGACGGTTGGATTGCCGCTTGCGCGGTCCGTCAACTTGACCTTGAGGTCAATGAATCCCTGTCAGGACTTGATTTCCATCTCAACGCCGGCGGGCAGCTCGATCGCGAACAGGGCGTCCGCGACTTTGCTTGTCGGGTTGACGATGTCGATCAGTCTCTTGTGCGTGCGCATCTCGAACTGCTCGCGGCTGTCCTTGTACTTGTGGACCGCGCGCAGGATCGTGACGATCTCCTTCTCCGTCGGGAGCGGAACAGGTCCCGAAACCGCCGCGCCGTTGCGCTTGGCGACCTCGACGATCTTCTGCGCCGCCGCGTCGATGAGCTTGTGATCGTAGCTCTTGAGACGCACTCTGATTTTCTGGTTGACTGCCATTGTTTCTGCCTCCTTAATAAAATGAAGAAATGATGGGCGATCAACCCTTTGCACACCTTTCCGTGTGTTTCTTTTGCTTTCAAAAATAAACGGAACCCTTTTTGTCCGTCGGCAAAAAGGATCCGGGAAAGCAAAACGCAACGGGTTTGCCTGCTGTCGCCCGGTTATCGGACATACTCCACGGAAGTTACCCGCCTTCCGGCGGCAATCTCCCGCTTCATCGCATATCAAGCTCGTATATTATAACAGAAGAGTTCCGGCGTTTCAAGAAAAAAATCATCTTTCCGCCCTTTTTGCGTGTAGAACTTTTCGTCAAAAAAACACCGCATTTTGTGCAAAAGCAACAAAACACGGTGTTTTTTCGTTATCCGCGGTAGAAAAAGGCCTTGAGGATCTCGTCTTTGTATGCGGGATACGCGTCCGTGAGGAGCTGAACGTACTTGTCGACCCGCCGGGCCGCGGTGTCGGTCGGCTCGATCGCGGGATAGGAGATCTTCCCCCCGCCCTCTCCGCCGCTTTTCGCCGCCGCTGCGGCGATCTTCGCCTCGTAGTCGCGGTCGCTGCCGTAGAGCTTGGCCGCGTAGTCGAGATCGCTTTCGTAGCGTTTTGCCTCCGCGCTGCGGTCCGCCGTATAGAGGCGGGCGGCGTAATCGAGCTCGCTTTCGTAGCGTTTGGCGCGCTCGGTCGCGTCCGTGGCGTAGAGGTTCGCCTGATAGGTGAGGTCCGCCTTGTAATCGGACGCGGCGCGGTCAAGCTCCCCGAGATAGCGCTTCGTTTCCTCCGATTCGCGGGCGCTTACGACGCCCGCCGCGGTCTTCTCCCCGTCGCTGACGGAGGAGAGCAGGGTCTTTGTAAGGTTGTTTTCCCCGTCCGCCGCCTGCGAGAGGATCGCGAGCAGCCGGTCGTAGTAGCTCTGCTCCGCCTTCTGGGCCGCTTCCGCGCCCGCCGAGAGGTAGGCGAGATTCTGGCGGTGGGCGTTGGCGGCGGCGTAGCTGTCGATGTTGCCGGCGTTCTCCGCCGCCCCCTCCCCGATCGCCGCGAGCGCCGCGCTCTTCCCTTTCCCGGAAAAGCGCTCGTAGACCTCGCCGTAGGCGGGGGTCTTTTCCCCGCTTGCCGCCTGCTCGTAGAGCGCCCTGTAGCGCTCCGCGGACTCGTCGGCGTTTGCCAGCGCCCGGTCGGTCAGGCGTTCTCTCTCGGTTCCCGCCGCGGCCAGCGCGGCGGCGGGGTCGTAGGCGGGCGCGGAAGTACCGCTCCCCCCGCCCGCGCCGGCGGAAGAAGCTTGCTTTTTCTTCTTCCCGCGCACGGCGCGTTCCGCCTTTTGATAAGGATCGTATGCCATATCCGTTTCCTTCCTTATTTATATTATGGTTTGCCGCTCATTCTTCCGGAGAGGAAAAAAGGCCGGAGAGCAGGAGATCCAGCTCCAGCACACACCCCTCCACGACCGCGTCGACTTCCGGCGTGATCCGGACCCCGCGCGAGCGCAGGACCGAAAAAACGTACTCCTTTTTGTCGAATCGCGCGTTCTGCGACAGTTTTTCCGCCGCCTCCACCGCCTTTTTGACGACGGCGTAGAGGCGTTTTTCCTTGAGGAAGGGGACGAGATAGGTGGTCAGTACCGCCCCCGCGGCCGCGAGGACCGCTTTGATCAGAATGCCGACGATCGTTTCCGTCATGGTGTTCTCCTTTCCGTTTTACTCTCTCCTCCGAGCAAGCGCAAAAGAAAGCGCAGGATCCGGCAAAGGATCTTTGCAAGGCGCGTTCCTTTCGGCGCGGCGCTCTCCGCCGGCGGCTGAGAGGTCTCCTGCGCGGACGTTTCCGCGGGGGTTTCCTCCGCCGCGGGGTCCTCTTGTCCTTCTTCCGGCGTTTCCTCCCGCGGGAGAGAAAAAGTGCCGTAGTCGACGTCGCACGCGCCGGAAACGCCCGCGACCCGGCCGGCCCCCTGCTGCCAGATCGCATAGGAAAAGGTCCGCTCCGGCCTCTCCTCCTCCCCCGCGGCGTCGTACCAGCAGGCGTACCAGAGGGGATAGGCGGCGAGGCGGGCGTAGTCGTAGCGGTTGCGGATGTAGTCGGTATTCGCGTAGAGCATCGGCGAAAAGCCGCCCTCCTCCACCCGCCGGAGGAAGGAAAGCACCGTATCGGTCAGCGCCGTCCGGTCCATCCCCGCCGCCGTTTCCATATCCGCCGCCGCCCAGAGCGCGATCCGCCCGGCAAAGGGGCGGATCGTTTTCAGAAAGAAGTCCGCCTCCTCCCGCGCCTGTTCGGGGGTCTTTGCCGTCAGATAGTGATAGACGCCGCAGGCGATCCCCGCCGCCGAGGCGTTTTCGATATTCTGCCGGAAGCGGGGATCGACGGTCCCGCTCTCCGCCGGATCGCCGGCGCCGCCCTCGCTCGCCTTGATCATCGCAAAGGAAACGCCGTCCGCCTTCACCGCGTTCCAGTCGATCTCCCCCTGCCAGAGGGAAACGTCAATCCCTTTCACGCGCGCACCCCCTCTCGCAGCGTTCCTCGATGCGGATCAGCCGTTCGTTGTGGGCGTTCAGCTCCCGGTAAAACTCCCGGTTCTTCTCCGCCTGTTTTTCCATAAAGCGGCGCAGCTCCAGCACGGCCGAGGTGTTGTCGTTCAGGTTTTTTGCCACCCGGACCAGCACCCCGCCGAGCGAGATCAGAAAGCCGCCCGCCGCGATCAGTCCCGCGGCGATCTCCCAGGTCATATCCGTTCTCCTTTTTTCTTCGTTTCGGTCAGGCAGAGAACGTCCCCCCGCTCCGTCCGCTCAAACCGGAGCCGGACGCCGAGCGTTTCCTCCAGCGCCCCGATAAGCGCCTCAAAGAGCGCGCGGGGGACGATCCTCCCCTCCTCAAAGGCCGCCGCGCGTTCCGCTTCCGCCTGTTCGCGCCGCGCCTCGTTTTTTCTTCTCGTTTCCTCGCCGGCAGACAGGCGTTCCTCAAACGCCGCCGTTTCCCGCCGCAGGCCTTCGGCGATCGCCGCCGCCTCCCGGCGCGCCTCTTGCACCGCGTCCGCGAGCTGCGCGTAGACGGACGCTTCCGGCTCCGGCGGCAGCGCCCCGTCCGCGGCGCCGCGCACCACCTCCAGCACGGCGAGGGCGCTTGTCGCGGTCTTTTCTCCCTTCGTGCCGAACACGCCGGCGTAGAGCCTGCCCGGCTCTGCGAGCAGCGCGGCGGGGAGAAGCGCCCCGTCCCCCTCGAGAAGGACCCGGAACGGCCTATCCGCCTCGCGGAAAAAGACCGCGGTCTTCACGAAGCCGTCCCACGTCCCGTCAAAGGAGAAGCGCGCCCGCGCCGTCCCGTCGGCGCCGGAGGCGAGGGTCCTTTCCTTTGCGCGGATCTCCGATCCGCTTACCGTCAGTTCCACCGTCATAGCCGCCTCACGCGATCGCGGTCAGGATCCCGTTCTCAAAGGTCAAAACCGTCCCGCCCGCGCTCACCGTTCTCCTGCCGGAAAGCCCGAGGCAGGAGAGATCCCCGACCGTGGCGACGCGGTTGTCCGGGTCGATCATCCCGAGATAGACCCCGTCGGTACTCTCCAGCCGGATCGCGCCCTGCGAGTGGAAGCGCAGGACCTGTCCCGGCTGGACCACGCCGTTTCTCACACGGCTCTCCGTGTCGATGAAGACGTTATACAGGGCGGGATCGGCGAAATAGATCCCCCGGTTGCGGAAATCCGCCGCCGTCAGGACGTCCGCGTTGAAGATCAGATTGGAGGAAAGCGCGGTGCCGCTCGTCCCGCTGCCGCCGGTTTTCAGCGACTCGGCGGAGAGGGTGCCGGTGCGGATGCAGGCGCCGTCGATCTCGGTCGTGCCGCCCGCGAGCGAGGCGGTGCGGGCGAAGGTCGCGAATCCGTCAAAGTCGATCTTTTCCGCCGCGATCCGCACGCCGCTGCCGGAGGAATTGACGGCGGCGACGATCTCCGCGCCCCGGACGGCGTAGCCGCCGGCGCTCCCCTCCACGAGCAGCGCGATCCGCGCGCCGTTGTCGTTTACCTGAGCGGAAACGGAGGCGGCCGCCGCCTCGCTTGCCGTCTGCCGCTCGGCGAGGAGGGTCACGGCGGCGCCGGTCTCCGCCGCCGTCTGCCGGAGAGCCGCCGTCGCCCGGGCGTTCTCTCCGTCCGCCTTGTCGATATACTCCTTGACCGCGGGCATATTCTCCCCGTCCAGATGGGAGAGCAGATCGGTCAGATACCGGCGGCTGCGGACCGTCTCGTCCTCGAGGCGACGGACCTCGCGTTTCAGGGCATAAAGCTCTTCCCGCAGGTTGTTTCCCGTCTCCATCACACGCCTCCCGGCTCACGGGCCGTACTGAAGGAGAAGGTCGCGCCGTAGACCGTGACCTTCCCCGTCCCGGAGAAGGAGAGGCGGGTCAGCTCGTCCGCCTTCAGATCCGGCACCGTCCGCAAAACGGCGATCCCGCCGCCGATCCGGCGGCAGAGGGGCACCGTCCGGCCGCCCGCCGTCAGCGAGACCTCCAGCTCCGCGCCCTCGCCGAGCTCCGCCGTAACGGCGATGCCCTTGATCCGGCGCATCTCCGCCGTTCCGAGGGAGAGCGCCTCGCAGGTAAAGGAAAAAGCGCCGTAGTCCCCGCCGTCGAGGAGAAGGATCCGTCCGTCTGCCGCGGCGTAGACGTTTTTGCCGTCCGAGGCGAGCGCCTCGACGCCGCCTGTCGCCCGCTCGCCCCACGCGTCCGCCGTATCCTCGTAAACGAAGATCCGGTCCTCCGCGGGAACGTAAACGTAGAGCAGCTCGCCGGAGGCGGCGAGCAGCGTTCCCGTCCAGTCGGAAACGCCGAGCGGCTCGCTGATCAGGCGCGGATAGCCGCCGGTGTAAAGCCACACCCCCTGGTCGGAAGCGAAGGCGAGCGCGCTTTTCCACGGGCAGGCCGCCTCGCCGGAGAGACACCCCCAGGCGCCGACGTCGGCGATGCGGAAGGGGTTTTTCGTCCCGCAGAGCTGCTGCATATAGTCCCGCCGGAAGAAGACGGGCGCCCCGTCGCAGAGCGAAACGGCGGTAAAGCCGCCGCCCGCCCGGCTGTTTGACTGCGAGGTGGTCGCCCACGCGTGGGTGGGGGAGATATCGTCCGCGGTATCGAGCTCCCAGTTTGAGGCGTCGTTGAAGGCGGAAACGTAGATCCGGTCCCCGTCGACGCCGATCACGCGCGAGTCGCGCACGACGGCAAAGGAAAGCTCCGGCATGACCGCCGCGATCGGGGAGAAGGCGAACGTCCCTCCGTCGAGCGAGCAGGAGACCCGGTCGGGAAAAACGAGCAGCCGGCGCTCGTACTGCCCGGAGAGCGGGTCGAGCGGCGTGGTGTAGGAGCGGAAGGCGACGACCGAGCGCCGCTCACGATCCGCCCCGGCGTTTTCCTTCAGCACGGCGCTTTGCACCGCGCCGTTTTGCCAGAGGTCGGCGCACACGTCGTTTCCGCTGCGGTAAACGAGGAAGAGAACTCCCTCGCCCGCGAAGAGCCCGAGGACGTTTTCCCGCCCCGCACAGACGAAAGCGGGCTGACGCGCGGAGGAGACGGCGGGCAGACAGGAGGTATCGACGTTCTCGCCCTCCGAGAGCGCGCCGGAATCGTACACGCGCCGCCGGTCCAGCCCCGCAAAGCTCTTTTTGCGGTAGAGGCTCTTTTTTTCGCCTTCCGGCAGGACCTCGCGCAGATACCCCGCCGCGTTCATCAGGCGCCTCCCCGCCGCCGGTCGCACCAGGCGGCAAAGCTCTCGAGTTTGGCGTTATAGTCGGAGAACCACTTGGCGCACAGCGCGTCCTCCCCCGCGAGGCGACACGCTTCTCCCCGCAGCTTGGAGGCCGCCAGCTCGATGAACTCCTCCGGCAGCGCGACGGGCGCGTCCTCCTCTTCCCCGCCGGTCCGCACCGCCGGACGGACAAGGTAAACGCAGTCGAGAACGGCGCCGTCCTCCACGCCGCCGACGGCGATCTCTTTTTCCCCGCTTTTCGTCCAGAGCGGACTTTCGGGGGAAAAGAGGAGAAGATCCTCAAAGGAGGCGCGGCGCAGCTCCTCCCCGTTTTGGTAGACGGCGGTCAGATCGGCGGAAAGCACGCTCCCCTCTCCCGCCCCGACGGAAAGGGAGGAAAGGGAGCAGCGCCCGCCGGAGACCGTGAGGGCGGCGGTCTTTTTCTCCCGCACGACCTCTCCCCAGAGAAGCGCCTCCAGCGAAGAGAGCCAGCGCAGGAAGGTGGCTTCCGGCGGCAGGGGCGTGATCGGCAGCTCCGCGCGGATCTGCGCGATCAGCGCCCGTCCCCCGGTTTCGGCACGGTAGATCATATCGCCGCCCTCCGGATCCTGCGTCCCCGCATCTTCTCTCTCCAAAGGGTGCGGTAGCAGTAATCGCACTTGGTCACGAAGTCCACCATCTTTTTTTCGTCGCCCGTCTTTTCGGCGGCGATCGCGTCGAGGATCGGCTCGACGAAGTCCTCGCGGACCGGCAGTTCCTCCTCTACCGAGCTGACGCGGCGCATCCCGCCGCCGTCGGGCGAGGCGTACTCCCCGCCGTAGCGGGCAAAGATGTACTGCTGCGCCCGGTTAAAGCCGCAAAGAAACTCGTCCTGCGTACAGCCGTAATAGGTGCGGGCGTATTCGTATGTTTTTTTGAGCATGGTACCGCCTTTCCCGCGGCGCGGGAGATCCCGCGCCGCGAAACGTCATCCTTCCGGTCACTCGCCGAGAAGCGAGCAGTTCGTGATGCGGACGCAGCCGCCCGGATTGGTGCAGAGCAGATTGCCGTAGGAGGTGAGCAGCGCACGGTAGACCGAGGTACCCGGCATCGGCAGAAAGACCGCGCCGTCCTTGGCCATGAACTCCCACGGGGTCGCCTCCAGCAGGAAGGCGGAGGTATCGACCCCCCACGCTTCATCCGTCGGCACGAAGCGCTCGTTGACGATCACCGTTTCCTGCGCGCCGCAGAGGACCTTGTAGCCGACGGCGCCGCCGACGAAACGCTGTTTGTCCGCCACGACCACGTTGTTCGAGCGCATATAGTCCTGATAGGCGGCAAACGCCTCGTCCCCCATCATCACAAGGTCGATCTTCGAGCCCTTGTAGTCCTTTGCCTCTTTGATCGCCTTGTAGAGCACGCGGTCGGAGAGCTCGTTCTGCGCGTCGATCTCGATCGGACGGATCCAGGGGTTGTCCCTCTTGTTCACGCCGTAGAGCGTCGGCGTCTCCGAGTCGTAGATCGCGCCGAGCCCGCAGAGCTCGCGCTTATAGCTGTTCTGGACGGTAAGGAACCCGTAGGTCCCCATCGGCGTGACCCCGTCCTCGTCCAGAGCCGTTCTGGCGGAGACGGAGGGGGAGTCCACGGTGACCAGTCTCACCGCGCGGTCGATGGCGATGATGCGCGCGCCCTTGTTGACGTCGAGAAGCGTTCCCTCGGTCGCGGTCGCGCCGGCGTAGCTGTAGATGTCCACGCGCAGCCCTTCCATCAGCTTGGAAACGTCGCTTACGACGAAGGTGGAGTAGGTCGAACGGTTGGTGGTCGCCGAGATGAGAGAGGTCAGAATGCCTCTGCCGTCTCCGAACAGGGCGCGGGAGAGGTTCCACTCCGCGCTGCGGTAGCTGCCCTGCACCTCGCTGTCGAGGGCGTTGATCATCGCCGCCGCGTTGGAGGAGGCAAGCTGGACCGTCTTGTTGGAGATCTGGATATCGACGTACATATCCACGGCGTCCAGGGTGAACTCCGCGTAGCGCTGCGCACCGGAGGCGGGCGTGCTCTCGCCCTCCGCGCCGAACCCGAAGCCGCCGTTGAGGCCGATCGGAGCGGCGCATTTGATGGTGTTGTTGGTCAGCGGAACGCGCTTGATCTTCTCCAGAAAGGGGGAAGGATTGGTCGAGATCTGATTGGACAGCGCCGGCTGGTACTTATCCTTCAGGATCGCTTCGACTTGGGTGAGGATCTGTGACATTTTGTTTCTCCTTTACTTGTCAGGCGCGGTCAAGACCGAAGTACCCGTAGGCCTCCTGCCTTGCCTCGCTCAGATTTTTGGGTGCTTTTTTGACGGTGGCGGGGATGGTCGCCGCCCCCTTGGAGGCGCTGTGCGGCGGGATCGCCTCGCCCTTTTCCGCCAGCTCCTGTCCGCGGACCGTTTCATAAAGACGGACCGCGTCCGGGGAGGCGAGCAGCGCGTCGACCAGCTCCTTCGGCGTCGGCGCTTTTTTCTGCGCGCTCTCCAGTCCCCGGCCGACGAGATACGCGAGGGTGTAGCGGTCGGCGGGCGAGAGCTGTGCCATCACCGGCAGCGCGGCGATCACCCGCTCGGTCTCCGGGAGCCGCCGCTCAAACTCGGGGAAGCGGGCGTCCTGCGCCATCTGCGCGCGGACCGCTTCGCACGCCGCCGTCTCGCTTTCTCCTTCTTCGGGAAGGGCGGAAGCGGGCGCGGCGGTTTTCTCCTGCCCGGCCTCGGGCGGGAGGACCTCTTTTTCTTTTTCTTCCTCTTTTTTCTCTTTTTCTTTCATGACGTTTTCCTTTCCGTTTCGCCTGACGGGGCGGGAGCGGACGCTTCCGCCAGCCGTTTGGCGTGTTGTGCGATGTGCGCGTCGAAACGCGCCGCCAGCTCCGGCTCTTTTTTGCGCAGCGCGGCAAAGCTCTGCTGCAAAGCGAAGCGCCGGTGCTCGTCGAGATGGAGGGCGTCGTCGTCGTACGGGCCGGGGTCCTCCGTTCTGCCGTAGGCGAGGAAGGCGTTTTCCCTTCTTGCGTTCTGCAGCTGCAGCTCGCTCTCGCCCATCAGCTCGCCGTACCCGCCGAGGCGCATCAGTTCCAGCGCGCGGCGGCGGAACGGCAGGGGAACGGTCCCCGTTTCGTCGCAGAACAGCCCGAGCTTCAGCGCTTCTAAAAACGCTTCCTTCTGCGCTTCTTCCCCGTATTTGAGTTCGTTTTCGGTCTCGTAGGAGATATCGAAGGAATTGAGATCCTCCGCCGTCCAGACGAGCACGCCGCCCGCGTCGTTTGCGCCGACGCAGTCGAGGATCCGGCAGCCGGAGGCGCAGCGCTTGCAGATCCGGAGCCAGATCTGCGCCAGCTTGCGCACGCATTCGCGGATGTTGTCCCCCGTAAGGGAGAGGCGCGTGGCGTCGATCTGCCGGAGTCGCTCGATCGCCGTGCCGCTGACCACCCCGGAGGGCGTGCCCCCGACGACCATCAGCTGCGAGACGCCCGCCACGTACTCCATCTCCCGCGCGATGCTCTCGCACTCAAGCCGCACCTCGTCCGAGATCCCGGGGAACTGCAGCGGCGTCGGAACGCCGCGCTCGGCGTTGTACTCCAGCACCGTGCCGGGCGTTACGCCGCAGCCCTCCAGCGCCTCCACGTCCTCCACGCTCCCCTCCGGCACCAGAAGCGGATTGGCGGCGAGGGTGCGGATGTGGTCGTGGATCTTGTTTTTCGCGCTGTTGTACGCCCGCTGCAGGGGGATCAGATCGGCGATCACCGACCGGCCGAAGAACTGTCCCGGCATATCCCGGCACTTGAGCGCGCAGATCGGGATGCTGTCGTACGGCAGCGGGCCGTAAAAGAGGAGCGTCTCCTCCGTGGCGATGATCAGTCTCCCTTCCGGGCGGAAGCGGTTCGGCCGCTCGAAGAAGGTGTGGAGCCGGACGCTGTTTTTCTGCCGGCGGCAGGTCATCGCGTAAGCGGAGGATACGGCGGCGCCGAACCCGCCGCCGCTGGAGACGGGCGTGAGCGCAAAGGTATCCGCCTCCGTGCCCGGCACCCGCACGCCGTAAAGCTCGTAAAGCTCGTCGACGGTCAGGACCTGCTCGAGAAGGATCGAGCGCTGGTCCTCCATGTCCTGCTTATACACGCTTTCGGGGTAGACCTCGTAGGGGGTGAGCAGCCCGCAGCACAGCGCCCCCTCCCGCACGCTCTTTCCCTTTCCGCTTCCGGGCAGCTCCCGTCCGCCGTCCCGGTTCCACCAGGAAAGGACGAAGGCGCTGCCGCACAGCTCGCTCCAGGAGACGAGCATATCCCGCTTGGCGGAAAAACCCTGCGTTTCCATCAGGCTCGAGAGCAGCTTGGTGGAAATGTCCGCCTTGACGGCGTCGTCCGCTTCGCTTGTGCGCGGGCGGACGGTCATCCGGTATTTGAGCTGCTTGAGGTTGGCGAGGCGCGTCTCCACGAGCGGAAAGATCCGGTTAAAGCAGCCGCGCGTCCCCTCTCCGGGATCGGCGTCCGCGATCTCTCCGTTTTGCGGATTGATGTCGCAGTACTGATGGCCGGAGAGGAAGTTGGCGTTGAGGATCCACTGCAGCTCAAGCGGCCGTCTCTCCTCCTTGCGGCGGGCAAGCTCCCGGGCGAGCTGTGCGAGGATATCCTCCTCGTAGAGCGCGCGTCCGTTTTCGTCCCGGTCCACGCACACCGCGCGCCGCTCTTCACTTGTCTTTGCTTTCATTCTGCCGCACCGCCTTCTTCTTCGCGGGGAGCCCCGCGGCCGCCGCCGCGGCGGCGATACATTCGTCGCAGAGGTGGATGCTGCCGTGATCGCCGTTTGCCCGCGCGATCGCGCGGGTCTCCCGCGACAGGCAGCCCGGCACGCTGCAAAGATGCCCCTGCCGGCTTTTTTTGATGATGTACTCTTTCATAGTTCTCCTTTTCGCTCTCAGAGGCGCCGCTCTCTGCGGCGGCACCTGCCGATGACTTTCCTGCGGTGCTCCTCCTCCCAGCTGACCGGCCGTTTCTCCCGGCTTTTTGGCGGCGGGTCGGCGCAGAGGTAACGGAGCGCGTCGCAGATATGGGTGATCTCGTGCGGGGTAAGGGCGGCGTCGCAGGGATCCTTTTCGTCCCGCATCAGCTGCGGCAGACAGCGGATCAGCTCCCGGCAGGTGGAAAAGACCGTCAGAGAAGGCCCTCGCGTCCCGTCGGGAAAGTCCCGCTCGGCGAGCATCTCCTTAAGCTGCATCCAGCCCTGTATCCGCTCCGCAGAGGTGCGGGAAAGCGGGACGCCGTTCTCAAAAAACAGATCCGCCATCGAGCGGCCGCTGTCCTTCTGCCGGCTCCAGAGGTCGGGCGGCGCAAAGGTCCGCTCGATCCGCTCCCCCGCCGAGAGGCGCGCGATCTCCTCTGCCGCCACGCTGACGATCAGGCCCGGTCGGCAGAGCTCCCGGTAGACCCACAGCGCCCCGCGCCCGTCCGCCGCCGCCCAGACCACCGCCAGCATATCCAGCCCGTAGTCGATCGCGCGGTAGCGCTTCCACTCCGGCGGCGGGGAGAAGGGCTCGCAGACGTGCGTCCGGAGAGAAAACTCGGGAAAGTACTGCCCCGCCAACACGTCCCAGTTCCCGTCGAGCCATGCCGCCCGCAGATCGGGCGGCAGCGTCTCCAGCGCGGCGAGGTAGGCGGGATCGGCGGAGAGAAGGGGGAGGTTGTCCCGCACCCCGGCGCGGATGAAGGCGTAGTCCGCCGGATCCTCGCCCGGCCGGTAGATCCGGTCGATAAAAAGACGCTTGACCCAGCCGTGCCCCACGCCGCCCGGGTTACAGGTGAGGTAAAAGCGCTTCGGAAAGGAGTTGACGCCGCGCACCGAGGCGGAAAGGAAGCGGAACTGCCGCTCGGTGAACTGCGTGGCCTCGTCCAGAAAAATCACGTCGTACTCCACGCCCTGATACTGCGTCAGATCTCCGTCGCAGGCGCAGTAGCCGAACTTGATGCGCGAGCCGTTCTGAAAGGTAAGACTCTTATCCGAGTCGCGGTAGGCTGCGATCCGCGCGGTCTGCGGGACGAGCGTTTTGATGTGGTTTTCATAGACCTCGGGGTAGGTGCGCCGGAGAAGCAGGATCCGGATGCCGGGATAGCGCAAGGCGAGGAGGATCGCCTTTTCCCGCACGGCAAAGCTCTTTCCCCCGCCCCGCGAGCCGCCGTACGCAACGTAGCGGCTCGTGGCGGTCAGAAACTCCTTTTGCGCGGAGAAGGGGCGGGGCAGCGTGATCGTCATTCGGTGTACGCCTCCCCCTCCCCGAAGAGAACGGTCAGACTCCGGTCCCCGCCGTCCTCCTCCGTTTCCGGCGGGCCGTAGCCGAGCAGTCGGTTGAGCACCTCGATCGCCTTGGTCGCGGCGTTCGCGGCGCTGGGGTTGTAGGTCACGCGGGCGGGCGCGCCGTCCTCCCCCGGCGTTTCCTGCCGCGCCGCTTCGAGCGAAACGGCGACCACCCGTTTCAGCTCCCGCACCGCGTCCGCCCGGGACCAGATCTCCTCCGGCCGTTCTTTCTTTTTTCTTCTCCCCGTCTGCTTCATACGCTCTCCTTTCCCTTGCGCCGTACCCGATTGTACCGCGGAAAATTCGTAACGAACGTACACGGCAAAACTTTTTTGAAAAATTTTTTCTCCCCCGGAACGCAAAAAATCCCTCCTTTGCGGTCTCACGCCGCAAAGGAGGGATTCTGAAGTTTACTTTATTTTGCGCCAAAAGGCGGTTTTGTCAAGGGGCGCTGCAGACGCCGCGTTACATTTTTTGTATCTCAAAGAGTTTGAAAGCCGCTTCCGACATAACGTAGACGCTGTTTTTTGATTTTGGGATACCGCGGCTCGAAACAAAGATCCCTTCGTCCAGTCCCGTAATCAGACCCGGTTTTCCTTTGATGATAACGATCGCCGTTTCGTCGTTTTGAGGGATCGGTTTTATGAAAACGTTCTCAACGCGGGACGGACAGCTCATGCCGCCAAAAGGGTAAAACTGAACCCAATAGACGGTACCGTTTGCCCGGCATTCAATATGCGTGGCTTTCGTTGCGCGCGACTTTGAAACGTAAACGGTATATTTTTCCCCGCTTTTTGAAAACGATACCGTTTGATACAATTCGTTCTCATCCGTTACCTTTCCCAGGGTAATAAACGCCTGATAAACCGAGATCGCATCTTCGTCAACACATTCCATTATATCGGAAATCCCGCATCTTAACGTTTCACAAATACGCAGGAGGGTATCCGTTGTAACCGTTTCGGATTTTGTCAGTTTGGCAACGACCCGGGAACTGATCCCGCTCATTTCCATCAGATCGGTCTTTGTCATACTTTTGCTTGCCAAAAGATTCCAGAGATTTGAATAGTCTATTCTCATCGCCTTCACCTCCTGCTGTTAGGATAACACTAAAACGGATTCTTGTCAATAATAATTTACGATAGTAAACGTTTTGTTCCGTCGCGGCCGGACTCCGTCAAAAAAGCGTCTTCGCGGAAGCGAAAGACGCTTTTTCCTTTATTTTACCCCGGCGAGGGTGACGAGCGCGTCCCAGGTGAGGGGGCCGACGTAGCCGGTAACGGGCAGTCCGGCCGTTTCCTGCGCCGCGCGGACCGCCGCCTCGGTCGCCGGGCCGAAGATCCCGTCCCGCTCCACGAGGGGGATCGAGGGGTCGTTCTCCGCGGCGAGCCGCAAAAGGGTCTGCAGCTCTTCAATCTCCGGCCCCCGCATCCCGCGGGAGAGGTACTTGCCGGGGAACAGGTACTCCTCCTCCGGCGCGCCGGCGAGGATCGCCCGGTAGACCGCGACCATCTCGTTCCAGGTCCGGCGGTCGACGACTCCGGTAACGGGGAGCCCGTACTTGCGCTGGAACTCCTTCACCGCCGCCTCGGTCTGCCGCCCGAAGATGAGATCGACCTCCGGCCGGATCAGCTCGGGATCGAACGCGCCGATCGCGTCGAGCAGATACTGCACCGCGCCGACGCCGACGCCGGTGTCCCCCGCCCGCCGCTCCGCGGTAAAGTACCGGCGCACCTCCTCCTCGGTCAGTCCCTCGCTTTCCAGCTCCGAGAGGCGCTTGACGCCGCCGTACACGTTGATGACCTTATACCACGTCGCCCGCCCGACCACCCCGTCCGGCGTCAGGTCGAAGATCCGCTGAAACGCCCGTACCGCCGCCTCCGTCTCCGGTCCGTAGACGCCGTCGAAGGAGGGGATGCGGGGGATGGAGGGATAATTCTGCGCGATCCGGTCCAGCCGGTACTGGAGCGCGCGCACGTCCTCAAAGCCGGAACCGGGCCGCAGCGGCACGCCGGGGTAGGACTCCGCCACGCTGCCGACCGGCGCGTTCTCCACCAGCGCGATATCCTCGCCGTAAAAACGCCGCAAAATCGAGAGCGCGTCGAGCCCCTCTTCGGCCAGCGGCACCGTCCCCCATTGGGAGAGCCCGCCGCAGGTCGTGATCTTCCCGTCGCAGTACTGGGCGAACAGCGGCAGCGCCTGCCCCTCCCGCACGAGATAATCCCCCACCGTATCGTCGACGATGCGGGCGACGTTCTCAAACACGTCCCGCCCGTAGACGAACGCCTGATCGTTCGCCGTGGAATTGGTGATGTCGTAATCGTAGCCGCGGGAACGGTAATACTCGGTAAAGATCCGGTTGAGGGTAAAGGAGATCTCGGCGAGGACGTTGGCGCGGATCGCCTCCTCCGGCCAGGTCGGGTAGATCTCGCTTGAGGCGACGTTTTTGATATAGTCGGCAAAGGGCACGGTCACGTTCTCCGCCGGTCTCCCCGGCCGCCCGAGATGCACCGTGACCGTCTCGGGGATCACGACCGCCATTTACGCCCCCGCGCCGGGATCCGGCAGGAGCGAGACCTGCTGGATCGACTTCACCCCCGCGAAGACCGGCACGTCGGAAAAGACCGCCGTGACGTACCCCGGATGCGACACGGTCACCCGGTAGACGGCGAACGGATTGTCCGAGCCGGGGAGCTGCGAGTTTTCCCGCTCCGGCGCGGGCAGCGGGAGATCCCGCGTGGAACCGTCCGGATCGGTCGCCGCCTCGGCGAAAACGTGTACCCCGTCCGCGAGGGTCTTTTCCACCGTGACCTCCGCCTCGGCGACGGGGAGACTCCGCATCCCCAGAAACGCCTGTACCTTCAGGGCGCCCGTTTTCGGGTTTTTTGCCAAAAACTCCTCGTAGCTGAGGCGCGCGTCGTCCTCCGGCTCCCGCCCGAGGATCTCCGGGCCGTCCGCTTCCCGCCCGTCGATCAGCTCGACCGGGCCGTCCGGCGGGTTTTCTTCCCTCTCCGGCTCCGGCTCCGCGGGAGCGGGCGTTTCTTTTTCGGGGACCGGCGTCTCTTCTTCGGGGATCGGCGCGCTTTCCGCCGGGATCGGCACCTCTTTTACTGGCGCCGGCGTTTTTTTCGCCGGCCGCGCGTCCTCCCCGCCTTCGCCGGGCAGGCGGTGTTTTCTCCTGCTGATATACATGTCTTTCTCCTCTCGTTTTTTCCTTACAGTTTATGCGGCGGGAAAGCGGTTTTTTCCTGTATAAAAAATCTTTCCTTTTTCATATATTCTGCAAAAAGGGAGGAAAGTGCTTGCGCCGCGGGAAAAAACGCGCTACAATGAAGCGAAACGACAAGCTGACGGAGGATCTCTTTATGAACTTCACCTGTAAGACCGAAGCGGGACGCGCCCTCTTCCTCGCGGGAGGGGAAACCGTCCTTACCCTGCGCAGTACCCCCGCCGCGGCGGAAATCGCCGTGACCGAGCTGGAGAGCGGCGCGTGGCGCGTCGTCTGCCGGACCGAAAAACCGACCGACGCGATGAAAATCGAGCTGGACACCGCCGTTCCCGCCTCCTATACGATGGTCCCCGCCGTCAACTACAACGGCAACGGCTGGGGCGACAGCGTGGAATACACCGGCGACTCCTGCGACGGGATCCCGTGGACCTACGCCTACCACCGCTGCACGATCCCCGCCTGCACCTACTCGGAGGGGCCGGTCTGGGGCGCCGCTATGATGTGCGAGGATACCGACAAGGCGAGTTGTTCCCTCTACCGCCCGCAGGGCGCGGACTTTACCCGCCACGTCCTGCTCTGGCCGGAGCAGGAGGGGCCGAAGGTCCTTTACCGCCACGAATGGGCGCCGACCGACTACATGGGCGAGATGGAGCCGCGGTGCGACTTTACCGCGATCGTGCTGCTCTTTTCCGTGGAGAAACCCCGGCACCAGACGCGCACGCTCCTCGACTTTGCCTGGCGCTACTACGGGCACGAAATGAAGCCGGACTACCCGTGCGCCGAGCTCAAGCGCCTTTCCGCCGCCTTTATGAAGTCCCTCTGGACGCTCGAGCCGAGCGGGTTCGCCTCCTTCAACCGCGGGCTGCAGTGGTCCTACAAAAACTGGATCTTTGAAAAGCGCAACGCCCTCCGCTACGAGATGGGCTGGGTCGGGCAGAGCATCTCCGCCTCCAACGCCCTGCTTGACTGGTATCGGGAGACCGGCGACGAACAGGCGCGCGACAAGGCGATCGCCTGCCTCGACTCCTGGGTGAAGTTTTCCGAGATCCCCGGCGCGCCGAAGGGGCTGCGCTATATCAAGTTCGACTCCTCCCCCGAGCTGCAGGAAAAGATCATCCCCGTCGACGCCTGCAACCTCGGGCAGGGCGCCTTCCAGTATTTTGAAGCGTTCGACCGCGCCGCCGACTGCGGCTACGACCGCCCGGAATACCGGCAGATTGCTTTCGATATCTGCGACTTTGCCGTTTCCGCGCAAAACGAAAAGGGCGAGTTTGCGAAGAGCTGGAACCACGACGGGACCGTCAACCAGCAGAGCGGCACGATCGGCTGCTTCCTCATCCCCGCCCTCGTCGAGGCGCACCGCCGCTCCGGCGACAAAAAATACCTCGACGCCGCCGTCCGCGCCTTTGCCTGCTATTACGACGAGCTCGCCGTCAACGGCTTTACCACCGCCGGCGCGCTGGATACCTACTGCATCGACAAGGAGTCCGCCTCTCCTCTGCTCTCCGCCGCCCTCTCCCTCTACGACGCAACGGGCGACAAGCGGTATATCGAGGCCGCCGAATACACCGGCTGGTACCTCTCGACCTGGATGATGCACTATACCGCCGTCTACCCCGAGGACTCCACCCTCGCAAAGATCGGCTACGACTCGATGGGCGCCACCGCCGTCTCCACCGCCCATAACGCCATCGACCAGTACGCCCTCCACGACGTTCTCTCCTTTTTGCGCCTCGGCGAGCTGACCGGGAACCGCCAGTGGACCGAACGCGCCCTCGCCTTCTGGTACGGCGGCAACCGCCTCATCTCCGACGGAACGATGTGCGTCTCCGGCCGCGTCCGCCCCGCCGGATCGCAGGACGAGGCGATCTTCCATACCCGCTGGGGCAGACCGGGTCTCGCCCCCTTCAACCCCTCCCAGTGGCTCGTCATGTGGCCCTGCGCCTTCCGGATGGAGATCCTCCGCTATATCAAAGACCCCGCGATCCTCGACGCCGGCCTCGTCCCGGAGAGGAAGATAGAGAAATGAAGAAAACCTGCTTTTCTGAAGAAAAGCAGGCAAAAGACTTCCTTTTCTGAAGAAAAGGAAGCGAAAAGACTTTCCGAAAGGGAAAAACAGGGCGAAAACAAACAGAACAGGATCAAAACGCCGGCCGGTACGTCTGACCGGCGTTTTGCTTCGGGAAGGCGGGAGACGTGCGAGCGCGGCTCGCTCGGCAAAAAAACGTTTTGACAAAAACACTTGCTTTTTTGCTTTGTTTCTGATAAAATAAAATTACAAAATAGGCAAACAGGAGGAAAAATCAAAAGGCGGCGCATTGATGAAAAAACAAACAAAACGTCTTCTCTGTCTGACTTTCGGACTTATCTTTCTTTTCGCCGCGGGACTGGCGATCGTCAGTTTTGCGGCTGGAAACGACAATGGGGCGTATCCGGGCGACCGGTACGAATACCCGATCACCCCGCAAAAGACGCCGGAGCGCTGGCGGGAGATGGATCACGGAGAGGCAGTTCTCGCCTGCGAGATCCCCGCGGACGTTCTCCCGCGGCTCTCGACAAAACAACTATTGCTCACCTGTTTCGACTACCCGCATTTTGGAGACTGTTATTTTTACTTCGGCGACTTGATTGGATTTGAGGTTATCAAGATCCACTTCAACGGTTTGCAGGAGCTTTGGGAGCGCGAGGATTTTTCTTCCGTTCTTGCCGCGTACTTTGAGGAGCAGACCGACCAGATCGACCGCTCCGTTCAGCCGAATCATCTTTCCACTTTGACACGGGCGGCGATCTTGGACGGCAAGATCGCGGAACGGGACGTCCAAACGATCCTTGCCGCTTCCGGCACAATCGCGGAGAAAAGCGAAACCGACAGTAAGGAATACCGCGTTTTCTCCTCTCTTGTCAACGGCATCCAAAGGAGCCGAGGTCAGGAAGAACCGCCGGATGATCCGCCGGGGCCGCCGGCGCCTGACGGATGGAGATCCTCCGCTATATCGGCGACACGAAAATCCTCGACGCCGGCCTCGTCCCGGAGAGGAAGATAGAGAAATAAAAAGCCTTCCTTTTCTGAAGAAAAGGAAGCGAAAAGACTTCTTGAAAAGGAAAAAGGATAGAAACGGCGTATCCAAAGCAAAACGAGTACGAAAGCCGCCCCGGTACGGATGGGGCGGCTTTCTGTTTTTTGTAACTTTCAACTGTTCCCGAAGGGAACAACATCATGTTGCAACGCAACGCATCATTTTGCCGGAGGCAAAACATCATTTGCGCCATCGGCGCAAACATCATTGCCGACCGCCTTGCGGCGGTCGGCATATCCTTTATCTTTTTTCCAGCTCCGCGATCTTTTCGACCCGGCGGGCGTGGCGGTCCCCCTCGAAGGAGGAGGAGAAAAAGGCGTCCGCGATCTCCGCGGCAAGCCCGGGCCCTACCACGCGGGCGCCGAGGCAGAGGACGTTCGCGTCGTTGTGGCGGCGCGTCATCTTCGCGCTGAAAACGTCCCCGCAGAGGGCGGCGCGCACGCCGGGGATCTTGTTGGCGGCGATGGACATCCCGATCCCCGTCCCGCAGACGAGCAGACCGAGCGCCCCCTCGCGCGCGGCGACCGCGCGCCCGACGGCGGCGGCGAAATCCGGATAATCGCAGCTCTCGGCGCTGTAACAGCCGAGGTCCTCCGTAACAAAACCCGCTTCCCGCAGGCGGGCGGCGAGCGCGTTTTTCAGTTCAAAACCGCCGTGATCGGAGCCGAGATACACTTTTTTTTCGTTTTGCATGTTCGTTTCCTTTTCGTTTTCAGTTTTTTTCTTCGTTCGGACCGCCGGTAAAGCCGCGCAGATAGACGGGCAGCAACTGTTCCGCCGTGGTGTACCTTCCCGCAAGGAAGCTCCGGTACCCGCAGAGCGCAACGCTGTACGCGTTCTGCCGGGCCAGCAGCGGATGGAGGAACCGGCAGGCGATCCCCTCCTTTTCCAGCGCCCCGGCGGCGAGAGAGGCGCCGTCCCCGACGACGGTGACGGAGGAAAGCCCGGCCGCCTTCGCTCCGGCGGCGGCGTCCGCGGCGGCAAGCGCCGCGTCCGGCGTCTCCCGGAGAAGGATCCCGTCTTTTGCCGTAAAGCGGGCGCAATAAAGCTGCCCGCGCCGCGCGTCCATCGCGGCGAGGACCGCGCCCTCCTCGCGCGAAGCGTTCTCCGCGAGCGCGGCGAGGGAGGAGACGCCCACGCAGGGGACTTCCCTGCCGAAGGCGAGCCCCTTGACGGTGGCGACGCCGATCCGCACCCCGGTAAAGGACCCGGGCCCCGCCGAAACGGCGAACAGCCCCACGTCCTCCGGCCCGAGCGAAGCGGCGGCAAGAAGCGCCCGGATCGCCGGGAGGAGGGAGGCGCTGTGGGTGGTCTTTGCCTCCGAGGAGAAAAAGGAGAGCGGCTCCCCGTCCGAGAGGAGCGCCGCCGTTACGGTCTTTGCCGTGGTATCAAGTCCCAGGGTGATCATCGTCTGTCTCCTTGATCGTGATAAGGCGTTCGGTTTCCCCGCCCGCGGTCCTCTCAAGCCGGACGATGTACCGCCGCGGCGGGAGGGCGGAGGGGATCAGCTCGCTCCATTCGGCAAGGATCACGCCCTCCCCGATCTCGAAATACCCGGTCGTGGCGAGGTCGTCCTCGTTTGCGATCCGGTAGAGATCGAAGTGGTAAAGGATCCTCTCGCCGTGATACTCCCGCAAAAGGGCGAAGGTGGGGCTTTGCACGCGGGCGCCGGGCGCGAGAACGGAGGCGACCCCGCGCACAAAGGCGGTCTTGCCCGCGCCGAGATCTCCCTCCAGCGCAACGAAGGAAAACGCCTCTCCCCGCCCGCGGAGAAATCCGGCGAAAGCGGCGCCGAGCGCCTCCGTCTCCTCCTCCGAGCGGGAGAGCGCGGTATAGGGCAAAGCGTTGATCGGTTCCATCGCGCGCCTCCTTCTTTTTTTCCTATTGTAGCACACGCCAAAAAAAAAGAAAAGGGCTTTTCCGGAAAAACCGCCCGGAAAAGCGGAAAAAGCGGGAGCTGATCCGCCCGTCTCCCGTCGGGCGAGTGAAATCCGCCGCGCGGCCATAACAAAACGCCGGTCCTGCTCATGACCGGCGTTTTGGCCTCTGTTCGCTTTGTAAAGTCCTTCCTTTTCCCTTTCAAAAAGTCTTTTCGCTTCCTTTTCTTCAGAAAAGGAGGGCTTTTTTTCAATATACGATCGCGGGGGTCCAGTAGGAAACGCCGTAGAGATCGGTCAGGCGGTAGGAAACGGCAAACCGTTCGGCGCCGACGATCTCGTACTGTTCGAGCTTCAGCCCTCCCGCGGGAACGGCAAACTCGTCCCCGAACTCATAGGTGCCGTCGTACGCGTATTTTTCCGCGTCGTAAACGTCGCAGACAAGCCGGATCCGGTCGCCGGGACGGACGACGATCTTCCCTTTGGCGAGGGTGTCCGTTTCGCCGCCCGCGTAGGCGGGGTAGGCGCCGGTGACGGTCCCGTCCTCGTTTTCGCCGTCAAAGACGACCCAGAGATCGACAAGCCGGTCGTTGAGCAGCGCGGGGATCCGGCCGGTTACCGTCAGAGAGCCGTCCGCGTTCTCCGTCTTGGAAACGAAGTAGTAGGCGCAGATCCTGCCGTTTAAGGCGAGCCAGCTGCCGTCGTAACCGAGGGAAAGCTCGGTCATCTTTTCGTCGTTCCATTCAAAGACGTTATCCAGCCCCAGATCGAGATAGTCGCCCCCGTCCATCGCGTAGACGTTCAGCTCGATCGTGCGGATCAGCGACCATTCCTCCGGCGTGAGAACGAGGACGTTTTTGCCGTTCTTTTCGGTCACGCGGATGCGGGCGGGGTCAAGCCGCTCGGCGGCGACCTGAGCGGCCTTTTCCGCCGCGAGATCGGTATCCATCCAGGAAAGAGACGCCGGCATACTCCTGCCGCTGAAGGCGGAGAGGAGCGAGGTGATCGCGGAGGAATCGGAAGAGCTCGCGGAGGAGCCGCCGAGACTGCCGAGCAGCGAGGAGAGCAGCGACCCGGAGGAAAGCGACCCGGAGGACGAGCCGGACGAGGTAAAGGAGCCGAGCAGCGACCCGAGCAGGTCGGAAGCGGACCCGGAGGAGGAGGTATAGGAGGACGCCGCCGCGATCTGGCCGCTCTGCTCCAGACTTGCAAAGGAGCGGATGCACCTGGTGTATTCCGGCTCCATCCCGAGGGAGTTATAGGAGGAAACGGCGCTGTTCATCGAGGAGAGCGACTCGTAGGGGAAATAGATGCTGACGCCGTAGGCGCGGGACATCGTGGTCGCGTTGTACTTCACGCAGCTGCGCAGGGCTTTGGCAAGCGTTTTCGCCTCCTCCGTGCCGATCCGGTCGCAGAGGTCGACAAGGTCGATCTGGTTGATGCGGTTTTTGGCGGAGAACTGCCGCACGCCCGCGCGGGCGTCGGAGACCTTGCGGTACTCGTCGCCGGTGATCAGGGCGTTGGTGGAGGAAGCAAAGCTCCTGAACGCGTCCGGCACGGTACCGTGCAGCTCGGCGAGATCAAGGCAGGAGAGGGTGACCTGCGAGCCGGAGGACGCCTGGCAGCTCGCGCTGACAAAGTCGTCCGCGAGCTGTTTGGCGAGCGTAACGGTCGGGATCGCGGGGTTTTTTGAGAGGGCGGTCAGCCAGTTCGTATAGTACCAGCCGGTGCCCGGCTCCACCTCCTCCGAGGCGATCAGATAGTCGGCGTAACGGTCGCAGACCAGCGCCGTCTCCATCGTGGCCATCAGGCAGGCGTCAAAGCCGATGAAATCAAACTTGACCCCCGCCTTCGCGAGCGCGTCGTTGATCTTCGGCAGGGTCATCGAGGAGGAGCCCCTCTTTTCGTCGTAGCCGTAGCCGGTGACCGAGCCGCCGCCGTGATCCCAGAAAATGAGGACGTTGCGGGAGGCGGGATAATACTTGCTGCAGTATCGGATAAAGTCGGTGAGATTTTCGGGGTCGGTCATCGCCTTCGTGCCGAAGTTCTCCTCCAGCGCGGCGATCCCGCCGTCTTTGATCTCGTAGATCTGGTTGACGGAGGAGGAGACGACCGAGTTGTTCCACTTTTTGCACCCGCCGGTCAGCACGATCACGCGGACCTTTTCGGAGAGGGTCGCCTTGGTCATCTCGATCAGGTCCTTCGTCCCCATCCCGTACTGAGACTCCAGATCCGTCCCGCAGAGGTAGACCATCACGGTAACGGTATCGCTGCCGTCGCCTTTTAAGGTTACGTAACGCTCCCGCGCGCCGGAGGCGACCGAGAGGTTCGCGTTCCCGCCCGCCGAGGCGCCGGTGTAGGTCGCCGCCATCGAGGAGGAGAGATCCTCAAGCTCCGGCGAGCCGTCCTCGCCGTACCCGCCCACGTTGTCCTGATAGGAGCTGAGATCGAGGAAGGAGCCGAGCGTCCCGGCGCTCCCGCAGTTCTTCACAAGGAAGATGACCGCGATCACGGCGAGAACGATAAGAAGCAGTTTTTTGTTGCCGCCGAAAAGGGAGAGAACGAGCCCGAGCAGTCCCCCGCCAAAAGAGCCGCGGTTCCCGCCGGAATACCCCCGGCTGCCGCCGCCGGAAAAGCCCCCGCCGCCACCCGATCCGCCGACCGGGCCGGAGGAGCCGATCCTCTGCCCGTGGCTGAGCCCGGCCGAGCCGGACACCGGCCTTTTGTTTCTCCCTTGGGGACGGTTGTTGTGATCCATGATATACCCTCCGAAAAGCTCGGCTGTTCGCCCTTTCTTTTGCCTCTTTATTTTACCCTCTTTTTTCCGTTTTTGCAACAGCCTTTCCGCATAAAACGTCCGGCGCGGGGAAAAACTCCGGAAAAAAAGGAGTCTTCTGCATGAACGGACCGGAAAAAGACCGCCCCGCCGCAAAAGAGGAGGAAAGCGTCCTCTCCCTCCCCGAGCTGCGGACGGGCCTCGCCGCCTTCCCCTTTGTCAGCGTGCCGGTGATCGGACAGATCGAGGGGCACCTCCGCCTCGACGAAAAGGAAAAGGCGACCCGCTACGAGCTGCTGCTCCCTCTCCTCGTCTCCCTCGAGCAGGACCCCTCGGTCGAGGGGATCCTGCTCCTGCTCAACACCCTCGGCGGGGACGTGGAGGCGGGGCTGGCGCTCGCCGAGCTGATCGCCTCTCTGAAAACGCCCACCGCCGCCCTCGTCCTCGGCGGCGGCCACTCGATCGGCATCCCCCTCGCGGTCTGCGCCGACCGCTCCTTTATCGTGCCGAGCGCCACGATGACGATCCACCCCGTCCGCTCCAGCGGCACGGTGATCGGCGTGCCGCAGAGCTTTTACTACTTCGACCGGATGCAGGAACGGATCCTTTCTTTCCTTTCCTCCCACTCCCGCGCCGATAAGGACGCCCTGCGCCGCCTGATGATGAACACCGGCGAGATGGCAAACGACGTCGGCTCCATCATCGAGGGGCCGGAAGCGGTCAAGATCGGTCTGATCGACGAGGTCGGGGGACTCTCCGAGGCGCTCGCCTACCTCGCCGGGCGGCGCGCCGCCCCCGCGCCCGCCAAAGAAAAAAAGCCGCGCGCCGGCAAACGGAAAACGGTATGAGCGCCTCCCTCTCCCCCCTCTACGCGGAAAATCTCGTTCGCTTCGACTCCCTGCTCGGCGTGGGGCGCAGCTTCGACGCGGTGAAAAAGCCCTTCTCCGTCTGCGGCGTTTCCTTTACCCTCTACGCGATCGACGGGCTTTTTAAGTCCGAGCTGACCGAGCGGCTGCTCGAGCATTTCCTCTCCCTCCCCCTCCCCGCCCTGCCGCGGAGCGCGGACGCCTTCCTCCGCGAGGCGGTCCCCCTCGGCGAAGGGAAGGTCCTCTCGGACGAGGGCGCCGCGCTCGCCGAGGTCCTCGCCGGCTCGGCCGCGCTCTTTTGCGAGAGCTTCGGCGCGGCGGCGATCGTCCTCAACGTCCGCGCCGGGACCGGCCGGCAGACCGAGGAGCCGGAAAACGACAAGGTCCTCCAGGGCGCGCACGACGGCTTTGTGGAAACCCTCCTCTCCAATACCGCCCTCGTGCGGCGCCGGATCCGCTCGGAAAAACTCACCCTCTCCCTCCACACGGTCGGCGTTTCAAGCAAGACCGACGTCTGCGTCGCCTACTACGCCGGCCGCGCGGACGAGGATTACGTCCGGCGGGTGGAAAAAACGCTCGACGAAATCAAGACCGACGCCCTCCCCCTCGGCCAGCAGAGTCTTGCCGAGTGCCTGCTCCGCCATAACTGGTATAACCCCCTCCCGAAGGTCCGCTACACCGAGCGGCCCGACAAGGCGGCGGCGCAGCTGCTTGAAGGGAACGTCCTCCTCTTTTGCGACACCTCCCCCACCGCTATGATCCTGCCGACCTCGATCTTCGAGTTCATGCAGGAAACAAACGACTATACCCTCCCGCCCGTTACCGGCTGCTACCTGCGGCTGGTGCGGCACGCCGCCTTTCTTCTCACCGTCTTTTTTACTCCCCTCTGGCTGATCCTCATCTCCTCCCCGCAGCTGCTCCCGGACTGGCTCTCCTTTATCCTGCCGGAAAAAAAGGCGCAGCTCCCCGTCGCCGCGCAGCTGCTTTTGGTGGAGTTTATGATCGACGCCCTCAAGCTCGCCAGTCTCAACACCCCCAGTCCCCTCTCCGGCTCCCTCTCCGCGATCGCCGGGCTCATCCTCGGCGACTTTGCCGTTGAGGTCGGGTGGCTCATCCCCGAGGTCGTCCTCTATATGGCGTTCGTCGCCGTCGTCAGCTTCGCCCAGCCCGGCGTCGAGCTCGGGTTCGCCTTCAAGTTTTTGCGGGTGCTCCTCCTCATCCTCTCCGCCCTCTTCGGCTTTCCCGGGTTTTTTGCCGGCTGCGGCGTGATCGTTTTCCTCCTCTTGACCAACAAAACCGTCGCCGGCCGCGGCTTTTACCTCTATCCCCTCCTCCCCTTCGACAAAAAAGCCCTCGCCCGCCTCCTCTTCCGTACCAAAAAAGACGATTGACCGCCCTCGCCTCTCCCGCGTATCCTGTAAAAGAAAAACGGGAAAGGAGCGGCCGATATGGAAACCGTCTGGTACGCCGTCCGCGGCGCCGGGGCGCTCGCCGCCCTGCGCCGCGCCCTCCTGCAGGAGGGCTGGGAGGAGAGCGGCTTTTTCGCCGACAGAGAACGCGAGCTTTTCTTCCTCGCCCTCCCCAAAAGCGATCGCGTCGACCGCGTCGCCGGCGAGTTCGGCGAAAAGATCGACTTTTTCGCCTTCGACGCCTTTCTGGAAGAGACCTACTTTTCTGAAGAAAAGTAGGCAAAAGACTTCCTTTTCTGAAGAAAAGGAAGCAAAAGACTTTTTGAAAAGGGATAAATGGAAAGTCAGCGTGTTCATAGCAAATCCAATACGAAAGCCGACCCGGTAAGCGTGGGTCGGCTTTCTGCTTTGGCATAGCGGCAGGAGCAATATGATGCCGCGGGTCAGACGCCCCGCGGCTTCCGTTTTATGCCGCGCGGCTAAAGCCCCGCGGCGGTCCCTGCCCTACAAGAGTGGGGGGGTGTCCCGCTATTATTGTAGGGCGGGGGTTTATCTCCCGCCGCTTCTCGATTGTTTCTACCTTTGGCTCCCTCCGGGAGGGAGCTCCCGCGCAGCGGGTGAAGGAGTAGGCGGGCGGTACGGATGAAAGCAAAGAAGAAACAAGGATTGAAAAAACTCCTTCCGTCTCGCTCCGCGAGCCACCGGCCCGTCGGGGTCCCCCTCTGTATCGGATGGGATTTATATTCGCAATATGCGTCGCGCTTGTGATCGCGTTGCCGCTCGCGTCCTTCACCGAGAGCAGCTTGCCCCACGGGTCGTACTCGTAATATGCGACGACCGCTCCGTTGCTTTCCAGCAGCTCCAGCACGTCGCCCTGCAGGTTGCGGACAAAGTAATAGTAGTCCTGACTCGGTCCGTTCCCGTAGATCAGCCCGTACGGCCTGCCGGTCTCGTCGTAGATGAAGATGTCAAAACGGTTTGTATCACGCCTCCAGCACCTTGCGGATATCCTTTGGAAGTTCGTTTTTGAGATCGTCGTTTTCTAACAAGGCAGCCATATTTCCAAGCCAACTTTGATTGTCCAATATGAGGGCTTCTTTTACACAGACTGTCAAGAAGGAGGAAAGAAAAGAGATATCCTTCATCTTGATCAAACGTTCCAAAACAAGCTCCGCGCCCGGCCAATTCATATCTTCCAACCACTCCAACATTTCCGGCACGCAGTATTGCAGTTTTTCGTCAGGATAATCATATAGGATCTTTGCGCAATTTCCCCACACATCCTTGCTGTGTTTGAAGCTGCGTGGTTGCAGAAAGACACTGAAGCACTCGATGTCTTTTGCTAATTCGATCCCTTTTTTCTGAGTTTCTGCATCGCTATTCCAACTAAGCATATCGAATAACTCGTCAATTCCTATCGACATTTCTTATCCCCCTGTTTTCAGTTTCCATCCCATCTTGTGCAAACAGATTGCACAGCTCTCGACCATATTGAATTCTGTCCTGCATCATGCCATCCTTTTAGTGTTGTACCAATAGGAAATACGCTTACGTGAAGCGGACTATCCAGTATAGCAAATACAGCACCTGTAGAATTCAATTGTCCAATTGTTGTTTTCGCAGAACCCGGCTTTGGTATTGTGGAAAAAGACAAGCCGAAAGCTGGAAATAAAATATCTCTATCAGAAGGAGTGTAACTAACACTTAAAGATTTTCTATCTGTTTGAGCGAGGTCTCTAAAAATCCGGTTTTGCTCGCGACCGGCGTTTTGGCCTTTGTTCGCTTTGTAAAGCCGTTTCTTTCCCTTTTTGAAAAGTCTTTTCGCTTCCTTTTCTTCAGAAAAGGAAGACTCTTTCCATTTTCTACCTCTAACTCCTCGCGGCGAAGACGGCGGCGCGGACTTCGGCGGCGCCGGCAAAGCGGAGGAGGTCTGCGACGGCGGCGAGGGAGGCGCCGGTGGTGAGGACGTCGTCGACGACGAGGTAGCGTTTTCCCGCGGCGTTGAGGCCGGGGGCGGGGAGGACGGTCTTTTTTGCGTTTTCAATCCGGGCGGCGCGGTCGAGACCTTTTTGCTCTTTGGCTTGCCCCGACCGGACGGCGGTCTTCTCCCACGGCAGACCGAGCGCGCCGGCAAGGAGCCGGGAGACGTCCTCCATCTGGTCGTAGCCGTAGGCGCGGATCCCTTTTTGTCCGCGCGGGACGAAGGTAACGGTAAACCCGTCGATCTTCTCCGGCATCCGGCGCACAGCATGGGCGAGCTCGCGGGCGACGAACGCCTTGGCGTCCCGGCTGTTTTCGCGCTTAAGAGCAAACAGGACGGCCTGCGCGGGGGCGTTCGTTTCGTCCGGTAGGTAGGCGGCCGCCTTGGCGACGCGGTAGACGCCGGCGCCGACGAGCAGCTCGGAGCAGCAGACGCAATCCGCCGTTTCCCTCCCGCAATGCCGGCAGGGGAGGCGGGCGGCGAGAGCGTAGGAGGAAAGGCAGAGGGGGCAGAGGGCGAGGGGGTCGGACGGGGTGAGGAGTTTTCCGCAGCAAAGGCAGCGGGGCGGAAAGAGAAAATCGACCGCCCCGCTCCGGACCTTATTCCATTTTTCCCGCAGACTCAACGGAGAAGCCGCGCCAGCGCGCGGGCGGCGGCCTCCGGGAGATCGGAGGGGAGATAGCCGTACTCCGAGCGGTCGCGCGCCAGCAGATCGCCGGCGGCGCCGTGCAGCCAGGCGGCCGCGGCGGCGGCGGTGAAGACGGGTTTCCCCTGCGCGAGGAGCCCGGCAAGCATCCCGGCGAGTACGTCGCCGGAGCCGCCCTTGGCGAGCCCCGGGTTGCCGGTGGGGTTATAGAGGACCTCCCCCTCCGGGGAGACGGTAACGGTATCGGCGCCTTTGAGAAGGAGGGTAACGCCCCGTTCGGCCGCGTAGCGTTTGGCGGCGGCGACGCGGTCGGCGGCGATCTCTTCGCGGGAGAGCCCGGAGAGGCGGGAGAACTCCAGCGGGTGCGGCGTGAGGACGACCTCCCGCCCGCCGCGTTCGGCGGGGTAGCCGCAGGCGGCGAGGGCGTTGAGCGCGTCGGCGTCGAGGACGGCGGGCGCGCCCTCGGTGGAGAGGAGCGCGGAGACGAAGAGCTTGACGTTCTCGGAAACGCCGAGCCCGCAGCCGACGAGAACGGCGTCCGCTTTTTCCGCTTCCGAGAGAAGGGCGACGAGGTCGCGCTCCGTCCAGTTTTCCGGATCCGGCAGGGGGAAGAAAAGCGCCTCGGGGTGCCGGACGGCGGCGAGATCGCAGACCGCTTTCGGCGCGCAGACCTCGACCAGCCCCGGCCCGACGCGCAAAGCGCCGGAAAGCGCGAGGAGACAGGCGCCGGGCATCTTCTCCGAGCCGCAGACAAGGAGCAGTTTGCCGTAGGTTCCTTTGTTCGAGTCGGTCGGGCGGCGGGAGAAGACGGCGCGGAGCATCGCCTCGTCCGTCGCCTGTTCGGTGAAGCGGCCCTGCCGCTCGATCGCGCGGTAGTCCACGCCGAGATCGCAGACCTCGATCCGTCCGGCGTACGCGCGGCCGGGGAGAAGCAGCAAAGAGCGCATGGGGTAGGACATCGCGGCGGTCACGTCGGCAACAAGGGCGTGAGGGTCGGCGGTCCCGGCGGCGCAGTCCACGCCGCTCGGCACGTCGATCGCCAGTTTTTTGGCGCGCGAGGCGTTCACCTCGTCGAGAAGACCGGCAAGGTCGGCGGGGAGCGGGGCGCGGAAGCCGGTGCCGTAGAGCGCGTCGATCACGAGATCGGCGCGGGCGAGAGCGTCCGAGAAAAACGGCCCCTTTTCCAGCGGGTAAAAGGTTTTCAGGATCTTTTTGGCGCGGCTCCGGTGGAGGGCGGCGTCGCCGCTCCGCTTTTTCTCCGGCTCGTATTCCGCCGCGATCACGGAAACGCCCTCTCCGGCGAGGACGGCGGCGGCGACGTACCCGTCTCCGCCGTTGTTGCCGCTGCCGCAGAGAACGAGGACGGCGGGCGCTTCCCGCCCGGCGAGAAGCTCGCGGGCGATCTGCGCGACGGAGACGCCGGCGTTCTGCATCAGGAGCTTGCCGGGGACTTTGAGCTCTTCGATCGCAAAGCGGTCGGCGGCTCGGCTTTGTTCAGGCGTTAAGAGATACATCGTTTCCTCCGGTTAAAGAGACTCGGTTCTGTTCTGCAGGGTCAGATAGGCGCGCAAAAGGCCCGCCTGGGTCTTCATATCTTCGATCTCCCCGTCCAGAACAAGGCGGACCGCCTCGGCGAGGGGAATGCGGACGACGCGGAGAAACTCGTCCCGGTCGAGCTTTTGCTCGCCTTCGGTCAGTCCGGTCGCAAGGTAGAGGGTGAGCCGCTCGTCGGAATAGGCGGGCGCGCCGTAAAAATCGCCGAGCGAAACGAGAGAGGCGGCGCAAACGCCGGTCTCCTCCTTTAGCTCCCGCAGCGCGGCGGCGGCGCGGTCTTCGTCCCCCTCCTCCAGCTTGCCGGCGGGGATCTCAAGCAGGACCTTGCCGATCGGATAGCGGAACTGCCGGACGAGGAGAACGTCGCCGTTCTCCGCGACGGGAACGACGCACACGGCGCCCCGGTGGCGCACGATCTCCCAGACGGCGCGGTCCCCGTTCGGCAGGGCGACCTCGTCGCAGAACAGATGCAGAAGGTTTCCTTCAAAAGCGCTCCTGCCGGATACCCGTTCCACGCGCAGACCGGTCTCGTCGTGAAGGATCGCGTCCTTTTCCTCAGCGGTCATCGGTCTTCTCCTTCTCGGCGCTTTTTGCGGCCTGTTCGGCGGCAAAACGCGCCTTCGCCGCGGCCAGACTCTTTTTCTTTTTCTGCCGCGGGATCAGGATGACCGCCGCAAGGATCAGCGCGGCGGCGGCGATGATGAGGTAGTCGACGAAGATCGGCGTCTCCCGCCCGAAGAGAAGACTGGTCGTCCTTCCCTTCTTCGCCGGCAGGACGGAGAAGACGCTCTCGCCCGCGTAATCCTCGGAGCCGACCGCCTTTCCTTCCCCGGTGACAAGGCCGGAAAGACTGAGCGTTTTATCCGAGAGAAGGACCGCGGAGGAGGCGGAAAGCTCGACGGCGGCGTAGGAGATCTTCAGCTCGTTTGAGGCGCGGAGCGGGGCGTTTGCGGTGAGAGAGCCGCCGAGGATCTTGACGACGCGCCCCTCGATCGCCGTATCGGACGCGGTGATCGTAACGCTGCCGCCGGTCAGGCTCCATTCCGCCCGCTCGGAGACGACGCCGCGCGCGGCGGTGATCCGGTAGGTCCCCCCGGTGAGGTTGACGCGGTGGTTTTTGGCGCCCGTGGGATTGAGAAAGCCGATCCCGTCCGGCGCGTCGGCGACGAGCGTGAGGGTGCCGGCGCCCTTGAAGGTGGCGCTCCCCTCGATATCGAGGGCGGCGTAGGAGGCGCGGATGTAGTTATCTCCCTCCAGCACGACCGTCGCCCCGTCCTTGATGCGCAGACCGTAGCGATCGGACGTTTCGATCGAGAGGCCGCGCAGGGTAAGGGTATCGGTGCGGTTCGCCCATTCGTAACCCTCGCCGCGCTGGTTCTGGCGGACGTTGAGAAGATCCAGCGTCTCCGTCATCGCCGCGGCGCAGACGGGCCGGGCGGCGAGTGCGGGCGCGAGGAGAAGAAGAACGGCGAAAAAGAGGGAAAAAATACGGCGTTTCATAGTTTCCTTTCCCGATCAGCCCTCAAAGCGGGGCAGATCGGCATCCTTGATCCGGGAATAGAATTTGCTTTTGTCGAGTTCGGAATAGAAGAAGGAGTCCGGGCGCTCCTGCCGCACGAGACCCTCGGTGCGGTAGAGCAGCGGCGTGTAGGTGTTGGCCGCGACGAGAAAATGCTCGAGCAGCGGGATCCCGACGGCGGCGAGGGTGGACTGGATCGTTTTGGTGGTGTAAAGATCGTCGCCGGACGGGACGGGGGCGCCGGAGGGGTGGTTGTGCGCCAGCACCGCCACGGAAGCGCCGCGCCGCAAACACGGCTCGATGATCTTGCGCGGGGTGATATAGGCGGAGTTGACCGAGCCCTCGTAGAGCTTGACCGTCTCGATGATGCGGAGCTTGTTGTCGAGCATGGTGAGATAGACGATCTCCCTCGTCGCGCCGACGTACTGCATCACGAACATCCGCCCGAGCTTGTCGACGTTGTCGTAGGGGTCTCCCGCCGCCTCGGAATCGAGGAAGTAGCGGCGCGCGAGCTGGGGAACGAGAGAAAGCAGCGCGGCGGCGTGCTCCCCGACGCCCTCCACCCGCACAAGCTCCTCCGGCGGCGCGTTGAAAACGGCGGAGAGGGAGCCGAAACGGTCGATCAGCGCGTGCGCGAGCGGGTTGGTATCCTTTTGCGGGATCGCGAAAAAGAGGAGCAGCTCGAGGATCTGATGATCTTCAAACCCGTCGATCCCCTCGGCGAAAAAACGCTTTTTGACGCGGGCGCGGTGATCCGCGTGCGGACTCGTTTGCGGCATGGCGGCCTCCCGAAGAAAAAATCAAAAGGACGATAGACTGTTTTATTGTAGCACACGGCGGCGGGCTTGTCAATTTTTTGCTTGGGATTTGGTGAATAAAAGAGGGAGAGCGGGCCAAAATAAGGAATACAGTCAATCAAGAAGACGAAAAAGGAGAAAAAACGAGTGAAACCCGAAAAGAAAACACCGACTTCCGACGGCCGGTTCGCGGGCAAGGTGCTGTACGCCGTGGTGGCGCTCACCCTGGTCGTGATGGCGATCGC
>JAFSSQ010000030.1 GCA_017450965.1 Clostridia bacterium
TCGCGAAAAACTTATTCTTCATTTCTCATTCATTCCTTTCCTGAAATCAAACCCAGTTTGCGGGGTTGTTGAGGTCGTCGTTATTCTGATCGACGCCCTGGCCCTGGCTGGCCGTGACGACGATCCGCTCTAAATCGAGCTCGACGATCTCGAAACGGGGTTGGGAGTACAACTCTTTTTTCTCTTTCATGTCTTCTCCTTTTCCTGCAAAACGGTAAAATACCGCTTTTTCTATTTATACGTATCTATTTTATAGAAAAAAGCCGCCCCTGTCAACACAATTTTGATGAGAATTATTCCCGAATTTTTTCATTGACAAATCAGTTTCTTTGTGATATAATTAAAGATTTAAAATTCGCCGAAAATCCGCGCCGGTTGACGGGTTGCCCCGCCTTGCGCGGTTTCCGGCATTTTGAAAGGGGAAAGCGGACGCTAATTTTTCGGGCAGCTGATCGGGACTACAAAGATACCGCCTTCCGTCCTGTAACATCCTCCGTGACTGGTAAGCAGCATCTTGAATTGAGGTTTTTTCAAACCGCTTTTAAAAACTTTTTTCTCAAAACCGTTGAGAGAAGAAATCCCATCGGAAATGTTTTTATCACTTGCGATTTTGATTTCCACGGCGCAATAATCGCCGTTTTCCAGTTCTATGATCGCGTCAACTTCCTGACCGGAACTGTCACGATAATGCTTGAGTTCTCCTCCGATCGCTTCCGCGTAGACCGAAAGATCTCTGACCGCAAAATCTTCAAAGAAATACCCGAATGATTTCATATCGTTCATCAGATCGGCGGGATTGATCCCGAGCGCTGCGGCCGCAATCGAAGTATCCACAAAATGGCGCGTGGGAGCCGTTCTCACTGATACGCTCGTTCTGAGATTCAAATTCCATGCGGGAAGATCAAAGATAATGAAAAGATCTTTCAGAATTCTCTCATAGCTCGCAAACGTATCGTCATCCAGCGTTCCTCTCGCTCCCGACGCAAGGATGTCTTGTATCATCCCGGTCCTTTTTGCCTGTGTGGAAATGTTCCGCGCAAACGAGCGCAAGACGGCTTGAAGCAATTCTATGTTTTTGCTCTTCAAAAAAGCCGCAAATTCATCGCTTTCGTTTTCCAGAACAAACAACCCGTCATAGTAGTTTTTTGTCACGTGAAGGGCATATTCTTTTTTTGCCATGACCGATACCGGCCAGCCGCCGCGGCAGATCAGAAAAGCGATATCCGAAAGTCCGATCTTATTCTCTGCTGCAAATCGGGTCGGAAACCGTTTTTCCGGATCGCGGAAAAGGTCGGAAAGAGAAACCGAGCCGGTCGATTCTCCCGATTCATACAAAGTAAACGGCTTCAGTGACATTCTGGTAATTCTTCCCGCGCCGGAATGCTGGATCCGCTCGGGATTGGCGGGCGTTGTACTCCCGGTCAGAATAAACTTTCCAAACTCATATTCTCTGTCAAGATCGTCTTTGATCTCATTCCAGATCTCGGGCGCCTTTTGCCATTCGTCGATCAGATGCGGTTTTTCCCCCAGCAACGCAGAGCGCGGATCGGCCAGAGCAAGCTCGATCGCGTTTGTCGTCTTCAGCGGCGTGACGGATTTTGCAAAGCGCTCGCACATCGTGGATTTTCCGCAAAACTTCGGCCCGGAAACCACTACGCACCCCGACGAGTTCAGTTTGATCTCCAGCGTTTTTTCCGCCAGCCTTTCTCTGTATTGTTTCACCATTTTTTCACCTGCTTTCTTCTTCTCTATTATACACGCTTTTCCCGTATTGTCAAGAGCTTTTCGGTGTTTTGAAAGGTTTTCATTCGGTGTTTTGAAAGATTTTCGTTCGGTGTTTTGAAAGGTTTTCATCCGGTGTTTTGAAAAAACGATGGTTTTTTCCGCAAACCGGCCGGAGGCGGGAAAAAAACGCAGAACTTTCTTACATTATTTTATTTCTTTATCTTGCCAAACGGGACGGAAGATGGTACAATAAGAGCCGTACGGAGCCGCGCGGGGGTCTTCCCCATTCTTTGACGCGGTCACGGAGGTTTTTTATGAAGTTCCTGCAAAAAGCGGGCGGCGTCTTTGCCGCCGAAAACGGCGGCGACGTCTGCCGGGTGAAGGAGCCTTTTGTCGAGCTTGACGGCCGGGACGTTTCCGCCGCCGAAGCGGGGCTGAGCGTTTCCCAAACGGTCAGCGACCGCGGCGAGGGGCTCTTTCTCTTTGAAAACACGGTGAAGAACACGTCTTCCGCGGAAAAGACCTTCAAGCTGATCTTTGAGCTGATCACGGCGTATACCCCGACGCATTGGGTGATCCCCTGCGTCAGCTACAACGGGAACGAATGGGGCGAGGGCAAGGAGCCGAAGGGGATGCTCGCAGAAAACGGCGAGCCCTGGATCCACTCCTACGACCGCACGCCGATCCCCTCCTGCTCGGTCACCGAGACAGAGGCGGTCGCCGCCGCGCTGTTCGCTTCCGGCGACTCCCCGGAGAGCATCAAGTCCTCCGTTTCCGTCCGTCCGGCGGAGAACGGGACCGTCTCCCAGCGGATCTACTGGCCGGTGACGGAAGCGCCCTTTACCTACTGCGATAACGACAAGTACACCGACCGGTGCGACGACTATCTGACCCTTGCGGCGGGCGAGAGTTTTACCTCCCGCTGCTGGCTGCTGCTCTCCGAGCCGAAGTGGAAAAACTACGGGATCGCCGCGGTCCTCGACCGGGCGCTTGAGCTTTTCCCCTTCTCCCACGGCGTGACCCGGCCGACGAAGGAGATCTGGCGGCTCGGCATCTCCTACACGCAGACGCTGCTGCGCGAGTTCCGCGGCAAGCGGCTCTTTGCCTCCGGCACGATGCCGAAATCCACCGGTCTCGCCTTCAGCCCCCATTACGAGGTCGGCTGGTGCGGCCAGAACATTATGAACGCCCGGATGCTGGTGCTGGAGTACCTGCGCACCGGCAACAAAAACCTGCTCGACGCCGCGCTCGACGTGTGCGACGCGTGGGTGGAAAAGCAATCCGACAACGGCCTGCTGCTCGCCCATTACGAGTGGTACACCGAGGGCCGCAACTGGAACTACAAGCCCCGCGACTACTCCAAATCCTGGGCGAGCAACGTCGACTACAACAACGGCTGGCTCCCCGAGACCTGCAACAACGGCTGGGCGGCGTGCGAGATGCTCAAGCTGTGGGATCTTCTCCGCAAAAACGGGATCGACCGCCCCGATTACCTCGCCTTTGCCACCCGCACGCTCGACTTCTTCTGCGACCATTACAGCGAAAAATACGCCTTCGGCAAGGCCTGGGACTTTGACGGGACCTGCGCGGAAGGCGAGGGGACCGTCGGCGCCTTTATCACGATGGCGCTGTGCGACGGCTACCGGATCACGGGCAACGACCGGTATCTCACCTACGCCGTCAAATCTCTCGACTTCTATATGAAGCGGGATCTGGACGAGTTCACCTGCACCGCGGGCGCGATCGACTGCACCTGCGTCGACAAGGAGACCGCCGGACCCGTGATCATCGCCGCGCTCGACCTCTACGAGATCACCGGCGAAAAGCGTTTCCTTACCTACGCGGAAAAGGCGTCCTACTACTTCGCCTCCTGGCTGTTCGTCTACGACATCCCCTTCCGCCCGGAGTGCGATATTTCCCGCTACGGCTATTACAGCGCCGGCAGCACGAGCGTTTCCGTCCAGCATCCCGCGCTCGACCAGTGGGGCGAGCTGATGTGCTGCGAATGGCTCCGTCTTGCTGAATACACCGGCGACAAACGCTGGGCCGACCGCGCGCGCATGAGCTGGTACAACTGCACCCAGTGCATCGCCGACGAGGAAAACAACGTCTACCACGGGATGAAGCGCCCGATCGGCTCCCAGAACGAGGCGTTCTACCACGCGCGCTGGGGCCACCGGCCGGACTGCGCGACCAACCCCGGGTATCTCAACGACTGGCTCGTCTCCTGGGTCAACGTTTTCCGTCTGACCGTCCTCGACCGGCTGACCTCCGTCAACCACGATCCCGACTGGTCGAAGCTCGACTGATTTTCCCCGGTTTTCACGAAAACGCAAAACGCCGGTCCGCTCTCCGCGGATCGGCGTTCCGTTTTTTTCGGGCTCAGATCCTGCCCGTTTGTCTGAGGCGTTCGATGATCAGATCCGCCGCCTGCTCGCAGGTCATCGTCGAGGTGTTGAGGCAGAGATCGTAGTGCAGCGGGTCGTTCCAGATCTGGCCGGTATAATAGCGGTAGTACTCGGAGCGGTGCTTGTTCATCGTGGCAACGCGCTGCTCCGCCGCCTTGCGGGAGATGGAGAGGCGCTTTTCCTCGTTTGCAACGCAGTCCTCGGTCCCGGCGCAGATGAACACGCGCACAAGCCCGGGGCAGTCGCGGAGCACGAAGTCGGCGCAGCGCCCGATCACAACGAACGACTCGCGCCCGGCGAGCTCCTTGAGGACCTTGGCCTGATAATTGAACAGGTTGCGGTTGGAGACGAAATCGTCGCTCTCCGGCGGGATCAGCTCCCCCTTGTAGACCTGGCGGGAGATCTTGAAGAGGAGGCTGTTTTTCAGCTTTTCGTCGGCGTTGGCGATCAGTTCCTCGGAAATCCCGCTGTCCTCCGCCGCCAGACGGAGCAGGTTTTTGTCGTAAAGTCCGATCCCCAGCTTTTTTTGCAGGATCTGACCGACGGAGGTGCCGCCGCTGCCGCACAGTCTGCCGATCGTGATCACAAATCTCTCCATAATGCCTCCTGCCGCGTTTTTTCACCTATATTGTACCCCCCTGCATCCGAAAATGCAAGGGGGTGCCGTTATTTTGCCGTTTTCGTTCAGAAAAGAAGGGAAAACGCGCTGACATCGACGAGAAACGCCATATCGGACCCGGGGAGACGCAGATAGGTCTTCGTCTCCTCCCCGTCGGCAACGCGGCCGAAGGAGAGCGTATAGCTCCGCGCCTCGGTTAAAGTACCGCCGGAGGAGCCCTCCGCCGTGACGGTGCGCTCCTCGGTATAGGAAACGGTGATTCTCACGGGGGCGTCGAGCCCGTAGGCGGCGAGTTCCTCTTCCTCGAGGTAATAGTCGGCGCGGGAGACGATTGTCGGCGCGAGCAGGCCCGCGAGGATCGCGGAGCCGGTCTCTTCGTCCAGCTCTTCTTCGGCGCCCGCCTCGTTTTTGAGGAGATAAACGGTCACGGTCTCCTCCGTATCTTTCCCGTCTTCATCGGTGGAGGAGACGGTGCGGGTCGAGGGGGTCAGGGTGATCGTGCCGAGGGGCGTTTCGCTCGTAACGGCGGTGACCTTGTCCTGCGGGATCGTTTCGATCTTATCCTCGCGGATGAGATCCTCGGGGGCGCTTTCACAGGCGCCGATCAGGGCGGAGGAGACGGTGTAGACCGCCTTTTCCCCTTCCCGGTTGAAATAATACTCGCCGGTATGGACGTTTTTGGCGCCGAGGAAGTAGGAGAGCGAGGAGCCGTCCTCGTAGCCGAGGGTGACGGCCGCGGAGGGCGCGTCGAGCCCGTACTCAGCGGAGGCGGCGCCGTCGGCGACGACGAAGCGCGTCGCCGTGACCGAGCCGAGCGTGGCGGCGATCTCCGAAACGGAGGTCTGCTCCAGGGGCATTTTTTCGTCCGACGCGGCGTACCACGTCCCGCCGCGGGAAAGGAAGGCGCATTCCTCCCCTCCCTTCACGGTATAGCGCAGAGAGGAGAGCGACGCCGTTTTTTCGCCGACCAGGACGGTCGGCGCCGCCGTCTCCTCCGCGGGGAGGGGGTCTTCGGTCTGGCGGTTGACGAGGATCCACGCAAGCGCGAGCGCGAGAAGCACGGCCGCCGCAAGGGCCAGTTTGACACCTTTTTTCATTACCGGCGGCGCCTCCTTGCCCAGATAAGCAGTCCGGCGCCGAGGGCGGAAACGGGGACGAGGATCGCGAGCAGGACCATCCAGAAATTAGCGGAGCTTTCCGCGACGGTGAGCGGCTCGACCGTCATCTCGATCGTGCGGATCGTGACGCTGCTCGGCTTTTCACAGGTCCAGCCGAGGGCGTTGAGGAAGGCGCCGGAGTTGCCGCCGCTGGTCATCTGATCGGCGCTGTATCCGATATAACGGGAGAGGATCGAATCAAAATTAGAGAGATAAGGAGAAGTAAACCAGACCGCCTTGCCCTCTCCGACCGTGACCGCCGCCGCCGTAATAAACTGCCCGGTCAGGTCGCCTTCCTCATAGGCGGCGAGCTGGAAGGAGGTCGTCACTTTGGCGACCGCTTCCGTGCTTGTCAGAAACAGCGGGGTAACGGTCACGCCGTCCGGCAGGGTCTCCGCCTCCGTCATCGCGTGGGCGTTGGCAAAGAGGACGGATTTCTGCGCCGAGATCAGGGGGTCGGTGATCTCGTGGGACTGCGCCTTCGGCAGGAGCCAGTAAGCAGCTTGGGTATAATAGCTCTGCGCGGTCTCGATCACGAGACTGCCGGGGATCTCCAGGCCGAGGGCGTTTGCCAGCTTGAGCATATTGGAGAGATCCGCCGTGCGGTAATCGGCGGCAACCACAATCGTGCCGCCGTTTTTGAGATAGTCGAGCAGCGCGGTCAGCTCCGGCTCGGAGAGATCGGAAGTTGGAACATTGATCAGAATGCAGGAGGCGTCTTCCGGCACCTTGATGGTGATGCCGGAAAGCTCGTCCGTAATGGTATCCGGCTCCCCGGAAGAGGATGAGGAAGTCAGAAGACTGATCGTTTCAAGTTCAAAGTTTTCTTCCTCGATATAAGACGTCACCGTAGTGGAAAGAGCCGTCTCGCCGTGCCCGCTCAAAACGTAGAGCTTCGGCACCGAGGGGACGGTAACGAAGTCGACGGCGGAGGTCAGGGCGTTCTCTCCGGCAAAGACGGGCGTTCCCGTCGGCTGGACGCCGTAGTAGATATAATAGTAGTACTCTTCTTCGGTGATGTTGGAGTAGTCGGTATAGATCATCTCGGAATACGGGACGATCTTGAAGCGTTTGCCGCTTTCCACGATCACGCTGTTGTCAGCGAGGGAGTCCTCGGTATATTTTGCCACGAAGGCGGGGGAGACGACGGGATCGACCGTTTTGACCGTGATCCTGCCGTTTGCGGCGGCATAGCGGCCGAGCAGCTCGGTGATCCTGCTGTCTTCCTTGCCGTCCTGGCAGACGTGGTAGAGGGTAATGTCCTCGGAGACCGCGGAAAGGATCTGCTTGGTCTGCCCGTCGAGCGTGTAAAGCCCGGCGGAGGTCGCGTCGAGCCGGGTCACGGAGGCGGGCAGCGCCGCGACGATCAGGTTGACAAAGATCAGCGCCGCCAGCACGATCGCCGTGATGAGGATACTGTACCCGCCGGCGCGGAGCGCGCGGGCGTTCTTCGTTTTCGTTTCGTGTTTCATCTCTCGCACCTCTTCAGCTCCATCTCTTCTTTTCGACCGACTGCACGCACAGGAACACGCAGAAGGCGACGATGGAGAGGTAATAGACGACGGCGGTCAGATCGAAGATCCCGTTCACAAAGCCGGAGAAGCGCTCAAAGACCGAGAGCTTTTCCATCACTTTGGCAAAGAGACCCGCGAAGCTGTCCTTGAACTTGAAATAGAGGAAGACGAGAACGCTCTCCGCGAGAAGCGCGGTAAAGAGTCCGGCGTAGCGGTCTTTCGTCATCGCCCAGACGAGCAGTCCGGCGAGGACCGCAACGACGGAAAAGGCGATAAACGACGCGCCGGAGGTGCTCGGGATCAGAGAGGTCAGGGCGTTCATCAGATAGAGGAGCAGGAGCGTGCCGAAGCTGATGACCGCCGCGATGACCTGGCTCTCGGTGAGAGAGGAGATATACATTCCGATCGCAAGCAGCGCGCAGCCGAGCAGGATAAAGCCGAAGAGCGCGCCGTAGGCGGCGGCGAAGTTGACCTTGCCGTAAAGCGAGAGGATCAGCGGGTAGAAGGACATCACGCCGACGGGAACGAGGAAGACGGTCACGGCGGCGAAATACTTGCCGAGGACGATATCCGTCCCCTTCAGCGGGAGCGAATAGAGGAGCTGATCGGTTTTTGCGTGCTTTTCCTCCGCGAAGATGCGCATCGTTACGATCGGGACGATCAGAAGGAAGATAAAGCCGGTATCGGAGAGGACGTACTCAAAATTGGGGTAAAGCCCCTTGAGGTTGTAAAGGACGGTCATAATACCGGCGATCAGAAGGAGAAAACCGGAAAAGATCGCGCCCTGCATATTGCAGAAATAGGAACGCAGTTCCTTTTTGTAGACAGAACCCATCTTGCTTCTCCTTTCAGCCGAACAGGGGCTTGTAGCCGTCCCCGCCGTCCTTGTCGTCTTCGTCTTTCTTCTCTTCCCCGTCCGGATCCTCCGGGCCTTCCGGCGCGGAAGGGGCGGCGAAGGGCGCGTCCGGCTCTTCTTCCGGCACCGGCTCGTCCCCGCCGGTCAGATCGAGGAAGATATCCTCCAGGGTCTTCACGTGCGGGATCATCGCGAGGAGCGGGAGACCGCTCTTTTTGACTTCCGCGTAGACGGCGGAGCGGATGTCGCGCTTGCCGTTGTAGGAGAGAAAGAGCTTGGTGAGCGCCGCGTCCTCGGTCTTCACCGTCAGACCGTCGGCGACGCGGGAAAGGGCGCCGGAGAGCTCCTTTGCCTTCTCCTCCGGGCAGGCGAGCTGCAGCTCGAGGGTGCATTCCGAGGTGTAGCGCTCGCGCAGTCCGTCGAGCGAGTCGCTGGCGACGACCCGCCCCCGCGCGATGATGATCACGCGGTCGCAGACCTCGCTTACCTCGGAAAGGATATGGCTGGAGAGGATTACGGTATGCGTTTTGCCGAGGCTCTTGATCAGATCGCGGATCTCGATGATCTGGATCGGATCGAGGCCGACGGTAGGCTCGTCGAGGATGATGATCTCCGGGTCGCCGAGCATCGCCTGCGCGATGCCGACGCGCTGTTTGTATCCTTTGGAAAGGTTTTTGATCAGGCGGCGGCGAACGTCCTGCGTGCCGGTGCGATCCATGGCGTCCTCGATCTGCTGCGCGAGTTCTGAGCCGGAGAGGCCCTTTGCGCGCCCGACGAAGGTCAGGTATTCCTCCGCGGTCATCTCGGGGTAAAGCGGCGGGATCTCCGGCAGATAGCCGATGCAGCGCTTGGCGGCAAGCGGTTCCGCGTACACGTCGTGCCCGTTGACGGTCACGGTGCCGGCGGTCGCCGCGAGGGTGCCGGCGATGATATTCATCGTCGTGGATTTGCCCGCGCCGTTCGGCCCGAGAAACCCGTAGATCTTCCCCGGCTCCACGGTGAAGCTGATCCCGCGGACGGCCTTGTGGGGACCGTAGTTCTTGACAAGGTTGCGTACCTCGATCAAAAAATAACACCTCGTTTCCTGTTAGCGTTTTTTCCAGTGTACTCCTTTTGTGTGAAAAAGAAGTGAAGGTTGGGTATACTTTAGCAAATAAATATGAATTTTCCGTGAACACGGCGGATTTGTTGACAAAAGAAAAAGAAAATGTTACAATAACCATAACTTTTTCGGAAGGCGGTCAAGGTTATGATCCAGAAAATGCGAGGCACGCTCGATATTCTGCCGGAACAGACGCCGGCGTTTGCTTATATTGAAAAAACGGCGCGGGAGATCTGCGAGCGCTACGGCTACCGCGAGATCCGCACTCCCACCTTTGAAGCGACGGAGCTCTTTTCCCGCGGGGTGGGCGACACCACGGACGTGGTGCAAAAGGAAATGTATACCTTCCCCGACAAGGAGGGACGGTCGCTCACCCTCCGTCCGGAGGGGACCGCCTCGGTCGTGCGGGCGATGATCGAGCACGGGCGCTGCGGCGGCGTGATGCCGGAAAAGCTCTTTTACCTCATCAACTGCTTCCGGTACGAGGCGCCGCAGGCCGGCCGGAGCCGCGAGTTTTTCCAGTTCGGGACCGAGACCTTCGGCTCCCCCTCCCCCTATACCGACGCCACGGTCATCGCGCTGGCAAACGACGTGATCCGCGCGCTGGGGATCCGGGACGTTTCTCTCCATCTCAACTCCATCGGCTGCCCCGCCTGCCGTCCGAACTACCGGAAGGCGCTTGCCGAATACTTTTCCCGTTACAAAAGCGAGCTTTGCGAGACCTGCCGCGGGCGGCTGGAGACCAACCCCATGCGCATCCTCGACTGCAAGAGCCCGATCTGCGGCAAGATCGCGGCACAGGCGCCGAAGACGCTTGACTATCTCTGCGACGACTGCCGCGGGCATTTTGAAACGCTGAAAGTTTCCCTCTCCGATCTCGGCATCCCCTTTGAGATCGACACGCACCTCGTGCGCGGGCTCGACTACTATACGAAGACGGTCTTTGAGTTCGTCTGCGGCGGGATCGGCGCGCAGTCCACCGTCTGCGGAGGCGGCCGGTACGACGGGCTGGTCCGTCAGCTCGGCGGCCCCGACCTGCCCGCCGCCGGATTTGCCATGGGGATCACCCGGCTGATCCTGGCGATGGAACAGGCGGGCGCGGAGATCCCGCAGCCGAAAACCCCGGTCCTCTACATCGCGCCGCTCGGCGAGGAAGCGGCCAAGAAAGCGATCGCCCTCACCCACGGTCTGCGCGCGGCGGGGATCGTCGCCGAGTGCGATCTGATGGGCCGGAGCCTCAAGAGCCAGATGAAGTACGCCGACAAGATCGGCGCCGCCCATACCCTGATCCTCGGCTCGAGCGAGCTGGAGAGCGGACGCGGCGTGCTGCGCCGGATGGCGGACGGCGAACAGCGGGAGGTCGATTTCTCCGACGCCGCCGCGCTGGCGAAGGTCCTTTGCTGAAAACGAAAAAAAACGCGCCGGCCGGAGCGGGGATCGCGATCCCTTCTCCGGCCGGTTTTTCCCGTCCTCCGCGCACAAAAACTCCCCGGGGAAAACAAGCCCCGAAACCGCCTTCTTCCCCGACAGAAAAAAACGCAGAATATTTTTTCAACCCCCCCTTGACAAGTTAGCGTCTGCTAATTATAATGAAAACGGTTAGTGAATGCTAACCGTATTTTGAGGCGTCCGGTTAGTCGCTGCTAATCGGATCGGGAGGGAGAAGCTATGATACCGCTCTCTTTAGCGGACCCCGGGGAAGTGCAGATCATCAAAAAGATCGGCGGAAACCCGGAAGTAAAGGGGCACCTTGAAAACCTCGGCTTCAACGTCGGCGGAGAGGTGATGATCGTGAATACGCTCGGCGAGAACACGATCGTCAAGGTCAAAGAAGCCCGCGTCGCGCTCAGCGACGGTTTGGCAAGAAAAATAATGGTATAATGTTTAAGGAGGAAGACACAATGAAAACGCTCAGAGACGTTAAGATCGGGGAGACCGCGGCCGTCGTGAAACTCCACGGCGAGGGGGCGGTCAAACGGCGCATCATGGATATGGGGATCACAAGGCGTACCCCGGTCTATGTTCGCAAGGTGGCGCCGCTCGGCGATCCGATCGAAGTTACCGTGCGCGGCTACGAGCTGTCGATCCGCAAGGCGGACGCGGACATGATCGAGGTCGAATAACGGCGGCTCTTATTTTTTCGGCGGCGGTTAGCAAACGCTAACCTCCCAAAGCCCA
>JAFSSQ010000031.1 GCA_017450965.1 Clostridia bacterium
ATGACGATGGGGACAAGTAACATAAAGTCCTCCTAAAAAACAAAGCACCGGCAGGGGTTTACCCTTGTCGGTGTTTTGTCGTATATCCGAATACTATTCCTTTGAAGAAAAAAGAGTTCGGATTATACTCGAATGGTGGAGGCGGGGGGAATCGAACCCCCGTCCGAAAAGCTCTTGACAGGACTTTCTCCGGGTGCAGTATGCCGTTTGAGCTTTCCCGTCAGCGTCCCGGCATACGGGGCGCGGGCGGGGCAGCGCTTTTGTTTATGACCGCTTCAAGCGCGACGGGCGGTGCACATTTACCACGACATGACGCCCGGTCGGAGACCGTGGTCCTTCTCCGGCGGACGGGCTGCCCTCAGGCAGCGGCGCAGCTTACGCTGCCGCGAGTTCGTTGTTCGCGATTAAATTTAGGGTGTGAGTTTTCAGGAAGTCTCACGCTTCCACCCGCTTATCCTGCCTCAAACTCCCCGTCGAAACCATTGCGCCCCCAGATAGACGCGAGGGTCTCCCGGCAGAGCCGCGCCGCTGTGCTGACGAACCGGTCGGCCCGCTCCGGGGTGAGGTAAACGTAATCCGTTCTCTTTGGGTCAAACTCCCTCCTTTCGTAATAATTCCGGATCTCCCGGATCTTTTCGTCGATGACGGCCGCCGGATAAAACGGCAGATACTCTCCCTCGAAGCGTTCGATCCCGCAAAGGGTCCGGTACGCGGGAAAATCCGGATGCCCGAGGAGGTAGAGACTGTCAAGGTCGTACCAGTCGCGCTTGACCGCCCGCATAAAGCTCTGCCGGTCGGGAAAATCTGCGAGATACGCGCGCTCGGTCGGCCGGAAGACCGTCTCCCCCCACAGCTTGTCCGTGAGGAGATGGCACCAGTAGCCGCAGAGGAAGGCAAACTCCCGCTTTGTGCGGGCCTTCTCCAGATAGTCCCGGGCAAAAAAGCGGCAGTCGATCGACTCGCTGCGCCCGGTCGCCGAAAAATGCGAAACGGACTTCGGCGGCGTGTAGGTCAGACCGTCTTCGTTCTGCCGTCCGCAGTCCGGCGCCACGCTCCCGACGGCAAACGCCTCGAGAGGAAGCGGCGCCTCCCCGGAGAGAAGATCGCAGATCCGGAGATGGATGATCCAGGTCGCCATATCGCTCCTTTTTCAGTCCGCGCCCTTCATCCGGCGCTCCATATCCCGCGCGGCGTCGCGCTTTGCGTCGCTCTCGCGCTTGTCGTAGAGCTTTTTGCCCTTGCAGAGACCAAGCTGCACCTTCACCCGCGAGCCGGAAAAATAGAGGGAAAGCGGGATCAGCGTCAGTCCCTCGCGGCTCACCTGGCCGAACAGCTTGAGGATCTCGCGCCGGTGCAGCAATAACTTTTTCGGCCGGAGAGGATCCTTGTTGTAGATGTTGCCGTATTCGTAGGGGCTGACGTGCATCCCGTAGACGTATAGCTCCCCCCGCTTGTCGACCGCCGCGTAACTGTCCTTGAGATTGACCTTGCCGCCGCGGATGCTCTTGACCTCCGTGCCGAACAGCTCGATCCCCGCTTCGTAGGTTTCCAGCACGAAATACTCGTGCCGGGCGGCGCGGTTTTCGGCGATGATCTTGCGGTCTTCTTTGGCAGGCATAGGCGCTCCTTTCGGGGTCCGGTCAGTTCTTTTCGGCGGCGAGGCGGACGATCTTTTCGCACAGATCGGGGTAGGGGATCCCGACCGCCGCCGCTTCCTGCGGCAAAAGCGAGGTCGGCGTCATCCCCGGCAGGGCGTTCGCCTCAAGGCAGTAGAAGTCGCCGTCCTCCTCGGAGAGGATAAAGTCAAAGCGGGCGTAGCCGGAGAGGGAGAGCGCCTGGAAGGCGGACGCCGTCAGGGCGGAAACACGCGCGACCTGCTCGGGCGTCAGGTCCGCGGGGCAGATCTCCCGGGTCATCCCGGGCAGATATTTGTTTTTGTAGTCGTAAAAACCGGAGAGCGGGATGATCTCGATCGGCGGCAGGACCTGCCCGCCGAGCACCCCGACGGAAAACTCCCGCCCGGAGATCTTCTTTTCGGCCAGGATCTCTGTTTCGTACCGGAAGGCGGCGTCCAGAGCCTCTCCCAGTTCTTCCTCTTTTTCGATGATGGAAACGCCCACGCTCGACCCGCAGGAGAGGGGTTTGATCACGCAGGGAACGCCCACCTCCTCCCGGATCCGGCGCAGCGCGTCCTCGCCGCCCGAGGAGAGGGTGATCCAGTCCGCCGTCGGGATCCCGGCGCAGCGGAACAGCTTTTTGGAAATGTCCTTGTTCATCGCGAGGAGCGCGCCCACAAATCCGGTGCCGGTATAATGCCGGATGCCGTAATTATCCAGCGTGGCCTGCAGCTGTCCGTTCTCTCCCATCGCGCCGTGCAGCGCGACGAAGACGACGTCGGCGGCGCGGCAGATCTCCAACACGTTTTTGCCGATCAGCTCGACCTGCCCGCCGTTGTCCCGGCGGACCTGCTCGAGATCCGGCTCCTTTTCCCCGATCTCGGCGGAAAAGGTCCCGTTCTCCAAAAAGAGCGAGTCGATCCCCTCCTCCGGGACGATCACGCCGCGGTAAACGTCGAGCAGCATCACCCGGTGTCCCTGTTCCGAGAGCGCCGTTGCGATCAGCGCGCCGGAGGAAAGGGAAACGTCGCGCTCCGGGCTGAGTCCGCCGGCGAGAACTACGATCTTCATAAGTAAAAAGCCTCTTTTGTTTTATTTGCCGTATTGATATATTCTATGCGGAAAGAAGAAAAAAGTCAACCGTCTTTTTGCAGGATGAGGAGGCGGTCGTTCCCGCCGAGGTCGTGCAGCAGCTCGGCGCGGTATCCGCGCGCCCGCGCCAGCGCGGAAACGGCGTCCCCCTGCCGGTATCCGATCTCAAAGAGAAAGGATCCGCCGGGGCGGAGGTTTGTTTCGCACGTTTCCAACGTAACGCGGTAAAAAAGCAGTCCGTCCGCGCCGCCGTCCAGGGCGGCGGGCGGCTCGTACGCCACCTCCGGCTGGAGGACGCGCATCTCGTCGGAGGTAAGGTAGGGGGGATTGGCGAGGATCAGATCAAAGCGTTCCTCTCCGAGCGGGCCGGAGCGGATATCCGCGGCAAAAAAGGAGAGCCGGTCGGCAGCACCGTTTTCCGCCGCGTTTTTGCGGGCGGCCTCGAGCGCCTTTTCCGAGAGGTCGGTCCCCACGCCGCGGGCGTCCCGCCGCGCGGCGCAAAGGGAGATCCCGACGCAGCCGGAGCCGCAGAAAAGGTCGGCGAAGCGGCCGTTTTCCGGCAGGAGCCGCGCCGCCGTTTCCACCAGCAGCTCGGTGTCGGGGCGCGGGATCAGGCAGGCGTCGTTGAGAAAGTAGGTTTCCCCGCAGAAATACGCCTTGCCGAGGATATACTGCAGCGGCTCCCGGCGCCGCCGGCGCTCCAGCGCGCCGGCAAGGGCGGGGGGGGGAAAGTCCCGCGCCGGATCCGCGAGCAGAGCGGCGGGGGAGAGGGAAAACAGCTCGCAGAGGAAGAGATCCGCCTCGCGCTCGGGCGAGGGGACCCCCGCCTCGCGCAGAGCGGCGGCAAGCTGCCGGCGCGTCATGCTTCGGGGGCGTTCCCGGCCGCGGCGCCGTCCGCGGCGTCCGGAGCGGGGGACTCGGGCGCGGCGCCTTCCTCCGGAGGAGCAGCGGGCGTTTTGCGCGTCCGGGCGATCTCCGCCTCCACTTCCTCGGCGGGGAAGATCTCGGGCAGCGCGCTCTTGAGCGCGAGGATCGCCACGTTCAGCTGTTCCAGGTCCGGCTCCCGCGTCGTCAGCCGCTGCATCCAAAGGCCGGGCGCGGAGCAGATCTTCGTCACGCGGTTGCAGTGCTTGCCCGCGTACATGATATATTCGTAGCCGATCCCCACGACCAGCGGCAGAAGAAGCAGCCGGAGGAGGAGCCGGACGAGCGGGGCGTTCGTTCCGGGGATCAGGAAAACGAGCGTGAAGATCAGGATGGAGAGGAGCATCAGCACGAAGATAAAGCTCGTCCCGCAGCGGGGATGGAAGCGGGTGTATTTTTTCGCGTTTTCGGGGGTCAGCTCCTCGCCCGCTTCAAAGCAGGCGATGCTCTTGTGCTCCGCCCCGTGGAACTCAAAGGTGCGGCGGATATACGACATCCGCGAAACGAGAAAGATATATAAAAGGAAGATGAGGATCCGGAAAAGCCCCGCGAGCAGGGCGGAGGTGTACCTGAACTCCGCGCGGGTCAGCGCCTTCAGCCCTCCCACGAGCAGATCCGGCAGATAGATAAAGATCGCCAGCCCCAGCGCCAGCCCCAGCACCGTGGCGATCACCATGAAAAAGTCGAGCAGCTTGGCGCCGAACTTGTCCTTGATCCACTTTTCAAACTTGCTTTCCTCCTCCGTCTCCCCCACGAACGCGTCGGCGGAGATCGAGAGGGTCTTGTAGCTGAGGATCATCATTTCCACAAAGTTGATCGCCCCGCGCAGGACGGGGATGTTCAGCCATTTGTGCTTCTTACGGATGCTGGAAAAGTTCCGCGTGACGACGGTAACGGACCCGTCCTCCTGACGGACGGCGGTGCAGGTGCGGTCCCCCGCCTTCATCATCACGCCTTCCATCACGGCCTGTCCGCCTACCTTGCCGAGGCGGGGGTCGGTCTCGGCGGCGTCTTTCTTCCGGTTTTTCATGCGGTTTCGCTTTCTTCCTTTATATTAGTGTAAAGACGCGGACGGAGCCCGCGCTCCGGCGGCCGGAGGGCGTGTTCCGAGGGAAGTCTCGGCTATCAGTATACCATAGAAAAAAGGGAAAAGAAACATTTTTTTGTAAATTCAAAAAAAATTAGATTTTTTCAAAAAAACGCTTGACAAACGAAAACGGCGGTGGTATACTGGTCAAGCTGTCGCCCGAAAGGGCGGCGCGCAACGGTCTTTGAAAAACGAACAACAAGAGATACAAAGCACTGTAAAAAGGTGCAGAGGAACTCGCACAATTCTTTAGAGTACAGTAACTCGAAAAAGTAAAGAGCAGAGCAAGCTCTGAAAGGGATATGTACGGTCGCGAGGCCGTGGATATACAAATTTTCAGAGAGTTTGATCCTGGCTCAGGATGAA
>JAFSSQ010000032.1 GCA_017450965.1 Clostridia bacterium
GAGCTCGGCATCCCGGTCGTCGTTGCGATCAATATGATCGACCTCGTCAAAAAAGAGGGAGACAAGATCAATCTGACCGAACTTTCCCGTCAGATCGGATGCCCGGTCGTTGAAATATCGGCTTTGAAAGGAACCGGGATCACCGAAGCGGCCGAAGCGGCGATCGGCGCCGCAAAGGGCGGAAAGACGATCCCGCAGCACAGCTTTTCCGGCCCCGTCGAACACGCGCTGGCGCATATCGAGGAAGCTGTCGTCCACGACCTCCCGGAGGAACAGCTGCGGTGGTACGCCGTCAAGATCTTCGAACGCGACGAAAAGGTGCTGGAAAAACTGAGCATTCCCGCCGAGACGCTCGCGCATATCGAAGACGACGTCAAGGCGGCGGAAAAAGAGCTCGACGACGATGCGGAAAGCATCATCACAAACGAAAGATACGTTTACATAGCCGAAGTCATCAAGGCGTGCTATAAAAAGAAACAAATCAAAAAACTGACAAAGAGCGACAAGATCGATAAGGTCGTCACCAACCGTTTTCTCGGTCTTCCGATCTTTGCCCTCGTGATGTTCCTCGTCTACTTTATTTCGATGGTCACCGTCGGCGCCGCCGCGACCGATTGGGCAAACGACGGTCTGTTCGGAGACGGTTATCATTTGTTCGGCATCGGAAGCGGCGCTTACGAAGAGGTCGCGGAGAGATACGGCGAAGCGTCCGCGATCGTCGACGGTTACGACGCATACGTCGAAGAAAACGGCGCCGCGCCGACGGGCGATTTTACTTACACCGTTACCGACGACGAAACGCTTGAAGTTACAACAGAAACGGCGACGCTTGACGATTACGGCGAAGCGGTAAAAACGCTTGAAGAGATCGGCGAAGAGCCCGATCCCTCCGACTACGGCGTATGGGTCCCCGGCGTTCCGGCGCTGGTTGACAAGGCGCTGCTTGACGCGGACGGAAACGCGAGAGTTCCCGACTGGCTCTACGGCCTGATTCAGGACGGTATCGTCGCGGGCGTCGGCGCGGTGCTCGGATTCGTTCCGCAGATGCTCGTGCTGTTCTTTCTTCTTGCTATTCTTGAAGGATGCGGCTATATGGCGCGTATCGCGTTCGTGCTCGACCGGATCTTCCGGCGCTTCGGTCTCTCCGGTAAATCGTTTATCCCGATGCTCGTCGGCACCGGATGCGGGATTCCCGGCATCATGGCGTCGCGTACGATCGAAAACGAGCGCGACCGCCGCATGACGATCATGACGACGACCTTCATTCCCTGCGGCGCAAAACTGCCGTTCATCGCGATGGTCGCCGGCGCGATCTTCGGCGGATCGGCGTGGGTGTCCGTTTCCGCTTACTTTATCGGCATGGCGGCGATCATCGTGTCCGGCGTAATGCTGAAAAAAACAAAGCGTTTCGCGGGAGATCCGGCTCCGTTCGTCATGGAGCTCCCCGCTTATCATCTGCCGACGCTGAAAAACGTGCTCCGCTCGACCTGGGAGCGCGGCTGGTCGTTCATCAAGAAAGCGGACACGATCATCCTGCTTTCCACGATCGTGGTCTGGTTCACCTCGTTCTTCGGATGGGTCGACGGAGCGTTTCGTATGCTCGCCGAAGAGGAAATGGAGTTCTCGATCCTCGCCTATGTCGGTAAAGCGTTCGCATGGCTGTTCGCTCCTCTCGGCTGGGGCAGCTGGAAAGCCGCCGTCGCTTCCGTCACGGGACTTGTCGCCAAAGAAAACATCGTCGGTACGATGGGGATCCTTTACGGCGACTGGGCAGGTATCGCCGGATCGTTTGCGACGAAAATCGCGGGCTTCTCCTTCCTCGTATTCAATCTGCTCTGCGCGCCCTGTTTTGCGGCGATCGGCGCGATCAAGCGCGAGATGAACAACGCGGGATGGACGTGGTTTGCGATCGGGTATGAGTGCGGGTTCGCTTACGCGATCGCGCTGATGATCAATCAGTTCGGCAATCTGTTCACCGGTAATCTCGCGACCGGCGCGGGACTTGTCGTTAATATCATCGGACTTGTCGCCGCATTCGCACTGCTCGGACTGATGATCTATATGCTGTTCTTCAAGAAATATCAGGAAGCAACGAAGCTGACGCAAAAAGTGAAAATATAAGAAAGCGAAAGGAGTAAACCGTCATGTTTGCGTGGATTGCAGAAAATGCGGTAACGCTCGCCGCGGCGGCGCTCGTGCTGCTTTTGATCGGGATCGCCGTGATCTCTCTTGTAAACGACAAGAAAAATCATAAAGGCGGATGTACGGGTAACTGCGCGGCGTGCGGCATGGGATGCTCCGGCCGCGGCGGGAAGATATAAGAAAACGCGGCGCGGGCGGCGGGGCAGAATCCCCGCCGCCCGCCTTTTTTTGAGCGGTTTGCGGAAGAGAAAAAACAAAATCGCCGAAGTTTTTTGCAAAAGGGGTAGATTCCCGCCGAAAAGTATGGTAGAATAGAAAAAAACGGAGGAGAACGCATGAACGGGATCGAGCTGGCGAGGGCGTTTTACGACGCGTACGGCGCGCCGATGCTGGACGCCGAGTTCTCCGACGTGCGCGACCGGATCGCCGTGGGGATCGCGGGACACGGCAGCGAGTGCCTCGGCTTCGACGACGAAACCTCCCGCGACCACGATTTTGAACCCGGCTTCTGCCTCTGGATCACCGACGAGGACGAGCGGGCGTTCGGCTTCCGGCTGTTCCGCGCCTACAACCGCCTTCCCACCGAGTTTTCGGGGGTGAAGATCGAACGCCGCAGCGCGCTCGGCTCTCCCTACAAGGGCGTGCATACGGTCCGGGAGTTCTATTCCTACTACACCGGCACCGGCGGCGTCCCGGAAACGAACGAGGCGTGGCTGGCGATCCCCTCCTTTTACCTCGCGGAAGCGACCAACGGCGCGGTCTTTGCCGATCCGCTCGGCGAGTTTTCCCGGATCCGCCGGGCGCTGCTCTCCCCGCCGGAGGACGTGCGGCTGGCGCGGCTTGCCTCTTCCCTCTTTTATATGGCGCAGGCGGGACAGTATAACTATCCGCGCTGCCTTTCCCACGGCGAGAACGCGGCGGCGGCGACCGCCCTCTCCGACTTTGCGAAAAGCACCGCCGAAACGGTCTTTCTCCTCAACCGGCGGCACGCCCCCTACTACAAATGGCTCTTCCGCGCGATGCGCTCCCTCCCCCTGCTCGGGGAGCTCGAAGCGGACCTGACCGGGCTGCTGCGCGCCCCCTTCGACGCGGAGAAAAACGTCCCCGTGATCGAGCGGATCGCCGGAGAGGTCGCGGCGGCGCTGCGAGAGGAAGGTCTTGCCACGCTGGAGGAGGAGTGCTATCTCGAGCCCTACGCCCGCGAGGTGCACGAACGGATCGCCGATCCCGCGCTGCGGCGCGCCCCCCTGATGCTCTGAAACCAAAAAAATAAAGATATAAGGAGAAAATCATGGAACAGAAATTCTACGTCTGCAAGAAATGCGGGAACATCGTGGCGATGGTCAAGCACGTCGGCTGCAACGTCCGCTGCTGCGGCGAGGAAATGCAGGAGATCATCCCCGGCTCGACCGACGCCGCGCTGGAAAAGCACGTCCCGGTCTTTACCGTGGAGGGAAATACCGTCCGCGTTACGGTCGGCTCCGTCCCCCATCCGATGCTCCCCGAGCATTACATCGAGTGGGTCTCCCTGCAGACCAAGGCCGGCAACCAGAGAAAGGCGCTCAAGCCCGGCGAGGAGCCGAAGGTGACCTTCGCTCTCACCGAGGGGGACGAGGTGGAGGCGGTCTACGCCTACTGCAACCTTCACAGCCTCTGGAAAACGAACTGACGCGAAAAGCCGGCTCTCGGACCGAGAGCCGGTTTCTTTTTGGGTGAACTTGACTTTTTTTCGCCGCGGTGATACAATAAAACCGTCCGAAGGGAGGGATGCGGCTTGCGTATGCAGGAATCCGGCGAAATGTATCTGGAAACCATTCTGATCCTCAGTGAAAAAACCGACGCGGTACGCTCGCTCGACGTGGCGGAGTATATGGGCTATTCCAAACCGAGCGTCAGCCGCGCCGTGGGACTTCTGAAAGAAGGCGGGTATCTCCTCGTCGGCGAGACCGGCTATCTGACCCTGACCGAAAAGGGGCGGGAGGTCGCCGAAAAGATCTACGAACGGCACACGACGCTGACGGCGATCCTGACGGAGCTCGGCGTCAGCGAAAAGACCGCGGCAAAAGACGCCTGCAAGATGGAGCACGTCATCAGCGACGAGACCTTCGACGCGATCAAACGGCATATCAAGGGAACCGACTGAAAAAACGGGGATCCGGACGCTGTCCGGATCCCTTCTTTTTTCTTTTTTCTCCCCGGGCGGACCGGGAAACTGGTTTATCTCTCCTTTGCCCGGATGCGGGAAAAGAGAAAGAGAAACAAAACGGAAAGCAGCGCGGTCGCCGAAAGCATGACGACCAGACTGACGTACCAGCGCCCGCCCGCGTTGAAAACGTAAAAATCCGGCCAGTTCCCGCGGATCATGACGCAGTAAAAGTAGGCGGCGCCGTAGAGGAGGACCGGAAGAACGCCGAGCCAGAAAAGGCGGAGCGAGAGGCGCTCCCCTCTCCCCGCAAAAAAGAGAAAGGAAACGAAGGAAAAAAGCGGGCAGAGCAGGTGCAGAAAGAAGTTGCTGCCGGCGTACATCATCGGGTATCCGTAGATCGGTCCGAGAAAGACGAGAACGGTGAAAAAGGTAACGGCGACCGCGGCGGTCCCGGCAAATCTGAGAAGCAGAAGCGCGCGGGGCGTTTTCTCCTCCCCCGTAAAAAACGCGTGAAGCGAAACGGGAAGAAGCGCGGCGGAGGCGAGCGCCGCGAGGACGTTGCTGTCCACCGTGAAATACCGGAAGGCCTTCCATCCGGCCACCTGCATATTCCCTTCTCCGCCGACGGTGAAGAAGCGGGCGACGCAGAAGGCGACGGAAAAGACGGTCAGAACGTCCAAAACGAGGGCGGCGGCGGCGCGCCGCCTGACGGTTTGCAGAGCCATCCGCTTACCCCTGGAAGAGCTCCGCGAGATACCAGACGCCGTCCATATCCCGCGCAAAGCAGAGGGAAACGGTCTGATACGCCGGATTGAGGATATTCTCGCGGTGCGCCTGCGAGTTCATCAAAGAAAGGTGAAGCTGCGCGACGTAGTCGTCGTACCCGCTGCAGGTGGCGATATTCTCCGCACAGAGATCCGGGCGCTTTTTGCCGCAGGCCTCGTAGGCGGTAAAGCAGTCGCCCCCGTTCGGCCGGGTATGCTCAAAGAGCTTGGTGATCTCCCGCGCGCGCAGCTCGGCGCAGGGATAATACTTGGAACTGAAGGAGAGCGCGGGGGCGCCGGCCTTGGCGCGCTCCTCGTTGATGAGGGAGAGGAGCCTCGCTTCCTCCTCCGTGGGGGTGTGCGGCACCGGAAGCTGGACCTCGGGCGTCTCGTTCGGTCCGCCGGTCGAAGCGGCGGCCGTTGTGACCGCCTCCGTTCCGGTGGCGTCTGTCACGGGCGCCGTTTCCGCCGCGGGTCCGGTCGTGCCGGCGTCCGTGCGGCCGGACGGGCCGGTCGTATCCTCCGCGGGCAGACTGACGACCGGCAGCTCGTCTCCGCCGGCGGACGGCGCCGTCACCGCCGCCGTCCCCTCCGCGCCGGTCGTGACGGCGGGCGAGGGGTCCTTTCTGCCGCAGGCGGCGAGGAAGAGAACGGCAAGCGCCGCAAGCAAAAGAACGATCGTGCGTTTTTTCATCGTTTCACCTCTTAAAAGAACGAAAGTTGGTTGGTTTCCGTCAGCGTGTCGAGGACCCCGGCGGCGGCCAGGACCTCCACGACCGATTTGTTCAGGTTGGCGCGGATGCGCAGCTCCTCGCGGGAGAGGAACTCCCCGTCCGCGCGCGCTTCGACGATCATCTGCGCCGCGCGCTCGCCGAGCCCGCTCATCGTGGAGAAGGGCAGGCGGATCCCCTCCTCCTCCACCAAAAAGGCGGAGGCGTCCGACCGGTAGAGATCGACCGGAAGGAACCGGATGCCGCGCAAAATCGCCTCGCGCACGAGGTAGAGCGTGCCCTGCAGGTCCTTTTCCTTCTGGCTCGCCTTTTCCTTTGACCCTTTTTTGGACTTTTCGTCCACCTCGCGGATATAGGCGTTGATCGCGGACATCCCGCCGAGCACGATCGCGGAATCAAATCCGCCCGGCGCGACGGTGAAGAAGGCGGCGTAAAACTCGCGGGGGTAGTAGATCTTATACCACGCGAGGCGCAGCGCGGAGATGACGTAGGCGGCGGCGTGCGCCTTCGGGAACATATAGCGGATCTTGCGGCAGGAGTCGATATACCACTCGGGAACGCCGTGGGAGCGCATATTCTCGACCATCTCGTCCGGGATCGGCGCGCCCGCTTTGTTCTTGCGGACCGTTTCCATGATCTTGAAGGCGCTGCTGTTGTCAAGCCCGTAGCGGATCAGGTAGAGCATGATGCCGTCGCGGGTCCCGATCACGTCGGAAATGGTGCAGGTCCCCTCGCGGATCAGATCCTGCGCGTTGCCGTTCCACACGCCGGTCCCGTGGGTAAGCCCCGAGACCTGCAGAAGATCGGCAAAGTTCTTCGGTTTCGCCTCCTCCAGAACCGAAATGACGAGGCGGGTCCCCATCTCCGGCAGACCGAGCGTGCCGAGCGAGCAGTTGTCCATCGCTTTCGGCGAGATGCCGAGCGGCTCGCTCGAGAGGAAGAGCTCATAGACCTTCGGGTCGTTCATCGGCACGTCAAGGACGCTGGTGCCGGTGTATTCCTCCAGTTTTTTATACTTGGACGGAATATCGTGTCCGAGCTCGTCGAGCTTGAGGATGGTATCGTGCAGGTAGGAAAACTGGAAGTGCGTCGTGACGATGCTGGAGGTGGGATCGTCGGCGGGGTGCTGGACGGGCGTGAAATCGTAGATCTCGTACTCCTTCGGCACGACGACGATGCCGCCGGGGTGCTGGCCGGTCGTCTTTTTGACGCCGACGCAGCCGCAGACGAGGCGCTGGTTTTCCGCCTCCGTCAGCTCCACCCGCTTGAACTCCGCGTACTTTTTCGCGTAGCCGTAAGCGGTCTTTTCGGCGAGGGTGCCGATCGTCCCCGCGCGGAAGACGTTTTCCGCGCCGAAGAGCGTTTCGGTATACTTGTGGACCTTGCCCTGCACGTCGCCCGAGAAGTTGAGGTCGATATCGGGGGATTTGTCCCCCTTGAAGCCGAGGAAGGTCTCAAAGGGAATGTCGTGCCCGTCCCCGCGCAGCGGCGCGCCGCAGACGGGGCAGGTCCGGTCGGGAAGGTCGAATCCGGAGCCGACCGAGCCGTCGGTATAAAACTCGCTCCAGCGGCACTTCGGGCAGTAGTAGTGCGGGGGGAGGGGGTTGACCTCCGAGATCCCCGCCATCGTGGCGACAAAGGAGGACCCGACCGAGCCGCGCGAGCCGACGAGGTAGCCGAGACTCTCGCTGTAGGAAACAAGGCGCTGCGCGATGATATAGAGAACGGCAAAGCCGTGCCGGATAATGGAGGAAAGCTCCCGTTCAAGGCGCGTGCTGACGATCTCGGGGATCTCGCCTTCGTGCCCGTACATCGAGGCGGCGCGGTCCCAGCACATCTTCTTCAGCTCTTCCTCCGCTCCCTCCATCGAGGGGGTGTAGGTCCCTTTCGGGATCGGGCGGATCGCTTCGATCCGGTCGGCGATCCGGTTGGTGTTCTCCACGACGACCTCGTACGCCTTCTCTTCTCCGAGATAGGAGAACTCGGCGAGCATCTCGTCGGTGGTCTTCAGATAAAGGCCGGTATCGCGGTCGCAGTCCTCGTACTCCATCGAGGCAAGCAGGAGCTTGCGGTAGATCTCGTCGTCCGGCTCGAGGAAATGCGCGTCTCCGGTGGCGCAGACCGGCTTGCCGCACCGTTCGCCCGCGGCGCAGATGCGGCGGTTGATCTCCCGCAGCGCCTCCTCGTCCGGCAGTTTGCCTTCCTCCACGAGGAAGGCGTTGTTGGAGAGCGGCATGATCTCCAGATAGTCGTAAAAGGAAACGATCCGGTCGATCTCCTCGGCGTCGCGGCCGCCGAAGACGGCGCGGTAGACCTCCCCCTCCTCGCAGGCGGAGCCGACGAGCAGCCCCTCGCGGTACTGCTCGAGGACGCTTTTGGGGATCTTCGGCTTGCGGTAGAAGTAATCGAGATAGCTCTTGGAGATCAGCTTATAGAGGTTTTTCAGCCCCGCCTGATTCTCCGCAAGAAGCGTCATGTGATAGGTGCGGAGCCGCGCGGGATCGGTTTTGTCCGCCATCGCGCGCTTGAGCCCTTCCACGTCCCGCACGCCCTCTTTGGAGACCTTTTCGATCATCTTGAGAAAGATCTTCGAGAGCATCTCCGCGTCCTCGTGGGCGCGGTGCGCCTCGTAGCGGCCGAGGCCGTAATACTCCGCCAGCCGCTCCTGACTGTGGCGCTTGAGTTCCGGGTTGAGGTAACGGGAAAGCGCGAGCGTATCGAGATAGGTATAGGGAAACTTCCGGCGCTCGCGGTCGCAGACCGCCCGCAGGAAGCTGATATCGAAGTTCGCGTTGTGGGCGACAAGGATCCGGTCGCCGGCGAAGGCAAAAAACCGCTCCAGCGCCTCCGGCGCCTTCGGCGCGCCCTTCACCGTCTCGTCGGAGATCCCGGTCAGCGCGGTGATCTCCGCGGGGATCGGCATCTCGGGGTCGACGTAGGTGGAAAAACGGTCGACGACCTCCCCGCCCGAGATGAGCACGGCGCCGATCTCGGTCAGGGCGCAGGTGATCGGGGAAAGGCCGGTCGTTTCGGTATCGAAGACAACGAACTCCCCGTCAAGCACGGCGTCCGCGTCGCCGTGGGCGGCGGACTCGGTATCGTCGACGAAATAGGCTTCCATCCCGTAGAGGATCTTCGGACCGCCCGCCTTCTCCGAGGCGATCATCAGATCGGGGTAGGCCTGCACCGTGCCGTGGTCGGTCACGGCGACGGCGGTATGCCCCCAGCTCTGCAGGGTCTTTACGAGCTTTTTCGGCTCGATCAGCGCGTCCATCTGAGACATCTGGGTATGCAGATGCAGCTCGACGCGCTTCTTTTCGGCGGTGTCTTTACGCCCGATCCGCCCGATCTTTGCGACCGCGCGGGGCTTGACAAAATACTCGCCGGTATAGTCGTCCTTCGAGCAGAACCCCGTCACGGCGACGGGCGTGCCCGGGACGATCTCGGTCAGGGGGGTCTCCTCACCGGTGGGAACGGTGAACTTCAGATAGACCGACGCCTCCGAATCGGTGACGCCGACGGTGATCGAATCGAACTTTTTGCCCTTGCGGGGCTCGCGGCGCTCGGTCCAGAACGCCTCGCCCGCAAAGCACACGTTCTGGGTCCTGCCCTCCAGCGCGGCGATCGGCAGCGGATCGGTAAAAGAAAACGTCTCGCCGTAGATCAGCTCGGGCGCGGAGAGATCGTAGGTGCGGAAGCGGGCGAAAAGCTGCGAGCCGTCCAGCCGGACGCTGCGGCTCTCCCCGCGGTAGACGAACGCCGACGCGGCGGGCGTTTCCGCTTCACGCGGCGTCTCCCCGGCCGGGGCGGACGTTTTTTCTTCCGTTTCCTCCGGCTCCGGAGCCGGAGCATCTTCGCCGTCCCCTCCCTCCGTCAGAAAGGAGAGCCCGGGCGAGGCGGAAACCTCCGCCGCGGCGGCGGCGCGTTTTTTCTTTTTTTCAAGGAAGAGCGGCGCGGCGGCCGCGGCGTAAACGGTGGAGTAGCGCTTCAGGCGGGGGGCGGGATCGCCCTCCTCCCCGGCGGGCGGCGGCGCGGCACGGGACGCGTCGTAGGCGGCCTGTTCCTCACACGACAGGGCGCCGAGCCGGGCGAGCAGCGCCGTTTCCGCCTCCTTCCCTTTCCGGCTGGCCAGCGCCTCGTCGGCGAGGATGGAAACGGAAAAGAGAGAGCCGAAACGCTCGGAGAGCGCGGCGGAGAGCGCCTCCTCGGCGTTCAGCGCCCGCACGAGGGAGACCGCTTTTTCCGTGTAGGGGAGGCGGACAGCGACCTCGCGGGCGTCCGCGTCCTCGGCGCGGGAAACGGTGATCTCCGGCTCGTCGAAAAAGCCGCGCAGGAGAAATCCCGTCAGCTCCGCCATCCGGATCACGTCGCGCACCGAGCGCTCGGAAAAACTCTCCGGCGGATAGCGGACGATCACGGAGACGAAGTTCAGGTCGTACGCGCTCTTGATCGCGGCGCCGAGGGAGATCAGCGCCTCCTCCTTGACCGCGTCCTCCAGGTCGACCGTCAGCTCGATCGCGCGGCTCTCCCGTTCGGCGCGGACGGAGTAGTCCTTCATCTTCTGCAGGATCGCCCACTCGGTGATCTCCGGCTTGTATTTGACAAAGTATTCCAGAAACGGTTTTTTCATGGTCCCTCCCGGCGGCCGGTCCGCGGCGTTTTGCCGGCATCAGTTTTACTTTCCCATTCTATCATATCTTTTATCCTTCGGCAAGAGCAATTTCCGTTTTTTCTTCTTTTTCTTCTCTCGCCCGCCGCCCGTTTATTTTCCCACACGAAAAATCCCGGAAACGGGACGCGCTCCCCGCCGCGGCGAGAAAAAATGTAAACTTTCTGTGAACATTTCGAGCGCGTCTTGCAAGTGAAGAAAAGGATATGATATAATGCACCGGTCGCCGAAATTTGTAAGCGGCGATAGTTCACACACGCTCCGTACCGCTTCGGTTCCGGAAACGGCAGGCGGAAACGTGCGGCGCGTGGTGGAAAAAACCGAAGGAGGACATAAAAATGTCTGTTATCACCATCAAGCAGCTGCTTGAAGCCGGCGTCCATTTCGGACACCACACCAGAAGATGGAACCCCAAGATGGCGGAATACATCTTCACCGAACGCAACGGGATCTACATCATCGACCTGCAGAAGACCGCGAAAAAGTTTGAGGAAGCTTACATGTTCGTCCGTCAGCTCTCCGAGAACAACGGCACGATGCTCTTCGTCGGCACCAAGAAGCAGGCGGCCGACACCATCAAGGAAGAGGCGACCCGCTGCGGGATGTACTACGTGAACGTCCGTTGGCCGGGCGGCATGCTGACCAACTTCAATACGATCCGCAAGAGCATCAATCGCTTAAACGACCTCGAGAAGAACTACGGCGGCATCAAGAACATGGACGTTCTGCCGGACGCCGTGTTCATCGTCGACCCCCGCAAGGAGCACAACGCCGTTCTGGAAGCGAAGAAGCTGGGCATCCCGGTCGTGGCGATCGTGGACACAAACTGCGACCCGGACGACGCCGACTATATCATCCCCGGCAACGACGACGCGATCCGCGCCATCCGCCTGATCTCCTCCGTCCTTGCGGACGCGATCATCGAGGGCAAGCAGGGCGAACAGTTCGCCGAGGAAGCGGAAGCACCCGCCGCCGAGGCTGAGGAAGCCGAAAAGCCCGAGGCCGACGCCGAATAAGAACCGAAAAGGAGAATAATACGATGACGATCACCGCATCTCAGGTAGCAGAACTCAGAAAAAAGACCGGCTGCGGCATGATGGAGTGCAAAAAGGCGCTCGTCGAAGCCGAAGGCAATATGGACGAGGCGATCAAGGTCCTGCGTGAAAGAGGACTTTCCGTCGCCGCGAAGAAGGCCGACCGCATCGCCGCGGACGGCGTTGTCGATATCAAAAAGAAGGACGATCTCACCGCGATGATCGAGGTCAACAGCGAGACCGACTTCGTCGCCAAGAACGAAACGTTCCGCGCTTTCGTTTCCTCCCTGCTCGACACGATCCTTGACGAGGCGCCCGCCGACGTCAACGCCCTCCTTGCCTGCAAGTTCGCGGGCAGCGACGTGACGGTGGACGACAAAATGAAGGAAATGGTCTTCACCATCGGCGAAAAGCTCGACATCCGCCGCTTTATCCTGGTGCGCGGCACGACCAGCACCTATATCCACGGCAAGGGCAGCATCGGCGTCGTCGTCCTCTTTGACGCGGACGAGGCCGCCGTCGCAAACGAGGGCTTTGCGGAGTTCGCGAAGAACATCGCCCTCCAGGTCGCCGCTTACCCGACCGTTTACCTCGACCGTTCTTCCGTCCCCGCGTCCGTGATCGCGGAGGAGAAGGAAGTGCTCGTTACCCAGATCAAAAACGATCCGGCGCACGCTTCCAAGCCGGAAGCGATCATCGAAAAGATGGTCACCGGCCGCCTGAACAAGTTCTACGAGAGCAACTGCCTCTGCGAGCAGGGCTACGTGAAGGACGACGCGAAGAAGGTCTCCCAGTACGTCGCCGATACCGCGAAGGCGTTCGGCGGGAAGATCGCGATCAAGACGTTCTATCGGTTTGAAAAGGGCGAGGGCATCCAGAAGCGCGAGGACGATCTCGCCGCCGAGGTCTCCAAGCTCGTGAACAATCAGTAAAAAAACTCCCCGGGATCCCGCGATCCCGGGGAATTTTTCTGCCCCGGGGAAGTTTTTTCAAAAAAGATATTTACTTTCCGGCGGGGATAAGGTAGAATAGAGAAAGAAAAAACGGAGTGTAAAAATGGAACAGACGGAAATCAAGTATAAACGCGTTCTTTTGAAATTATCGGGCGAGGCGCTCTCCGCCGGGGAAAACGGGATCCTGGATTTTTCCTTTATCGACAAGATCGCGCAGGTCGTCAAAAAATGCCGCGACGCCGGCGTGCAGGTCGCGATCATCGTGGGCGCCGGCAACATCTGGCGGGGCCGGCAGGGCAAGAGCATGGACTCCACCCGCGCCGACCACATGGGGATGCTCGCCACCACGATCAACGCGCTGGCGATCCAGGACGTGTTTGAACAGGCGGGGCTCGACACCCGCGTGATGACCGCGATCCACATGGCGGAATTTGCCGAGCCGTACATCCGCAACAAGGCGATCTCCCACCTCTCGAAGGGCCGGGTCGTGATCTTCGGCTGCGGACTGGGACTTCCCTTCTTCTCCACCGATACGGCGGCGGTGCTGCGCGCGGCGGAGATCAAGGCGGATATCGTCCTCCTCGCCAAAAACGTGGACGGCATCTATTCCGCGGACCCCAAAAAGGATCCGGAAGCGAAACGGTTCGACTCTCTCGACTACAGGGAGATCATCCGCCGGGGTCTGACCGCGATCGACTCGACCGCCACGACCTTCTCGATGGACAATCACATTCCGATCCTCGTCTTCGGGCTGGACGACCCCGACAATATCTACCGCGCCGTGAAGGGCGAAACGCTCGGCACGATCGTGAAAAGCGAGCAGGCATAGAACTTCCGAAAAACACATATAGATCAGAAAGGAACACGCGTTATGTACGATACCAAAGAACTGGAAAGCAAGATGCAGAAAACGCTGGAGTCTCTTGACTCGGCGCTGGTCGTGATCCGCGCCGGCCGCGCCAATCCCGCGATCCTCAACCGCATCACCGCCGAATACTACGGCGTGGCGACGCCGATCCCCCAGATGGCGCAGGTCAGTATGCCCGACGCGCGCACGCTGGCGATCCAGCCGTGGGACACCGCCGCCGTCAAGCTCGTGGAAAAAGCGATCCTCGCCTCCGACCTCGGCATCACGCCGATCTCCGACGGGCGCGTGATCCGGCTCACCTTCCAGCCGCCGACGGAGGAGCGCCGCAAGGAGCTCACAAAGCAGATCGCCAAGCTCGGCGAAGAGGCGAAGGTCGCCCTCCGCAACGTCCGCCGCGACGGAAACGAAAAAGCCCAGAAGGCGGAGAAAAACGGCGAGCTGACCGAGGACGAACTGAAAGCCGCCGAAAAGGCGATCCAGACGCTGACCGACAACTACGTCAAGAAGGTCGACGACCGGATCGGCGAAAAAAACAAAGAGATCATGTCGCTCTGACCCCTCTATCTTCCCGAACGTGGCAAACGCCCTTTGCCACGTTCTTTCATAAGGAGAGAGTATGGCTTTTTTGGGATTTGGGAAAAAAACGCCGGATAAAACCGGAGAAGAAAAGCAGCCCCTCGTCATCGACGGACGGCTGCGGCATATCGCCTTTATCATGGACGGCAACGGCCGCTGGGCCAAACGCCGCGGGATGATCCGTTCCCTCGGGCACGCCGAGGGGATGAAGGCCTTTGAACGGCTGATGGACCACTGCTCCGATCTCGGGATCGAGCACGTGACCGTGTACGCCTTTTCCACCGAAAACTGGAAGCGCCCGAAGCAGGAGGTGGACGCGCTGATGAACCTCCTCTCCTCCTACGTGGAGCGAGAGATCCGGGAGTTCGGCAAGCACCGCTCCGCCTACCACTTTATCGGGGACAAGGCGGGCCTGCCCGCCTCCCTCCGCGAGCGGGCGGAGGTGCTGGAGCGGATGTCCGCCGACCAGCCGGAAACGCTCAATATCGCGCTCAACTACGGCTCGCACGCCGAGATCGTGCACGCGGCGAACGAGCTGCTCCGCGAGGGGGTTTCCGAGATCACGGAAAAAGCGCTGGAAGGCAAACTCTACACCGCGCACAGTCCGGCGCCCGATCTCCTGATCCGCACCGGCGGAGAGTACCGGCTCTCCAACTACCTGCTCTGGCAGCTCGCCTACACGGAGCTCTACTTCACCGATATCCTCTGGCCGGATCTTTCCAACGACGAGCTCGACGATATCATCCGCGAATTTTACGGAAGGCACCGCACCTACGGCGGCGTCACCGGAGAAAAATAAAGGACTTGTATGAAAACCAGGATCATAACGGGGATCGCGCTCGCTCTGTTTTTGCTCGTTCCGGCGGTGCTGTTCACCGACACGCTCTTTTTGCCGATCCTCGCTTCCCTGCTCGCCGTGGTCGGCGTGTTTGAAGTGATGCGCTGCATCGGACAGGAAAAAAACTATCTGCTCACGCTGCCGGCGTATCTGTTTTCCGCCGCGGCTCCGTTCGTCTGCCGGTACGGGGACGTCGACCGGCTCCTCATGCCCGCGCTTGCTCTCCTTTTGCTCCTCTCCATGTTCTACACGCTGACACTCAACGTCTTTTTCCCCGACCGGACCGACTGCCGCACCAACTCTCTCGGGCTGCTGATGACCGAATACGTGGCGGCCGGTTTTTCCGCGCTCTCTATCATCGCGCGCTTTGAGACGAGCCACTTCGTTTTGCCGCTCGTCTTCCTCGCCGCCTTTGCCACCGACGTTTTCGCTCTTTTTTCGGGGATGCTCTTCGGCCGGCATAAGCTCTGCCCGAAGATCAGCCCGAAAAAAACGGTGGAAGGGTCGATCGGCGGCACCGTCGCCTGCGTTCTCGTCCTTCTTCTCTACGGTCTGATCATCGACAAATGCACCGACTACGCGACAAGCTACGTCTCGCTCGCGATCGGCGGCGCCGTGTTCGCGATCGTCTCCCAACTCGGGGACCTTGTCGCCTCCTCGGTGAAACGGACCTTCGGCATCAAGGACTACGGCAAGCTCTTTCCCGGTCACGGCGGCGTGATGGACCGGTTCGACTCGGTGATCCCCGTCGCCGTCGCCGTGGCGATCATGCTCATCCATTTTGACATTCAGTTCTTCTACTGATAAGAGAGGCGCTATGAAAGGTTCTGTGAGAAAGGTCGCCGTCCTCGGCTCGACCGGCTCGGTCGGCACGCAGGCGCTCGACGTGATCCGCGCGCAGGAAGGACTTTCCCTCTGCGCCCTCTCCGCGAAAAACAACGTGGAGGAGGCGGAAAAGCAGATCCGCGCGTTTTCCCCCGCGTTCGCCGCGATGGCGGACCCCCGCGCCGCGGCGGAGCTGATGCTGCGCGTCGCCGATACGGGTACGCGCGTGTTTGCCGGGCGGGAGGGGATCGCGGAGATGATCGCCTCGTGCGGCGCAGACGTCTATCTTAATTCCGTTCTCGGCTTCGAGGGGCTTTTCTCCACCCGCGAGATCATCAAAACGGGCAAACCCCTCGCCCTCTCCAACAAGGAGTCGATCGTAACGGCGGGGGAGCTCGTGAAGAAAGCGGCAAAACGCTCCGGCACCGAGATCCTGCCGGTGGACAGCGAGCATTGCGCCATCCACCAGTGCCTGCGCGTCGGCGAGCACGGCGAGATCAAAAAACTGCTTCTGACCGCGTCGGGCGGTCCGTTTTACGGATATTCTCCGCGCGAACTGGAAAAGGTAACGCTGGAAGAAACGCTCGCCCACCCCACCTGGAAAATGGGAAAAAAGATCACCGTGGACAGCGCCACGCTGATGAACAAGGGCTTTGAAGTGATCGAAGCGTCCCGGCTCTTCGACGTTCCGGGGGAGAAGATCGAGGTCCTCGTCCACCGGGAGAGCATCGTCCACTCGGCGGTGGAATATGCCGATCACGCGATCCTCGCCCAGCTCTCCCTCCCCGATATGCGTTTTTGCGCGCAGTACGCGCTCACCTACCCCTGCCGCCTCCCCGGTCCCACAGAAGAGCTTTCCCTCGCCGAGATCGGCTCGCTCTCCTTTGCCCGGCCGGATCTCACCGCTTTTCCCCTCCTCGCCCTCGCCTACCGGGCGCTTTCGGACGGAGGGATCTATCCCGCCGTTCTCAACGCGGCAAACGAGGAGGCGGTGCACGCCTTCCTTGACAAAAAGATCCGCTATCCCGAGATCGCGGAGGTCGTAACCGCGGTTTACGAAGAGACGCCTCCGCTTGGCGTTCCCCTTACCTTCAAACAGATCTACCAAGCCGACGCCGAGGCGCGTCTTGCCGCCGGCGAGCGGGTCCGCCGGATCGAAATACAAGAAAGAAAGCTGTCCAGATGAAAATACTCTACGTCCTTTTCGCGCTCCTGATCTTCGGGTTTCTGATCTTCATCCACGAGCTGGGGCATTACCTGTTCGCCCGTCTTTTCAAGGTCTCGATCAACGAGTTTTCGATCGGGATGGGACCGAAAATCCTCTCCAAAAAATCCAAAAAGACCGGGATCCTCTATTCTCTCCGTCTCCTCCCGATCGGGGGGTACGTGAGCATGGAGGGGGAGGACGGCGAATCGCAGGACGAAAACGCCTTCCAGAAAAAGGCGCCGTGGAAACGGCTCGTGATCCTTGCCGCCGGCGGAACGACCAACATCCTCGCCGGGTTTCTCGCGATGTTTTTCCTCGTCTGCGCGACAAGCGGCTCCCTCGGCTCCACGACCGTGGCGGAGTTTTTGCCGCGGGAGGGGGCGGAAACCGCCCTCTCGGAGGAAGGCGGGCTGCGAACGGGCGACGAGATCGTCAAGGTCGGCAGGGTCTGCGTGCATACGGCAAACGAGCTGGTGTACGAGATCATGAGCCAGGGCTGCAAGCCGCTTTCCCTCACCGTTTTGCGCGAGGGCGAAAAAACCGTTTTAGAGGGAGTGACCTTCCCCACGCTGACCGAAGCGGGCGCCGTGTTCGGCGACACGGATTTCCGGGTATACGCCGAGGAAGGGACCTTCGGCAACATTCTCAAACACTCCTTTTTCCGCTCCTGCTCCACCGTAAAAATGATCTGGGACTCGCTCTTTGATCTGGTCGGCGGACGCTACGGCGTGGAGGCGATCTCCGGACCCGTCGGGGTCACGCAGGCGATCTCCGACGCGGCCGAGCAAAAGAACGCGGGCAATCTTGCCTACCTCGCGATCGTCATCGCGGTCAATCTCGGCGTCGTCAACCTGCTTCCCCTCCCCGCGCTGGACGGCGGACGGATCGTCTTCGTTCTGATCGAGATGGTCTTCCGGAAACCGGTCGACCGTAAGATCGAAGGATATATCCACGCGGCGGGGCTGATCCTCTTGCTGGTCCTGATCGCGCTGATCACGGTCAAGGACGTGATCAAGCTCTTTTAGAGGTTACTATGTCGGAAATCAAAAGAAGAAACAGCCGCGCGGTACGCGCGGGCCGGCTGCAGATCGGGGGCGGAGCGCCCGTTTCCGTCCAGTCGATGACCAATACCGATACCTGCGACCGGGAAGCAACGCTCGCGCAGACGCGCGCGCTTGAGGCGGCGGGGTGCGATCTGGTACGGATCACCGTTCCCGCGCCGGAGGCGGCCAAAACGATCGCCTATCTGAAGGACCGGGGCGTTTCCGTCCCGCTGGTCGCCGATATCCATTTCGACTACCGGGCGGCGCTGGCGGCGATCGAAGCGGGTGTGGACAAGATCCGCATCAACCCCGGCAACATCGGCTCCGAGGAGCGGGTGCGGGCGGTGGCGGAGGCGGCGGCTCTGCGCCGCGTTCCGATCCGGATCGGGGTGAACGCCGGATCGCTGGAAAAACAGATCCTCGAAAAATACGGCGCGCCGACGGCGGAGGCGCTTTGCGAGAGCGCGCTGTACCACGCTTCCTTGCTGGAAAAATTCGATTTTCACGATATCGTCCTTTCGATCAAGGCGTCGTCTCCCCTGACGACGATCGAAGCGAACCGGCTCCTCGCCGCGTCCTGTCCCTATCCCCTGCATATCGGGGTAACCGAGGCGGGCGGCGAGCGCGCCGGGCTGGTCAAAAGCGCCGTCGGCATCGGCGCCCTTCTCGCCGAGGGGATCGGGGACACGGTGCGCGTCTCCCTGACGGCGGACCCCGTAAAAGAGCCGGCTGCCGCGCGGGAGATCCTCGCCGCGCTCGGGCTCGGCGGGCCGCGGATCAACGTGGTCTCCTGCCCGACCTGCGGACGGACGAAGATCGCGCTCATCCCCCTTCTCGAGCGTCTGGAACGGGCGATCGACGAAGAAGATCTGCGCGCCGTCCCCGTAACGGTCGCCCTGATGGGCTGCGCCGTCAACGGACCGGGCGAGGCGCGGGAGGCGGACGTCGGCGCCGCGGGCGGCGACGGCGACGCGCTCCTCTTCCGGCGCGGTACGCCCGTCGGCAAGATCCCGCAGGAGGAGATCGTGCCCCGGCTGATCGCGGAGATCAAAGCGCTGCGGGACAAGACGTGAACGCGATCCCGGCCGCGCAGATACAGAAAAGGAAAAACGAGCAGGTTAAAATCTGCTCGTTTTTTGTTCTGTAATCCGGGCAAACCCGCCGTCAGTTCTTTTTCTTTTTGTAGAGGAGGACGGCGGCGACGCCCGCGGCGGCGAGAACGCCCGCGCCGATCAGCACGGGGATCCACGGGAAGGAAGACTTCACCCGCAGTTTTTCAAGAGAAAGGCCGCGGATGACCTCGGCGATCCGATCCGCCGGCGCCGTCCCTTTGATCAAAAAATAATGCCGGTCGTCCAGATACCCGAAAAAGTAGGTAGAACTACCTTGCGTCCAGTATCGGAACAGGACGTTGACGGATCTCCGATCCGCGTTCACCCCGATTTCGTACGTTCCTTCGTACTCTTTCGTCCAATCCTCGACCACAGCGCGTTCTTTCCCCTCCCGGACGTGATAAACGATAACCAGATACCAGTCGTCGCCCCCTTGAAACCAGCAGCCGATCCCGATATCCTCATATCTGGCTTCCGGGAAAAGAAAGACCTTCCCGTCCGGAATGCTCATTCCCCGGCAGGAAGCGCGGTAAAGAAACCCGTCTTCCCGGAAGACCCGAATCATCTTTTCATACGCTTCCTGCTCTTTTTCCGAATAGGAGGAAAGATCCGCGGAAAGGAGAAACGTCTGCGCGCTCTCAAACGATTCAAAGAAGATGGGTTGAGGAGGCGGGTCTGTGGGGGAAGGCATATCGTCTTTTCCGCTGCTTTCGGTTGACGGGATCGGTTTCTTTTCCTTCCGGAGACCCGGCACGGTAAGCGCAAGCGTCAGGATCAGCACAAACGCCGCGGCGGCCGCGCTCCACTTGGCAAACGACCTGAGCGGCCGTTTCCGGCGTTCCGGGAGATCGGCGTCTTCAATGAGTCGATCGTCGATCCCGCCGATCGCGCGGCTCAGCATTTCCTCTTTTTTCATGTAAGGAATCCTTTTTCTTTCAAGTGTCGGGCGAGGTCGTCCCTCGTCCTCTTCAGCATCATCAGGACCTTGCTCTTCCCGAAGCCGTACCGGCGGCAGATACTCTCCACCGGATCGCAGTACCAATACCTTCGGATAAAAACGTTTCGCTTGGTCCGGTCGACGGAGGATAAAAACCGGGAGATCTCGCGGGAAAGCTCGGCTTCCTCCAGTTCCTCGTCAAACGCTCCGCCGGAAATGATCTCTGCCATTTCGTCAAGAGAGCAGAGGAAGTCGGAGCGGATGCGTTTTTGACGGTTGTTGCTCCTCCACCGACTGATTGCGATCTCGCGCACGAGCTTGCCGAGATAGGTTTTGAGGTTTTCCGGTTTCTGCGGCGGAATGCTCCGCCACGCCGCAAGAAGCGCGTCGTTCAGGCATTCCTCCGAATCCCGCCGGTCGCGAAGGACATTGTTTGCGATGGAAAAGCAGTAATCTCCGTATCGCCTTGCGGATTCCGAAACGGCGTTTTCGTCCCGATCCCAAAACATCTGAACGACAGATGGATCGTCCACGTGTTTCCTCCTTTCCATGTGAAAGGCCTTTCACCCGAATACCCGCCGAAAATCCGACTTGATCACGCGGCGGGCGTTTTTTTGTTCTGCGCGAAAGAAAACCGGCGCAGCCCCATTGACGAAGACTGCGCCGGTCGCTGCAAACAAACGGTTTTCCCGGGGCCGGAAAAATCCGGACCATCTGTTTCCCGCCGTCAGTTCTTTTTCTTTTTGCCGAGGAGGACGGCGGCGACCGCCGCGGCGGCAAGAACGCCCGCGCCGATCAGCACGGGGACCCACGGGAAGGAGGATCCCGTCACACCGTCAGAGTCGCCCGGGACCGTCCCGGTCCCGGAATCCGGCGCGTCCGTCTCCGCCGGGGCGACGGGCGGGGTCAGGTCGATCGCGCTGCCCCAGCCTTTGACGAGTTTTTCTGCGAGCGGCATGGGATTTACTCTCGTCGTGAAGACGGTGGCAAGCGGCGGCTGCGTGAGTTTGCCGTCGGAGGTGGTATAGGTCTTCCCCTCTCCGTCGACGATCCGCACGCCGTCCTTGGTGAAGGCGTACTCCTCCGCCATCAGGTAGCGGCTCCCGCCGGCGGCGCCGCCGAGATAGCCGTGATAGATGATATACTGTTTTTTGCCGTCCGGGGAGACGGTGAAGCAGCAGTGTCCGCAGCCGTTTGCCTCGGTGTTGCGGCTGAGGATCGGCTGAGAGGCCTTCACCCAGCTTTCCATATAGGTAGGATCGGCGCCCTCCTTCAAGGTGAGCTGGCCGATGCAGTAGCCGGTCGTCCAGTAGCCGCTACCGGCGTAAAGCAGGTAGACGGTCCCGTCCGGCGCCGTGGTCACGGCGATCCCCTCGACGACCTCGGGCCAGATCTTACCCTCCGCGTTGACGGTATAGGTCGCGCCGACCTTTTCCCACGGCTCGGTGGGCACGCAGATCACGGAGCAGCGCCCGGTCAGCTCCCACGGGCTCTTCATCTTGGAGATATTAAGCGTCTGGTAGCGGTGGTTGACCTCCTCGTGATTCTCCGAGACCCAGAGGCAGTAAAGCTCCCCGCGGATGATGCCGGTCGTCTGCCCGGCGCACCAGCGGTGGAGGATCTCGTCGGTCGTGTCGCTGGTCACGGCGACCGGGACGTTTTGCTGCTTCGTTACGGGGTGTCCGTACGGGCCCTGCGGATCGTCGGTCAGCGCGCGGATGACGTACATCCGGTGATTTGAGTTGTCCCCGTCGTCGCAGGCGAGGTGGATATACCAGCCCGCCAGCTCCTCGCCGAAGACCTCGGGGCCGTAGTAATGAAGCTCCGGCGACCAGAGGTTTTTGGAGTACGCCTGGCCGGCGGCGGGGGCAAAGACCGTCACAAGCGGCGCGTAGCGCAGGTCGGCGAGGTTCGTCGCCTTCGCCACGCCGATCGCGGAGCCGGCGGTACGGGTGAAGTAATAGTACCCATCCTGATAGATGACCCACGGGTCCGCCGCCGTTGTGATCGGGTTATCGAAACTGCTGGTCCCCGTCTCCCCGGCGAAAAGGTCCACGCCGGCGCCGACCGTGATATGCGGGGTCATCGTTCCGCCGAACGCTTCCGGTCCGATCACGTCGGTCACGCCGTGGAAGGTCCCGCCGTTGATCGCCAGTTCGTAATCGCCGTTCAGCGTGGATTTGGCGTAATAGGCGGGCGCGATCTTCCCGTAGAAGGAGCCGCCGTTGAGGGTAAGGGAAAACGTCCCGCTGAAGGAAGCGTCTTCCCTCGCGCCGACCCCGTAGATCCCGGCGCGGAAAACGCCGCCGTCGACCGTCAGCGAGACACTGCCGGTCTGGGCGCCGGGCGTCATGGCGTAGACGGGACCGGTAAACTCGCCCTTGGTGATCCGGGCGGTGATCTGCGCGTTTTTCACCGTGGAATCCGCCTTGCTGGAAGAGAGGTAGAGCGAACGGAAGGTACCGGAGGCGACGGTGAAGGTGTAGGAGAGATCGGAAAAACCGGCGGCCTTGCCGGCGATCAGGTGAGGATAGGAGTCAACGCCCTCCGCCCGGAAGACCGAGACGCCGGAGCCGATCCCGGCGTCGACCGCAGCGAAAATCAGCGAAACGCCGGAAACGTCGGCGTAAAGATTGACGTTTTCCAGATAGACGGAGGAGGGGAAGGTCAGGTTCTTCGAGAGGCGGAGCTGCCCGCCGCCCTGCGTGCGGTAATCCGTTTCCCCGTCTTTTGCGGTGATGGTAACGGGAGCGGCGCAGACCGGCAGCGCGGGCGTTTCGGTATGCGAGTAGACCCCGCAGACGACGATCCGTCCTCCCGCCGTTTTCAGAGCGGCGAAGGCGTCCTTCAGCGTTCCGAGGGGAGAGGTCGGGGTCGCGCCGTTGCCCGTCCCGCCGTCCGCGAGATAAACGACCTTTTCCGGCGCCTTGCCGCGGAGCAGCGGAGTCAGCTCCGCAAAGAGCGTTTCGGAGAAGACCTTTTCGGCATACACCAGCGTGTAAGCGGCGCTCTCCGCGCGCTGCAGACCTTCCGGCCCCGCGTGCACGGCGCCGATCTTGCCGGAAACGGCCTCAAGCGAAAGAGAGCCGAGCGCTTCGCGCAGATCGAGCTCCCCGATCTCGGCGCCGGAAACGCTGACCGAAACGTCGCCGGAGAAGGAGCCGCTCTCCTTCAGTTTTACCGTACCGATCTTGCCGCCGGCGAGGGAAAGGATCGTTTTCACACCCGCCTTCGTCCCCGCTTTGGAGACGAAAACCGTATCAAACTCTCCGCCCTCCACCGTCAGGTTGCACCCTTTTTCCGGATCCGCGGTGCCGATCAGGCGGATCTTACCGGAGGTCTTCACGTCTTTGGCGAGAGAAAGCGAACCGCTCCCGCAGAGCGCGGCTCCCTCCCCCGAGAGCGTCAGAGAAGCAAAACGGAAATCGCCGGAGAGCGAGAGAGTCCCGTTTGCGGGGAGGACAAGCGTGCCGCCGCTGCAGACGATCTCCCCCTCGTGGGCGGGAAGGGTCGTATCCGCCGGGACGGTATAGGTCCCCACGACGGTCAGCGCGCCGCCCATGGGGAGTTTTTTCACCGCGTCGGCGAGACTGCCGAGCGGCGCGTTCTCGGAGCTTCCGTCTCCCGTTCCGCCGTCGGAGAGGCAGACGCTGCCGTAGGAGGCGATCCGGTCGAAGATACCGGTCGCGGCCAGCTCGTCGATCTTCTCCTTCGGATAGGCGAGCGGGTTGTAGGTCAGATAACGTTTGGCGTTGGCGGCCAGTTTGGTGATGGTATCGTTGTTTTCGTAGATGCTCTCGGTCACCTTGTCGAGGCTGCCGCCGTCCAGCTTGAGATCGGTATTGCCGCAGGCGTTGTTGATATTGAACGCGCTGACGCTCCCGCCGTAGATCTCGATCACGCTCGTGCCGGAGAGGCGGCGGGTCACGTCGCCGCCGGTATAGAGACGGAGGACCGAGCCGCCGTACATTTGGAAGACGAGACTGCCGGAATAATGGTTATAAAGCGAGGCGCCGTAGACCGCCTCGATCTTTCCGTCATAGACGGTGATGTACGCCGTCCCCGTATAGGTCTGGGTCTTCGCGCCCTTGGTGCGGGAAAACCCGACGACGTTGCGGTAGCTCCCGCTTTTGATCGTGATATGGGAATCCTTTGCCGTGGGCGTTCCGTCGGCGGGCGCCTCGTAGCCGCCGACCAGCGTCAGGGCGCTTGAGGAAAGCGTCAGCCCCTCGCCCATCGTCAGCGGGAAAAAGCGCGCGGCGATCTCGGCGCCGCCGGAGATGCCGATGCGGAGGTCCTCAAAAACGGTCGGACCGCCGAGAGAATAGGGCTTGTTCGAGGGAAGCGTCAGCGTGGCGCCGGAATCGGTCCCGCCGTTTTGGGCGGTGATCACGATCTCGCCGCTGTGGGCGGGCTCCTCGAAGGCCTCGGTCAGCTTCAGATCGGAAAGAAGAACGATCCGGCCGCCTTCCGCCGCCGCGGTGATCGCGGCGGGCAGCGAGGCGAGAGCCGTTTGCGGCGTTTGCCCGCTGCTCCCGTCGTTCCCGTTTTCCGGATCAAGGTAAACGACCTTGTCCGCCGCCAGCGTTCCGGCAAAAGGGATAAAGAGGCAAAGCATCAGTACGCCGAGAAATGAAGCGAAAAGTTTTTTTCCCGTTTTCATGATTTCCTCCGTTTAAGAGCAGATTTTTCCTTTCCCGCTTCGCGGGACGGAAATTCCCGTTTCAGAGAGCGGACGATCGCGTCGGCCGCCGTACCGGCCGCCTCCCGGAGCGCCTCCGGGTCGGCCGTTTTGCCGCGGAAGCGTTTGCCGGCAGGGAGACCGAGCGCGGTCTTGGTCATCGCGCCGGCGAGATAGACCTGCCGGATCGCCTCCGCCAGCATGGCGGAGAAGGTCTTTTTGTCAAAGCGGTCGGAGAGCGCGGAAGCGACGGCGGCGCGGGAGGGCAGCTTTTCCGAGAGCGGATAGCCGAGAAACCACCGCGCGGAGATCGAGTCGCCGGCGAGGCGCAGCGTTTTTGAAGCGGATTTCTGCCGCTGCCAGCGGGACAGAAGGACGAGTCGGATCAGAACGGCGGGATCGGTCGCGGGACGGCCGGATCTCTGCGCGTAAAACGGCTCGGCGATCTCATAGATCTTCTCCCAGTCCACCGCCGCGTCGATCCGGCGGAGCGGCGACGTCTTCGGGACGAGACGGTCGATATCGACCATCTCCAGAAGAAGACGGCTGTTTTCCCGTTTCCATTTCGTGATCATTTACTTTTCTCTCCTTTGACGTTTTCCGGCCCGAAGCCGTGCGGAAGAAGCGCGTCCAGCGTCATCTCCTCAAAACGTTCGCCCGCGGAGTCGGCGACAAGGATGGTAAAATCGAGCGGGCAGAACTCCCGCATAAACTGCCGGCAGACGCCGCAGGGGTAAAAGAGTCCGCCCGCCTCCGGCAAAACGGTGTTCTCGCCGATCACGGCGAGCGCGGAAAACTTCCGCTCCCCCTCGTGCAGCGCGCGGATAAAGGCGGAACGTTCCGCGCAGACGGTGGGGGTGAAGGAGGCGTTCTCGATATTGAAACCGGTATAGATCTTCCCGCTTTCCGCGAGCAGCGCGGCGCCGACCCGGCAGCCGGAATACGGCGCGTAGGCGAGGAGCATCGCCTCGCGGGCGCGCAGGACGAGATCGCGTTTTTCTTTTTCTGTCATCGTCTCACTCCTTTCCCGGAAAACAGCGCTTTGCCCCGCGAACGGAAGGGGACGCCGAGCCATTTGGAGACGGTTGCCGCCACGTCGCAGAAACACTCGCGCGTTCCGAGCGGAACGGGGGGGAGCGACCGGGAATACAGCAGCACCGGCACCGTCTCGCGGGTGTGGTCGGTCCCGCGGAAACCGGGATCGCAGCCGTGGTCCGCCGTGATAATGAGAAGATCCTCCTCGCCGAGGAGGGGAAGCGTTTCGGCAAGCCAGGCGTCGATGGCGCCGAGCGCGGCGGCGTATCCGTCGATATCGCGGCGGTGGCCGTAAACGCTGTCGGTATCCACGAGGTTGACAAAGCAGAGCCCGTCAAAGTCCCGCGCGAGAAAGCGGGAGGCGGCGGCGAGGCAGTCCGGGTTGCCGTGCGCGGGGTCCGACTCGGTGATCCCCCGGCCGGCGAAAATATCGGAGATCTTGCCGACGCCGATCACGTCCTTTCCCGCTTCTTTGAGCGCGTCGAGGAGGGTGGGTCTCGGCGGCACGAGGGAAAAATCCTTCCGGTCCGGCGTGCGGTAGAAATTGGGCGCTCGGCCCGCAAAGGGCCTCGCGATCACGCGGTCGACCGCAAAACGCCCCACGAGGATCTCCCGCGCGATCCGGCAGCAGCGGTAAAGCTCCTCTAAGGGAACCGCGTCTACGTGCGCCGCGATCTGGAAGACGCTGTCAGCCGAGGTATAAACGATCAGGGAGCCGTCCCGGCGCGCCTCTTCCCCGTAGTCGCGGATGATCTCGGTGCCGGAATACGGTTTGTTGACGAGAGCTTTTCTGCCCGTTTCCCGCTCAAAAGCGGAGATGACCTCCGCGGGAAACCCGTCCGGGAAGGTAAGGGGCGGCTCGCGGGAAACGAGCCCCGCCAGCTCCCAGTGGCCGGTGGTGGTGTCCTTGCCGTTCGACGCCTCGCGCATCCGGCCGTAGGAAGCGACGGGCGAGCGGCTTTTGCCGAGGAAGGAAAGCCCCTCGACGTTGCCGAGTCCCATCCGCTTCATCGTGGGAATCCGGAAGTCTTTGCCGCGGGAGGCGGAACGAAGGGTGTTGGCGCCCTTGTCCCCGAAAGCGGCGGCGTCCGGCGCGTGTCCGGACCCGCAGCTGTCGATCACGATCAGAAACGCGCGGCGCTTCATCGGTTTTCCTCCGCCTCGCGAAGGGCTTTGGCGATCCCGACCAGGCGGCTGGTCCCGAGGCGGTCGGCGCCGAGCTGGATAAAGTCCTCGGCGTCCTTCTGCGTTTTGATCCCGCCCGCCGCCTTGATCTTGAGGGTGGGCGAAACGTTTGCCGTCATCAGCGCGATGTCCTCGCGCGTTGCGCCGCCGGTGGAAAAGCCGGTGGAGGTCTTGATATAATCGGCGCCGGACTCGGAAACGACGCGGCACATCTCGATCTTTTCCTCCTCCGTGAGAAGGCAGGTCTCGATGATGACCTTGAGGATCTTATCCCCTACCGCGAGCCGGAGCGCGGCGATCTCCTCGCGGACGGCGCTGAAGCGCCCTTCCTTGACCATCCCGAGGTTGATCACCATATCGATCTCCGCCGCCCCGTCGCGGACGGCGGTCAGCGCCTCCGAGCACTTGACGGAGGTCGTGCTGTACCCGTTCGGGAAGCCGACCACGGTGCAGATCGAAAGGCGGCCGTCCACGTATTCGGCGGCCTGCCGGACAAACGAGGGCGGGATGCAGGCGGAGGCGCAGCCGTATTCGATCGCGTCGTCGAGAACGGCGCGGATCTTCTCCCACGTGGCGCAGGGGTCAAGCAGCGTGTGGTCCACGCGCTTCAGAATATCTTCAAGTTTCATCTTCTTCCCTCCTGATACGGTTGACCCAGCAGCGGTGGCAAAGCTCGATATACCGGTCGTTGCCGCCGAGCAGGATCTGGTCGCCCTCGGTCAGGACTTTGCCGTCCGCGCCGATCCGGGCGTTGACGATGGCTTTGTTCCCGCATTCGCACATCGACTTGATCTCGGTGATGGAATCCGCCACCTCGAAAAGCCGCAGGCTGCCCGGAAAGAGGCGGGTGCGGAAGTCGGTCCGGAGCCCGAAACAGAGCACGGGCACGTCGTACCCGTCGACCAGAAACCGGAGCTGGTCGATATGCTTTTCGGTAAAAAACTGGCACTCGTCCGCGATGATAACGTCGGTGCGGGGATGGGAGCGGAAGAGCCGGACGATATCCGTCTCCGGCGTGATCACGTCCGCCTCGGCGGAAAGCCCGATGCGGGAGGAAACGGCGGCCGCCTTGTCGCGCGTATCGGTCGACGGCTTGATGAGCCAGACGCGCATCCCCTTTTCCTCGTAATTGAATTTGGTGATCAGGGCCTGCGCGCTTTTGGCGGAGCCCATCACGCCGTACTTGAAGTAGAGCTTTGCCATGCTGTTCTCCTTTTTTCGTTCGTTTTTCCGGGATCGGGAAACGCGGGAAAGGGTTTTTATCTTCTTATACAGATACAGTATACCACCGGATCGGACGGCTTGCAATCCTTTTTTTCAATTTCGGCGAAAACGGACGAAAACGCGACCTTTTTTCCGCCGCCGCATACTCTGTGGATAGAAAACCATTTTGTTACGAGGCTGTGATGAAGAGAAAAAACAAACTTGCCGTGCTCGGGGGCGATCTGCGCCAATGCCTGCTCGCCGAGCGGCTGGCAAAACGATACGAAACCGCCGTCTGGGGCGTACCCGCCTCCGCGCGGATCGGCGACGCGGTGCGCTGCGCCGACTGGAAAAGCGCCGTCCGGGAGAGCGGCGCGGTGATCCTGCCGCTCCCCTGCACCCGGGACGGCGTGACGGTGAACTGTCCGCTTTTTTCCGACAAAGCGCTGCGCCTCTCGGAGCTGGCGGATTTTCTGCCCGAGGGAACGCTCCTGCTCGCCGGGAAGGCGGAGCCCTCCTTTCTCTCCCGCCTGCGGGAAAAGGGGGTCGCCGTTTACGACTATTTTGCCTGCGAAGAGCTGCAGATCAAAAACGCCCTGCCGACGGCGGAGGGGGCGCTGGAGATCCTTTTGCGGGAGATGCCCGTTACCGTGGCGGGGTCGCGCTTTGCGATCTTCGGCTTCGGGCGGGTGGGGCGCGCCGTGGCGCGGGCGCTCGTCCCGCTCGGCGGGCGCGTGACCGTCTGCGCGCGCTCCCGCCGGGATCTCGCCGAGGCGGAGGTGTGCGGCTGCGTTCCGCTCCCCCTGACCGAGCCGGACTTTCTCGCGCGTTTTTCCGCCGTCCGGCCGGACGCCGTGATCAACACCGTGCCGAGCCGGATCATCGGGCAGCCGCTGCTCTCCCTCTTCGGAGAAGAGACCGTCCTGCTCGATCTCGCCTCCGGCGAGGGCGGCGTGGATCCCGCCGCCGCCGCGCAGATGCGCGTACGGGTGATCCGCGCCCTCTCCCTGCCGGGCAAAACGGCGCCGAAGACCGCCGCCGCCATCCTCGGCGACTGTATCCTCGCGCGTCTGCGGGAGGAGGAAAACGCATGATCGGATTTGCCTTTTGCGGCTCCTTCTGCACGCACGCGCGGGCCCTCGCCGTCCTGTGCGCGCTCCGGGAAAGGGGCGAGGATCTTTTGCCGATCTTCTCCCCCGCCGCGGCGGGGACCGACACCCGCTTCGGCGCCGCCGCCGACTTCACGGCAGAAGCGGAAGAGATCTGCGGCAGGCGGGGCGTCTACACGGTGGCGGAGGCGGAGCCGCTCGGGCCGAAGACGCCCCTTTCCGAGCTGATCGTCTGCCCCTGCACGGGCGCGACGATGGCGCGGCTTGCCGCCGGTCTCTCGGACACGGCGGTGACGATGGCGGCGAAAGCCCATCTCCGCCGGAACGGCAGGATCCTGCTCGCCCCGGCGACGAACGACGCGATGGGGGCGAGTCTGGCGAATATCGCGGCGCTCTACAACCGGAAAAACTACTATTTTCTCCCCATGCTGCAGGACGATCCCGAAAAAAAGCCCTACTCGCTCGTCGCCTGCTTCGAGCGGCTCCCCGAGGCGCTCGGCGCGATGCGCGAAGGAAAGCAGCTTCTCCCCCTTTTTCGCGAAATTGCCGAAAAGGGGTGACAAACGCCCCCGCCTGTGGTATCATAAAGGCGAAACACACACGGGGAAGGAAAAAATGACGGTACTGACGGAAGAAAGGCCTCTCTGCGGGGCGCGCGCGTATGAGCTGCTCCGGCAAGGCGGGAGCGGGGGGATCGCGGGCGCTTATTCCGGCGCGGTGTACCTTTCGCTTTCCGACGGGCTTTTGATGCTCTTTGACCGGCGGCGCGGGAGCGTTCCCTTCGGGATCGGGGTATCCGACTACGCCCGCCTGCGCCCCCTCTTTGCGGAGGGGACGGAGGTCTCTCTCCTCGCGGGGGAAGGGGAGGGCGGCGCCCTGACCGCCAGGATCCTGACCCCGTCGGGCGAGCTTTGTCTCCGGGAAGTTCTCCCCGACGCGCGCCGTTCGCAAAAAGCCGTCCTGCCGGCGCCGGAGCGCGTGCGGGAGGCGGCTTCCCTCCTCGCCGCCTCAAGCGGCGGCGGTTTTTCTCCCGCCGTTCTCCCTCTGCTCGGCAAAAAACCGGACCCCGCTTTTCTCTCCTCCCGCCCCTATCTCGCGCTCGCGCTGCCGCGCATCTCTGCCTTTTTTGACGCGCTCTTTTGCGGGGAGGACGGCGCGGCGCTTTCCGCCGCGGCGGGCAAGCTGATCGGGCTCGGACAGGGCCTCACCCCCTCCGGCGACGATCTTTTCTGCGGGGTCCTCTACTGTCTGAATACCGTTGCTCCGGCCGAGGCCGCGTTCGCGGACGCGGCGCGCCGGCTCCGCGAGGCGC
>JAFSSQ010000033.1 GCA_017450965.1 Clostridia bacterium
CTCCGTTCTTCTATGGTAAGATGTGTGTAGTTCATGCGGACCTCCTTTTGGTAGTTTGGGGTGTGGTGATTCTATTCTACCAGAGATTCGCATGAACTGCTCTTTTTTTCTAAACTGTTGCACTTGAAAGTATAATTCACCCAAACGGCAAAGCAGCCGTTCAGAGAGAACGGCTGCATCCCGGAGGGGGTCAGCCCCATGATCGAGAGGCGGTGAAAGGCGAGGAGCCCCTCGCCGGTCCTCTCGACCCGGCTGTCGTCCGGGCCGCGCGATTTGGTCTCGGCAAACCCTATTTCAAACGCGGCGCGGTCGGAAACGGCGCCGCAATAACCGAAAATCGAACACATCGTTTTGTCCCTTATTCCACGTCCTGCAAGGCGTCGTACCCTTCTTCTCCGGTACGGACCTTGACTACGTTCTCCACGTCGTAAACAAAGATCTTGCCGTCGCCGATATGGCCGGTGTAGAGAACCTTTTTGGCCGTCTCGATGACGTGCCGGACCGGGACCTTGCTCACCACGATATCCACCTGGATCTTCGGGAGCAGATTGACCTCCACCGCAACGCCGCGGTAGTATTCCGGCTGTCCCTTCTGCGCGCCGCAGCCAAGCACGTGGGAAACGGTCATCCCCGTGATCCCGATCTCCATCATGGCGTTTTTCAGCGCTTCAAAACGCTGTTCCTTGCAGATGATCTCGATCTTCGTGAACTTCGGCCCGCCGTTCTCAAACGACGGAACTTTCTTCACGGGGATCGCCTCCGCGACCGGCGTGTCGCCGACGACCGCGACGGCGTTTTCATATCCGTAATCCAGACTTTCCACCGCCGGGACGAAATCGGCGTAGGCGCTCGGGAGACCGTGCTCGGTCTTATCCAGCCCCTTGATCTCCTCCTCGGCCGATACGCGGAGCCCGACCGTTTTTTTGAGAATAAAGAAGGTCGCGATCATCATAACGGCCGTCCAGAGAAGGATCGCCGTGATCCCCAGGAGCTGTACGCCGAGCAGACGGAAGCTGCCGGTATAGAAAAGACCGCTTTGCCCCGCCGGAGCGGAGGGGTTGGCGAAAAGTCCGACCGCGACCGTGCCCCACACGCCGTTGGCAAGATGCACGCCCACCGCGCCGACCGGATCGTCGATATGCAGCCGGATATCAAGGAACTCCACGACGAACACTACGAGAAACCCGGAAACGGCGCCGACCGCCGCCGCGCCGGCGGCGTCCAGCGCGTCGCATCCCGCCGTGATCCCGACCAGACCCGCCAGAGAGGCGTTGAGGCACATGGAAACGTCCGGCTTCCCGTTTTTGATCCAGGTAAAGATCATCGTCGTGCAGGTGGCGACCGCCGGCGCGACCGTCGTCGTAACGAAGATCGAGGCGAGGGAGCTGCCGTCCCACGCGGCGGCGCCGTTGAAGCCGTACCAGCCGAACCAGAGGATAAAGCAGCCGAGCGCGCCGAGCGTGACCGAGTGCCCGGGGATCGCGTTGACCTTTTTGACCTTCCCGGCGCCGTCTTTTATATACTTGCCGAGACGGGGGCCGACCATGATCGCGCCGATCAGCGCGGTGATCCCGCCGACCGAGTGGATGGCGGCGGAGCCGGCAAAGTCGTGGAAGCCGAGCTTGACAAGCCAGCCCGCTTCATTCCAGACCCAGCCCGCCTCGATCGGATACACGAACAGCGAGATCACGCCGGAATAGATACAGTAGGAAAGGAACTTCGTGCGCTCCGCCATCGCGCCGGACACGATCGTGGCGGCGGTGGCGCAGAAGACCAGGTTAAAGACGAACGACGGCGCGCCGCCGCTCTCGAGAAAACCGCCGAAGTCGGTCAGGATCTTCAGATTCGGGACGCCGACGACGCCGAGGACGTAATCCTCCGCCATCATCAGCGAAAAGCCGAGGAGCACGAACACCACCGTCCCGATGCAGAAGTCCATCAGGTTTTTCATGATGATGTTGCCGGCGTTTTTGGCGCGGGTAAAGCCCGTTTCCACCATCGCAAAGCCGGCCTGCATGAAGAAAACGAGCGCCGCGCCGATCAGAAACCAGACGCCGAACACTTCCTTTTGCGCGGTTTCTTCCACAAGTTTTGTTATTTCTTCCGCCAACACGGCGATCACCTCGCTTTTTATCTGACGCTGAACAGGATGTCGGCGTAGGTCGGGAAGGGCCAGTAATCCTTCGCCGTGACCGTTTCCGCCTCGTCGCAGGCCACGCGCAGCTCGCACATCGCGGGCAGGACCTTATCGCGGATCATCGCGGACTCGGCGACGATATCCTCCGCGTCGCGCAGCGCGATCTCGGCCTTTTGCAGCTCGTCCACCCGGACGAAGATCCGGTCGGTCAGCTCGGACAGTTTTTTCACCAGACCCGTTTCGTAGGCGCAGGGAACGGACGGGGCGACCGCCTTTTTCGCCGCGGCGTTGCGCGCCAGATCCGCCGCAAACCGTTCCACGGCGGGCGCGATCAGGGTCTTCGCCATATCCGCCATCGTGCTCGCCTCGATGGCGACCGTTTTACAGTAGTTTTCCAGCATGATCTCGCAGCGGGAGCGCAGCTCCTCTGCCGTGAAGACCTTGTGAGCGGTCAGCATTTCCACGTTCTTCCCGTCGAGGAGATGCGGCATACAGTCCGCCGTCGTGCGGTAGTTGAGCAGTCCGCGCACCTCGGTCGCCTCTTTGATCCACGCGTCGTCGTAGCCGTTGCCGTTGAAGATGATCCGCTTGTGATCCTTGATCGTCTTTTTGATCATTTCGTGCAGCGCCGTCTCAAAGTCCGAAGCGCCCTCCAGCCGGTCGGCGTACACCTTCAGGCTCTCCGCCACGGCGGCGTTGAGCATGATGTTCGCGCAGGCGATGGAGTTCGACGAGCCGAGCATCCGGAACTCGAACTTGTTCCCGGTAAAGGCGAAGGGGGAGGTCCGGTTGCGGTCGGTCGTGTCGCGGTTGAACTTCGGCAGAACGTCCACGCCGAGCTTCAGCTGCGTTTTTTCGGCGCCCTTGTACGGCGTATCGGTCTCGATCGCTTCCAAAACGGCGTTCAGCTCGTCGCCGAGGAAGATCGAGATCACCGCCGGCGGCGCCTCGTTTGCACCGAGCCGGTGGTCGTTGCCCGCCGTGGCGACGGAGATCCGCAGAAGATCCTGATAATCGTCCACCGCCTTGATCACGGCGCAGAGGAACAGCAGAAACTGCGCGTTTTCATACGGCGTGTCGCCGGGAGAGAGCAGGTTCTGCCCCTCGTCGGTCGAGATCGACCAGTTGTTATGCTTGCCGGAGCCGTTGACGCCGGCAAA
>JAFSSQ010000034.1 GCA_017450965.1 Clostridia bacterium
CCTTCGGCGGAGTGAAGCGCTGCTTGGCAGCGTGAAGTCGCTCCCTGCGGGAGCAGAAGCCGCGCTCCTGACGACGCGCGGCAATGATGTTTGCGCCGATGGCGCAAATGATGTTTTGCCTCCGGCAAAATGATGCGTTGCGCTGCAACGTGATGCTCACTCCCTGCGGGAGCGAATGGAAAGTTACAAAAAGGAAAAACGGCGTGTTTCTGCCTCCCTCTTGAGGGAGGTGGCTCGCGGAGCGAGACGGAAGGAGGTTTTGACTCCTTGTTTTTTCTTTGCTCTCATCCTTACCGCCCGCCTACTCCTTCAGTCGCCTACGGCGACAGCGGCCCAGCGGGGTCCCCGAAATAATCCGCAAGGATTATTTGGGGAATCGGGCCCTCCCGGAGGGAGCCAAACGGCAGGGGCTTGCTCCGGCCGCTATGCCAAAGCAGAAAGCCGACCCAAGACGTAACGGGTCGGCTTTCGTGTTTGGTTCGCTTTGAATACGCTTGCTCTGTTTTTTGCCCTTTTCAAAAAGTCTTTTCGCTTCCTTTTCTTCAGAAAAGGAAGACGTTCTCCCCTCTCAGATCTGATTTCCGGCGAACTGGGTCATATAGAGCTCGTAATATTTTCCTTTTTTGGCGAGGAGCTCGTCGTGGCTGCCGGTCTCGATGACGCGGCCGTGATCCATGACAACGATCTTATCGGCGTCCCGCACGGTGGAGAGGCGGTGGGCGATGATGAGGCTGGTGCGGTTTGCCATGAGCTTGACCATCGCGTCCTGGATGCGTTTTTCGGTGCGGGTATCCACGGAGGAGGTCGCCTCGTCGAGGATGAGGATCTTCGGGTCGGCGAGGACGGCGCGGGCGATGGCGAGAAGCTGCCGCTCGCCCTGCGAGAGGGAGGCGCCGGCGTGCTTGAGGTAGGTGGCGTACTGCTCGGGCAGGCGTTCGATGAAGTAGGCGGCGTTGCTTGCGTCCGCGGCGCGGCGCATTTCTTCTTCGCTTGCCTTTGCGTTCGCGTAGCGGATATTCTGCTCGACCGTATCGGAGAAGAGGACGGTATCCTGCAGGACGATGGCGGTGTTTCTGCGCAGCGAGTCGCGGGTGTAGTCGTAGATATCAACGCCGTCGATGCAGATGCGGCCGGAATCCGGCGGGTAGAAGCGCATCAGGAGGTTGACAACGGTCGTTTTCCCGCTGCCGGTCGCACCGACGAGAGCGATCTTTTCTCCCGGCCGGACGTCGAGATCGAAGTCAAAGAGCACCTGTTTGCCGGGGAGGTAGGAGAAATTGACCTTCTCAAAGCGGATCTCGCCGCGGATCTCCTCCATCGGTTTTTCCCCGCGGTTGTCCTCGTCCGGCTGATCCATCAGCTCGAACACGCGCTCCGCGCCGGCGATCGCCGTCTGGACCGCGCCGTAGAGCTGGGCGACCTCGTTGATCGGGCGGGAGAACTGCTTTGCGTAGATGATAAAGGCGGAGATGGTGCCGATGGTGATCAGCCCCTTGAGAGCGAACAGACCGCCGAACGCCGCCACGATCACAAAGCCGATGTTGGAGATACAGTTCATGATCGGGCCCATCGAGCCGCCGAGGATGTCCGCCTTGATGCCGACGGTGCGCAGCTCGTCGGAGGCGGCGTTGAACTCCGCGATCACGTCCTCCTGCTTGTTGTAGGCGGCGGTGGAGGAAAAGCCGGTGATCATCTCCTCCGCGTGGCCGTTGAGAGCGCCGAGGGCGGCGCTGCGGCGGCGGTAGAGCTTGCGCATCACGCCGGAGAGCTTTTTGGTCACGAGGACGGTGAGAACGACCGTGACAAGGGAGATAAGGGTGAGCTGCCAGCAGTAGTAGAGCATCACGCTGATCGTCCCGACCACGGTCAGCAGACCGGAAACAAGCGAGCCGAGGCTCTGGGAGACGGTGTCGCTGACGTTTTCCACGTCGTTCGTCATCCGGCTCATCACGTCGCCGTTCGAGTGGGTGTCGAGGTAGGCGATGGGGAGGCGGTCGATCTTTTCAAAGAGGTCGTGCCGCATCCGCTTGACGGTCCGCTGGCTGAGATGGGCGGAGGAGAGGGTCTGCGCCAGCGTAAAGAGCACGCGCACGCCGTAGACGGCGGCGAGCAAAACGAGCGTTTGCGGGAGGGAGGAGAAGTCCTTTTCGGCGATCCGGTCGATCGCCGAGCCCTGCAGGGAGGGGGCGATCAGCGCCGTGACGGTCACGGTGATGACCGAGAAAAAGAGTAAGACGATCAAAAGCGACTCGCGGCTGAAGTAACGGAGAAGCCGCCCGAGCGTTTTTTTCAGATCCTTCGGCTTTTCCACCGCGGCGGCCATCCGGGCGCCGGGACCGCCGCGCCCCCCGCCGGGGCGGCCGCGGAAATCGACGGTGTTCTGTTTTTTTGGGGGGAAGTCCGGGCTGGCGTAGGAGGCCTCCTCCCGCGGTTTTCCGGCTTCAAAGCCGCGCGGCAGCGCGGCGTTTTCCCGTTTTTCGTTTTCGGTCATTGTTCGTCCTCCTTCAGCTGGGAGAAGTAGATGTCCCGGTAAACGGGGGAAGACTGCATCAGCTCGTCGTGCGTGCCGCAGGCGGCGATCCGGCCGTTATCCAGCACGGCGATCCGGTCGGCGCCCCGCACGGAGGCGATCCGCTGTGCGATGATGATCTTGGTCGTGTCCGGCCGCGTCTCTTCCAGCGCGCGGTAGAGTTTCGCTTCGGTGGAGAGGTCGAGGGCGGAGGTGGAGTCGTCAAAGATCATGATCTCCGCGTCCTTGAGGACGGCGCGGGAGAGCGCGATGCGCTGTTTCTGCCCGCCGGAGAGGGAGTGGCCGCCCTCCGAGACCTGGGTGTAGTAGCCGTCCGGCGCGGCGCAGATAAAGTCGTCCGCCTGGGCGACCTCGGCGGCGCGTTTGATTTCCCACGGGTCGGCGCTGTCCTTGCCCCAGCGGATATTCGCCTCGATCGGGCGGCAGTATAGCTCCGCCTTCTGGGTAACGATCGCGATCTTCTCGCGCAGGGCCTTGAGATCGTACTCCCGGACGTTCACGCCGTCGACCAGCACCTCGCCGTCCGTCGCGTCGTAAAAACGCGGGATCAGGTTGACGAGGGTGCTTTTTCCGCTCCCGGTGGAGCCGAGAACGGCGACCGTTTCGCCTTTCCGGACCTTCAGATCCACGCCGTCCAGAACCTTTTTGCCGCCGGAGGAGGGGTAGGAAAAGCTGACGTTTTTCAGCTCGATCTCGCCGGTCTTCTCGCCCGTGTCGCCGTCAAAGCCGCCGTCGCGGATGAGGGCGGGCTCCTCGAGGACCTCGCGGATCCGCTTGGAGGAGGCGAGCGCGCGGGTGAAGGTCTGGGAGACCATGATCATCGACATCAGGCCCATCAGCAGCATCGAAAGGTAGGTGATCGCCGCCATGATCGCGCCGGGCCGGAGAGCGACCCCCGCTTCCACGCTGCGCCCGCCGATCCGGATCACCGCGATCACGCAGGCGTTCAGGATCACGTTGATGATCGGGGAGAGGAAGGCGAGGATCGTCGCCACGCGCAGATTGGTGGAGCAGAGCAGGTCGCTTGCCCGGTCAAAGCGGGAGAGCTCGTGCTCCTCCTTGACGTAGGCCTTGACGACCCGCGCGCCGGCAACGTTCTCCTGCATCACGTTGTTCACGCCGTCCAGCCGCGCCTGCACGATCCCGAAGAGCGGGGTGGCAAGCCGCAGAAAGACTACCGCGGCGGCGGCGATCAGCGGCAGGGCGACGGCGGCGACCAGCGCAAAGCGGGGCGACTGCTGGTAAAGCATAAAGATCCCGCCGAGGAACATCAGCCCGGAGCGCACCACCATCCGGATCGACATGTGCACCATCTGCTGGACCTGGGTCACGTCGTTGGTGAGACGGGTGACGAGGGAGCCGGTGGAGATCTTGTCGATCTGCTCGAAGGAGAGGTGCATGATCTTCGCAAAGAGGTCTTTGCGCAGGTCGTTTGCGTAGTTCTGGGCGGCGAGATTGGCGAACACGCCGGAGAGGATCCCGCACAGCCCCCCGAAGAGGACGAGCAAAATCATCCGGATCCCGACGGTCAGGATCAGGCGCATATCGCCCCCCAGCACGCCGTCGTCCACGATCTTCGCCATCAGGTGGGGCTGCAAAAGATCCATCAAGATCTCGCCCATCATCATGATCGGGGCGAGCAGGCACCATTTGCGGTATTTTTTGAGGTATTTCAGCATATCAGAGAAGTTCTCCCTCTTTGTTTTTTTCTTTGCGGATCACGGCGCGGACCGTCTCGAGCAGAGCGCGCAGCTCCGCCTCCTTTTCCGGGGTGAGCGCGCCGGTGAGCAGCGCGTCCGTCCCGTGCAGAACGTCCCGCACGCAGGCGGAGGCGGCCAGCCCCCTCTCGGTGAGATACAGGCGGGCGCACCGCCCGTCCTGCGCGTCGGTTTCCCGCCGCAGGTAGCCGTCCCGCAGCATATCCTTGACCGTGCGGGAGATCGCCGCGCCGGAGACCCCGTGGAACTCCGCGATCTCCTTCTGCCCGGCGCCCGGGTGGCGGGAGAGATAAAGGATCACGGGCCGGTACGCGTCGGACAGTCCCACGCGGCTCGCCACGCTCTGCGCGTACTCGTGCCATTCGCGGAAGACCGCGCCGATCACCATCATCAGCGTTTTTTCCTCTTTCATGGCTCTCCTTTCAGATAATTAACTAATTAACTATCCGGCATTATAGCAGAGAAAAAAGCCGCTGTCAAGAGGGAAAGGGAGGATTTTTTCGCCGGCAAAAGGGCGCGGCGGAAGAAAACCCGCAAAACAGAAAATCCCCCTTGACAGGAGGAGAAAAAGCGGTTATAATAAAACCGCAAGTTTCGTTATAGGAGGATGCGATGCGGACGATGCAGGAGGAGAAGCTCCGGCGCCTGAAGGAGTTTCTCGAGCGGTACGTAGCGGAGCACAACGGCGTTTCCCCCACGCTCGGGGAGATCTCCGCGTATATGGGGATGGTCAAGTCGACGGCGTACCGCCACGTTCTGGAGCTGGAGCGGCGGGGGGAGATCACCTACGCCGGCAAAAACACGCTGGAGCTGCGCGGGCAGAAGGCGATGCGCGTCGCCTTCCGGCGGGTGCCGGTGATCGGGGAGATCGTCTGCGGCGCGCCGGACGAACAGGAGGAAAAGGTCGAGGGTTATCTCGCCGTGCCGGAGGAGTGGGCCGAGGGGGCGTGCTTTCTTTTGCGCGCTTACGGAGACTCGATGCGGGACGTCGGGATCGACGAGGGGGATCTGGTGCTGGTCCGGCGCGCGGAAACGGCGCAGAGCGGGCAGATCGCCGTCGCTCTGACCGAAAACGGCACGACCCTCAAGCGGATCTTTTTTGAGAAAGGGAGACCCCGTCTGCACGCGGAAAACGCCGCCTACCCGCCGGAAAAGAGGGACTTTTTCCCGGAAAAACTTTCGGTGCAGGGTATCGCCCTGAAGGTGATCAAGGATATTGGATAGGATAAAGGAAATGGTAAATACGACCCCGCTCGCTCAGACAGCCAGAAAGATCCCCGTGGCGCGCTGCCCCGTCTGCGGGCGCAGCGTCGTCTATTCGGACGACGGGCGCGATAAGATCCGCGTTTCGGTCCTCGCCGCCCCGCCGGATTACCACGGCCGGACCGTCATGTGCGCCAAATGCAAAACGATGCTGATCATCGCGGAAAAAGCCCTGCTTTTCTGAAGAAAAGGCGAGCAAAAGACTTCCTTTTCTGGAGAAAAGGAAGCGAAAAGACTTTTTGAAACGGGAAAAGGGAATATAGTCAGAACGTTCAAAGCGCCTCAAAGTCAAAAAGCCGACCCTTTACGTCTTGGGTCGGCTTTTTGTTCTTTGAGCGTTTTGTGTGATTTCCCATACAATGGCAAGCAGACAGTAATACTGTTCAAACCACTGCAATTTGTTATCTTTCCGCCAGTTTTCCGGAATCGCGCCGGCAAAATCCTGCACGTAGTATTCGGCGTTCCGGAGAGAAATCTTTTCGGAACGAAGAACTTCCGCGCCGAATTGTGCGAGGTAATTCTCTTTCTCAAAGGATTCTTTTATCTTGCTTTTGAAGGAGTCTTCCGTCCACACGTCCCCTAAAATGATCCCACAGACCGCATATTCCTCATAATCCCGGATCCGTTTGCGTAATTCCTCTTCGTTCTCCCGGAACGCCGAAATTCTTTGAATGTCGGAATCTACTTCTTTTGTCTTGTCGGGATTTGAAAATCTTTTTGCTTCGATCAGAAAGATCTTTTTTGCATCGGGATCGACCAGAAGCGCGTCGTAGTGCATTTTCTTCCCGAAATGAAATTCATACCACGCGCAGGCGTTCGGATGGCAGGAACGGTAGGCTTCCGCAAAGTTGACGGAAAGATTCCGCTCGGTGAAGCCCAAACTCCCCTTTGACGGATACAGATATTTCAAAATGTGTACGTATCTGTCCCGCAAAGCTTTGAGTTCTTTTTTCAAATTCATAAGAAGTCCTCCTGTTTTTTATGGAATTTCTATCTTTGGATGGGGGGAAGCACCGTTTTCTCTTTATGCGGTTTGAAACCTTTCCTGATGATGAACAATAAACAATCAGTCTTCAAAGCCAAGCCACATTGCGGGGCGTATGCCTCGCTGAGAAGTAAAGGTATGCCCTTTAAAATCAATACTGCCATCTTCAAGAACACACACTTCATTACTATAACTAAACGTAAGCGGATCTCCTCCTCCGCGAGTTCTTAGCCACCAGACATTACAAGGACAATCGTGGGTTACGAAGTGCCTATGTGTAAATGGTGTGTCAAGACAAATCCTTGCTTGATTGGAGGGAAAGTATTTCAGTGCTTCTTCAACGCTTAAAAGGAAAAGCTTACAATCTTTATCTTTACCCGCGGGCACGGAATAAAGCGGATTTTCAGATGCGGCCACTGTTCTGCGCAAAATCATCTTTCTTTCTGTCTTATTGAAAGCGCTGTTGGAAAAATAATCCAACTGATAGTGCAAAGAACAATTGCCCCATGCGGTATCCTTGTCATAATAATTATCGTGATAGCGCGCCGGAAAAAGTATGAATCGGCTGATGACAAGTATGGCGCGGTCTTCTTTTTCCAAAACGATCCATTCGATGGGTTCATGCCCGTTAGCGCTAATGTCATCCTGCTCATAGTTTCCGAATTCAATATAATCTCCGATTTTTGCATTTTTGATTTTTAATATATAGGGATACTTTTCTTCCCCGTATTTCCCTATATAACACTTTTCAAGCATATCCTTGCAGTCTTTTTGTTTGTTCAATACTTCGAACGCAGCGATTGCTTCGTCATATTTTCCGGCGCTATACAGCTCCGTTGCAGCATCGTATGTGGTTTTGTAGTTGTTTTCCGGAATGATAACGGTTATCCAAACAATCAAAAAAGCAACACAAAGGATAACGATTGACGCTATGACAGCAAAAAGCTTTTTGGGTTTTTTTGTCGGTTTTTCGGCAACGGAACATAGGTTTTCCATTTCTGAACAGCTGGCTGTTTCTTTTTCGTTCATCATATCATTTTTCATGAATCATTTCTCATTTCTTATTGTCATCTTTAAAAAAGGTGGAAATCCCGTATAGGAACGCTGCAGCGACGATCAAAACAACTATGGCTTCAAAAGGCTTGTCTCCCGGCTCTGAAAAATTGCTGATGAGGATAAGAATCATACCGGCAGTCGAGGCAAGAATCGCTAGTCCTCTAAATAGGCTTTTCATAACCCCCCCTTATTATGAAAACAATTGATCTTTTGTTCGTCCGAAAATAATGGTTATCGGGCCGGTTTTGTTGTTTTGAGAAACCGTATAAGTTTCACCGGCTTTTTCATAAGTGGTTGACCAAGTCGTGCCGTTGATTTCAAGTTTTGCATTTTTGTTGAAATAATCCTTCAGAGCGCTGCCTCGAATGGCATATTCGTCCGGGCAGTTTTGGAACAAAGCATCAAAAATACGAAAGGCTCTGTCTTTATCGGAAGAGGTAATGATAGAATTGACCGCGCTATAATTGAGCCAAACAAGATCCTCACCTATACGCAGAATCAGAGAATCGTTGGTGATAACGAGAGTGGCGTCGCCTGATTTTTTTACGACCCCATCGGACGTCGTTGTTGCAGACCAGGTGTCAAAATTGCAAGAGGCGCCTTGGTAAGTGAGATTGCTATAGATTTCTTTTAAATAGTTATAGGCTTGTTTCGTAGAAGGAAGGTAGTCATAGGGGCCTTTGTTCGGATCCTCGATTTTTGTTGTGGCGGCTTCTGTCGGTTGCGTGGTAGGCAGATTTGGCTGGAGTGGTTCGCTTTGACAGGAAGCAAGAAACAAACAAGCGAGAAGAACAGCGAGAACAGAAAACAAGGGCAAGAGCTTTTGTTTCATTTTCAATCATTCCTTTTCATTTCTTATTTTTTCAGAGGATGTATTATAGTTTTCTCACAAGATAACCCTATTATATCTGTATTACAGATAAAAGTCAATATCTTTTTTACAGATATTCTAAAATGAAAGAAAAAAAGGGGGGGAAGAGAATGGTTTTCAAAAATCTGCGGGCGATCCGGGAGGATCGGGATCTCCGGCAGCAGGATATGGCAAAGGTGCTGAACGTTTCGCAGAACACCTATTCGCAGTATGAAAACGGCGTGATCTCGCTGACGGCGGAAACGCTGATCAAGCTTTCCCGCTTTTACGGAGTCAGCATCGACTATCTGCTGGATCAAACGGCGGATCCGGCGCTTAAACGCTAAAACCGACCTGTACGTGGGTCGGTTTTATCTTTACTTCCCATAACTCCTTCAGTCGCCTACGGCGCCAGCTCCCTCTGGAGGGAGCCAAACGGCGAGAGGTAAACCCTCGCCCTACAAGCGAAAGAGACGAGGTTAGCGTGTAGGGCAGGGGCTTGCTCCTGCCGTTTTGCCAAACGAGAAAGCCGACCCAAGATGTAATGGGTCGGCTTTTGGATCTTGAGCCGCTTTGAACGCTCTGACTTTATTTCTTTCCCCTTTTTGAAAAGTCTTTTGCCACCTTTTCTTCAGAAAAGGTGGGCTTTTCGCTTCTGCCTCTTACTCGCTGCGCAGGGCGATGACGGGATCTTTCTTTGCGGCGAGGCGGGCGGGGAAGAGCCCGGCGAGGAGGGTGAGGAGGACGCTGATGAGGATGAGGACGAGGGCGCCGGCGAGGGGGAGGGCGGCGAGGCCGGCGATATCGGTAAAGTGGCGGATCACGGCGTTGACGGGAATGAGGAGCAGGAGGGTGAGGGCGATGCCGAGGGAGCCGGCGGCGAGCCCGATGATAAAGGTCTCGGCGTTGAAGACGCGGGAAACGTCCCGTTTGGAAGCGCCGACGGCGCGCAGAACGCCGATCTCCTTGGTCCTCTCGAGAACGGAGATATAGGTGATGATGCCGATCATGATGGAGGAGACGACGAGCGAGACGGCGACGAAGGCGATGAGGATATAGCTGATGGCGTTGATGATCACGGTAACGGATTTCATCATGATCCCGACGTAATCGGTATAGGAGATCTGTTCTTCTTCCGTTTTGTCCCCGTTGTAGCGGTCGATCATCGCGGCGAGGGCGTCCTTTGCGTCAAAGTCCTTCGGATAGAGGAGGATCGCGGCGGGGTCGTCCGGGGAGGAGACGCCGAGCTTCTGCAGGTTGCGCTCGTAGGTGGAGGAGGAGCCGGAGAGGGTCTTTGCGTACGTCGCGGCGACCGCCTCGTCGCTCATGCCCGCCGCTTTCATCGCCGCGAGCTTTGCGTTTTCTTCGGCGGCTTTTTCCGCGGGGAGAAGGGCGAGATAGGCGCGGATCTCCTCCATCGTCATGGTCTGTCCGCCGGCGGAGAAGGGGAGCCCGGTGAAGATATCGGTCTCCGGGTTTTCTTTCTGGGCGCGGACCGCGTCGCTTTCGGCGACGCGCCCGATCAGATAATCGGTGAGGGAGGAGAGGTAACCCACGCCGCCGGAGGCGGAGGTGGCAACGCTGGCGTCGGAGGGGCGGAGGATGCCCACGATCCGCAGGGTGAGACCCTCGGCGTCGATCGTTTGTTTGAGGAAGGCGGCGTCCTCCGAACGGTCAAGCCAGATCCCGGTCGCCTCGTCCTTTTCGTAGAGCGAGGTCGCCGGCAGGAGGCGGAAGGTAAGGGAGAGGATCTCGTCGTAGGTGAGGGAGATCTGCTCGGTCTCCAGGCTTTCGCCCTTTGAGACCGCATCGAAGACCGCCCGCGCCTGTGCCTGATCCTTCACGCCGAGGACGTAGAGAACGTAGTCGGTGACCCGGTTCTTTTCGTCCACGATCAGCACGAGATCCTCCTTGTTTTCCGGCAGGCGGCCGGCGAGCACGTCGTACTGGGAGGCGATCAGCTCGGGGTTGTCGAGCAGCTCGTCAAAGACGTCGTAGGACCCGGCGGAGGAGCTCGCCGTCATCATCCGCGGCGCGATGCCGAGGTCACTCATCAGCGTGGCGGGGTTGACTTGCAGGATGCCGTTTTCCGTATCGGCGGCGTAGATCGGGAGGGGGGTCGAATAGCGGTAGGCGACCGCGCTGACGTACTCGCGCAGCTCGGCGTCGTTTTCCTCAAGGAAACGCTTGAAGGAGACAAGGTCGTTTTCCTTCACGCCCGCGACCATCGAGTTCATCATCGAGGAGAGGCGGTCGTCCGAGTAGATCTTCCCCTCCTCAAAGGGGAGGTCTTCGCCGTCGGAGGCGCCGGTCATCGAGCGGAGCAGCTCGGAGTAGTCCACCCCCTGCCGCTCGACCGAGATCGGGTAGGAGGAGAGCGTGTCCTTCTGCACCCGGCCGATGAAGTCGGTCGCGCCGGAGGAGAGGGAGAGGATCAGCGCGATGCCGATGATCCCGATCGACCCGGCAAACGCCACGAGCACCGTGCGCGCCTTTTTGGTCAGCAGATTATGGAGAGACAGGGAAAACGCCGTCAGGGCGGACATCCGCGCCCGCTTTTTTTCGGCTTTTTGTTTTGCGGGGGGTTCGGTCGCGCTCCGCTCCGCCTCGGTCAGGGGCATCGAGTCGTCGGTGACGCGGCCGTCGAGGAGCCGGATGATGCGGGTGGAGTAGGTCTCCGCGAGCTGCGGATTGTGCGTGACCATCACGACCAGCCGGTCGCGGGCGATCTCCTTGAGCAGCTCCATCACCTGCACGCTCGTTTCGGTATCGAGCGCCCCGGTCGGCTCGTCCGCCAGCAGGATCTCCGGGTCGTTGACGATCGCGCGGGCGATCGCCACCCGCTGCATCTGCCCGCCGGAGAGCTGGTTCGGGCGTTTGCGGAGCTGATCGCCGAGCCCGACCTTTTCCAGCGCCTCCCGCGCCCGGCGGCGGCGTTCCGCCCGCGGCACCCCGGAGAGGGTCAGCGCCAGCTCCACGTTGGCGAGGACCGACTGGTGCGGGATCAGGTTGTAGCTCTGAAAAACGAACCCGACCGAGTGGTTGCGGTAGTTGTCCCAGTCGCGGTCGCGGTAGCGCTTGGTGGAAACGCCCCCGATCCGCAGATCGCCCCCGGTGTAGCCGTCGAGCCCGCCGATGATGTTGAGGAGCGTCGTCTTGCCGCAGCCGGAGGGCCCCAGCACCGAGACGAACTCGCAGTCCCGGAACCCGACCGTGACCCCCTTCAGGGCTTCCACGGTCTCGGTGCCGGTCACGTAATCCTTTTTGATATTTTCCAAAAACAGCATATCCGTTTCCTTCTTTGTGAAAAGTCGTTTCTTATTGTACGCCGTAATTGTGAACAAAACTACCGCTTTGGGGAAAATGGAAGGAAAAGGGAGAAAGATTTTTCGTTTTCTCTTTCTTTTTTCGGGGGAATATGATAAAATAGAATAAAATACGACGATAAAGGGGAGGCTTCCCGTTTTTTCTCCGGGGCCGGACGGGTGACGCCTCTTTACTTGAAAGAGGAAAAATATGAGCCGCGCCGCCGTCTTGCTTTTCTGCTTCTTGCTGCTTGTCTCCTGCGCCGTTTCCTCCCCCGCCGATCCTCTGCCGGAAGAGAGCGGACGGACGGAAACGCTGCAAAGCGCCGTCCCGGGAACGGAGACGGCGGCTGCCGCGCGCACCGACGCGGTCACGGACGCGGCGACGGTCCCGCCGGACACGGCCGGCGCGCCCGGGACGGCGGCCCCTTCCTCGCCGGAGGGAACGACAGCGCCGCCGGAGACCGATTTGCCCGACCCGGAGCCTCCCGAAACAACGCCGACGGAACCGGAGCCGCCGGAAACGGAACCGGTAACGGATCCGCCCGAGACCGCAGCGCCGGAGCCGCCCGAGTCGCTCCCCGAGGATACCTCCGCGCCCTTTTTCCTCGCGTTCAACCGGTACGTCGCACTGGAGAAGGGGAGCAAGTTCAATATCCACCGTTATCTTTCCTACGCGGACGACCTTGACCCGGACGTCGTCTTTACCGTGACGGGAACGGTCGATCCGGATACCGTCGGCGTTTATCCGCTCTCGCTGGAGATCCGCGACGCGGCGGGGAACGCCTCTTACGCCTCGATGGAGGTAGAGATCGTCGAGGCGTTCCCGCCGTCCCAGCCGGTCGAGCCGGAGCCGCCCCGCGCCTTTGACGATTTTTTGAAAACCTATCAAAACGAAAACGCGGCGGTGGGGATCGACGTGTCCCGCTGGCAGGGAGAGATCGACTTCGAGCGGGTCGCCGCGGCGGGCTGCGAGTTCGTGATCATCCGGATCGGCGGATACGCCGACGGGCTCTTTGAGGATCCTTACTACCGGGCGAACATCCGAGGCGCGAAAAAGGCCGGTCTGAAGGTCGGCGTTTACTGGTATTCCGAGGAAAACGGTCCCGCAGCCGTGCGGGAACACGCGGCGTACCTCTACGAGCTGCTCGACGGGGAGGAGCTGGATCTTCCCGTCTTCTTCGACTGGGAGGACTTTCTCTGGTTTGAAACGTACCGGATGAGTCTGCGCGATCTCAACGAGATGTTCCTCGCCTTCCGGGAGGAGGCGGAGGCGCGCGGCTGCCGCGCCGCGCTCTATAACAGCAAGTATTATCTCGGCCTGCTCTGGAACGACGCGGTCAAGGAGGGCGGCGTGTGGCTTGCCCATTACGTCGACGAGACGAGCTACACCGGCGAGTATTTCCTCTGGCAGCAGGGGATCGGGCGCATCGACGGGATCGACGGGGACGTGGATTACGACGTCTTCTATCCCGGGCGGCTTGCGGCGACGCCCGGCGGCGCCGACTGAAAAACAGGCGCCGCGCGGCGGAAAACGCGGATTTTTTGCTTTTTTTCCGCGTTCTTCCCCGCAAAAGCCCTTGACAAGCGGAAAACCGTATGATACAATATGTTGTCAATTTATGACCGGTGGAAGATCGACCGGTCCGGATTGAAGTTCAAACGATTCAGGAAAGGAGGAAAAAGATGCCGACCTTTAATCAGCTGGTCAAAAACGGCCGCTCGAAATCCGTGTACAAATCCAAGTCCCCGGTTCTGCAGAAGGGCTTCAACTCTCTTGTCAACCGTCCGACGGATCTGTCTTCTCCCCAGAAGAGAGGCGTGTGCACGAAGGTCACCACCGTCAGCCCGAAGAAGCCGAACTCCGCGCTCCGCAAGATCGCCAGAGTGAGACTGACAAACGGGTTGGAGGCGACGACCTATATCCCGGGGATCGGACACAATCTGCAGGAGCACTCCGTCGTGCTGATCCGCGGAGGAAGAGTCCGTGACCTGCCTGGCTGCCGTTACCACATCATTCGCGGAACGCTCGACGCCCAAGGCGTTGCAGGACGCATGCAGGGCCGTTCCAAGTACGGCGCAAAGAGACCCAAGAAGTAAGACTGCCATACAGAGGTATGGTCTTTAGTGCCGTCGAATGTCTTTGACAGAATGAAGGAAAGCGATTTTTCCCCGAAACTGCTCAGATACCCCGATAGCACTGACGAAAGAAGTCTTTCGAGTACCTGTGAACTCATATTTTTATGAAGGAGGGAAGACAAGTGCCAAGAAGAGGTCAAATTTCCAAGAGAGACGTTCTCCCGGATCCTCTTTACAATTCCAAGCTCGTGACGAAGCTCGTCAACAACATCATGCTTGACGGCAAAAAGGGCGTTGCCCAGAAGATCGTCTACGACGCTTTCAAGGAAGTGGAAGAGAAGTCCGGTCAAAACGCCCTGGAAGTGTTCCAGGCCGCGCTTGAGAACGTGATGCCTACGCTTGAAGTCAAGGCCCGCCGTGTCGGCGGCGCCAACTATCAGGTCCCGATGGAAGTCAGAGCCGAGCGCCGTCAGACGCTGGGGCTCCGCTGGCTCGTGAATTATTCGAGAGCCCGTTCCGAGAGAACCATGTCTGCCAAGCTGGCTGCCGAGATCCTCGACGCGAAGAACAGCGCGGGCGGTGCGTTCAAGAAAAAAGAAGAAACGCACAGAATGGCAGAGGCAAACAAGGCTTTCGCTCACTACAGATATTGATTTTTTTGCGAAAGCCGAAAAGGAGTTACGTTTATTATGCCCAGAGAATACCCTCTTGAGAGGACAAGAAATATCGGCATCATGGCGCATATCGATGCCGGTAAGACCACGACAACGGAGCGCATCCTGTTCTATACCGGTAAGACCCACAAGCTCGGCGAAGTTCACGACGGCGCCGCTACGATGGACTGGATGGAACAGGAACAGGAGCGCGGCATTACCATCACCAGCGCCGCTACTACCTGCTTCTGGAAGGAGCACCGGATCAACATCATCGACACGCCCGGCCACGTCGACTTCACCGTAGAGGTCGAGCGGTCCCTGCGCGTGTTGGACGGATCGGTCACGGTGTTCTGCGCCAAGGGCGGCGTGGAGCCCCAGTCCGAAACGGTCTGGCGGCAGGCGGACAAGTACGCGGTACCCCGTATGGCGTACGTGAACAAGATGGACATCACCGGCGCAAACTTCTACCGCGTGGTGGATATGATGCGCACCAGACTGCACACCAACCCGCTTCCGATCCAGCTGCCGATCGGCGCGGAAGCGAGTTTCCGCGGGATCATCGATCTGATGAACATGGAAGCCGACATCTACTACGACGATCTCGGCAAGGATATGCGGACCGAGCCGATCCCGGACGACATGAAGGAAAAGGCGGAGGAATACCGCCGCGCGATGGTGGAGGCGATCGCCGAGACCGACGACGAGCTGCTTGAAAAGTTCTTCAACGAGGAAGAGATCACCGTCGAAGAGCTGAAACGGGCGCTGCGCAAGGCGACGATCGAAAACAAACTCGTTCCCGTCGTGTGCGGGACTTCCTACCGCAACAAGGGCGTGCAGAAGCTGCTCGACGCGGTCGTGGACTATCTGCCCGCGCCGACCGACGTTCCCTCGATCCGCGGGACCAACCCGAACACCGGGGAGGAGGAAGACCGTCATCCCGACGATAACGCGCCCTTCTCCGCGCTGGCGTTCAAGATCATGACCGACCCGTACGTCGGAAAGCTCTGCTTCTTCCGCGTCTACTCCGGTGTGATCCACGCGGGCGATATGGTCTACAACGCGACGAAGGGCTCGAGAGAGCGCTTCGGCCGTATCCTGCAGATGCACTCCAACAACC
>JAFSSQ010000035.1 GCA_017450965.1 Clostridia bacterium
CTCCGTTCTTCTATGGTAAGATGTGTGTAGTTCATGCGGACCTCCTTTTGGTAGTTTGGGGTGTGGTGATTCTATTCTACCAGAGATTCGCATGAACTGCTCTTTTTTTCTAAACTGTTGCACTTGAAAGTATAATTCACCATCAAACCAAAAAAGCAGGCTGATGTTTCAGCCTGCTTTTTTGTTTCGGCGGTTGCCCGCTTCCGGTTTTTCCGTCCCGGGCTTGACAGACGGGAGAAAAAACGCTAAACTGAAAACGTCGCGTATGTTATCTTACAAGGAGGAACCCGATATGAAAACGCTGAAAAGGGCGCTTGCCTTCGTAACGGCCGGCGTACTGCTGCTCTTATTGCTGACGCAATGCGCGCCGCAACCCTCCGGAGCCCCCGAAACGGCGGACGGCGTAACGGAAGCTCTGACGGCGGAGGAAAATCCGGGAGCGGAGCCGGCAGAGGGGGAACCGGAAACGGACGAGGCCGGCGGGCTTTCCTTTTTGCTGAACGAAGACGGCAAATCCTACTCGGTTTACAAGGGGACCTGCGACGAGACGGATATCGTGATTCCCCCGACCTATAAAGGAAAACCCGTAACGGTGATAGGGAAGAACGCTTTTTCCTACTCGTACGGCAACCTGATAAGCGTTGTGATCCCGGACAGCGTGAAGGTCATCGGGGAGAACGCGTTCTGCGCATGCACCGGTCTGACGGACGTTACGCTCGGAACCGGGGTGACTTGCATCGAAGAAAACGCCTTCTTCCAATGCGAAAATCTGAAGAGTATCCTCATCCCGGACAGCGTGACGGAGATCGGCGAGAAGGCCTTCTCCGCCTGCAAAAGTCTGGTGAGCGTTTCGATCGGAAAAGGCGTGACGGTCATCGGGACCGGCGTTTTCGCCGACTGTGCAGCCCTGCCGGAAGTTACGATCCCGGACAGCGTGACGCGCATAGGGGAGAAAGCTTTCTCCGGCTGCTCCCGACTGGCGCGTATCACGGTCCCGGACGGCTTGACGCGCATCGAGGCGAACGCTTTCTCCGGCACCGGGTATGTTAACGGCAAAGGGAACCGGGAAAACGGCGTCCTTTATCTCGGCTGTCACCTGATCGTCGCCGAACCGTCTTTCAGCGGCACTTGCGCGATCAGAGAAGGAACAAGCTGTATTGCGGATTATGCTTTCAAAGCCTGCGCCGGCCTGACGGAGGTCACGATCCCGGACAGCGTAACGTACATAGGGGAGGGAGCTTTCTCCGGTTGCCGGGCTCTGGCGGGGATCACGGTCCCGGACAGCGTGACGCGCATAGGGGAAGGCGCTTTCTCCGGTTCCGCTTACGAGCAAAACGGCAATAACTGGGAAAACGGCGTCCTTTATCTCGGACGTCACCTGATCGTCGCCAGACCGTCTTTCAGCGGCGTTTGCGCGATCAGAGAAGGAACGAGATGTATTGCGGATTACGCATTTAAAAACCTCTCCGATCTGACGGAGGTCGTGATCCCGGACGGCGTAACGGTCATCGGGAAGAATGCTTTCGAAGATTGCGCCGCTCTGACGAGCGTTACGATCCCGGACAGCGTGACGGAGATCGGGGAGTTTGCTTTCTCCGGCTGCCGGGCCTTGACGGGCGTGACGATCGGAAACGGCGTGACGCGCATAGGGGCGCAGGCGTTTTACCGCTGCACCGCGCTGACGGACGTTGCGATCCCGAAGAGCGTGACAAGGATAGAATGGGGGGCTTTCCTCAGCTGCGCCAAACTGACGAACCTGACAGTTGCTTCCGAAAACAGCGCGTATTACAGTGAAGGAAACTGCGTGATCGAAAAAGCGGGGAAAACGCTGATTGCGGGCTGCAACGGCAGCGCTGCGATCCCGGACGGCGTAACGGTCATCGGGAAGAGTGCTTTCGAAGATTGCGCCGCTCTGACGAGCGTTACGATCCCGGAGAGCGTGACGGAGATAGGGGAGTATGCTTTCTCCTACTGCAGCGGTCTGACGGAGGTTAAGATCGGAAACGGCGTGACGGAGATCGGGGAGCGGGCTTTCTCCTACTGCAGCGGTCTGACGGAGGTTAAGATCGGAAACGGCGTGACGGTCATAAGGCGCAGCGCTTTCCTGGATTGCCGCAAACTGGCGGGCGTTACGATCCCGGACAGCGTGACGGGCATAGGGGAGAATGCTTTCTGTTCCTGCAGCGGCCTGACGGGCGTGAAGATCGGAAACGGCGTGACGGTCATCGGGGATTCTGCTTTCAGCAATTGCCGCGACCTGACGGACCTTGCGATCGGAACCGGGCTGCTCCGGATAGGAAAAAACGCCTTCTCGGGCTGCTCCGGGCTGACGGGGATCACACTCCCGGACGGCGTAACGTACATAGGGGAGGGAGCTTTCTCCGGTTGCTGGGCTCTGGCGGGGATCACGATCCCGGACAGCGTGACGAACGTCGGAGCGAAAGCTTTCTACAACTGCGCCGGCCTGACGAGCGTAACGATCGGAAACGGCGTGACGGGCATAGGGAAGGAGGCCTTCTCCTGCTGTTACCAGCTGACGGACATTGCGATCGCGGACAGCGTAACAGGCATCTATTATGACGCTTTCTCCGAAACCGCGTATTCGAAAGACAAGAACAACCGGGAAGGCGGCCTCCTTTATATCGGCCGGCATCTGATCGACACGGACAGGCCTGTCAGCGGTGTTTGCGTGATCAGAGAGGGCACGAGATCCATAGCGACGTCTGTTTTTTACGCCTGCACCGGTCTGACGGAGGTTACGATCCCGGACAGCGTGACAAACATAGGAAAGATGGCTTTTGCCGACTGCACCGGTCTGACGGAGGTTACGATCCCGAACGGCGTGAAGAGCATAGGCGAGCTGGCTTTTTCCGGCTGCACCGGTCTGACGGAAGTCACGATCCCGGGGAGCGTGAAGAGCATCGGGAAGGAGGCCTTCTCCGGCTGCTCCGGGTTGACAGCCGTCACGGTCGAAAGCGGCGTGATAGGGAGCTATGCTTTTCATAATTGCACCGCTTTGAAGAGCGTGACGATCGGAAGCGGCGTGAGGAGCATCGGCAAGAATGCTTTTTCCGGCTGCGTTAACCTGACGGCGAGAGTTACGATCCCGGGCGGCGCGCCGGAAACGGCCGCGCCGGAAACACAGGCGCCGGAAACGCAGACCGCCGAGACCGCCGCGCCGCCTTCCGACGAAGCGGAGAAGCTGGTCTTTTTGGAACTGCTTTTGGGGAGATGGGAAAAAGAGACCGAGTACTCCTACGATGATCATCCGTACGGGGTCAAGGAAAAAAAGGTCGAATACGCGCAGTTTGACAGACCAGGAGCTTCGACGCCCTACAGTTTCGGCCCGGAGTACTACGTGAAGTGCGACGGGTATTCCGAGGAACTGCTCCGCCTTGCCAAAGAGAAAGAGGAAGAAGGATCCATCCTTTTGGATCAGCTGGAAAGCATAAAATCCGCGGGAGAGTGGTATCAATGGTCGCCGCCGATGGGGTACCCCAGCTTCAGTTTTTTCGGGTACACCGTAGAGATCTCCGAAGAGGATCCCTCCCTCTGTACCGTAACCTGCACTTACAGCACGGAGTTTTACGATGGTAACATCACCAAAGAGTATCTGTTGAACTTGACTGACAGGACGCTGACCGCCGTCGACGAGAGCGCCGTCTTCACCAAAGCGGACTAAGGGCGCCGACGCCCGGGATCGCTTGGCAAGGGATAAGCCGCCCGCGATGTAAAAAACCGGCTGAGATAAGGGATTTTCCCTTGCCTCAGCCGGTTTTGTATTCTTTTTCAGGGCTTCAGCTGTCCCCGTCCCGGGTAACGGGCTCCTCGCCCTCGCCGGGGAGGGGGAGATCCTCCAGCGGCTCCAGCTTCTGCGCGCGCGGGATACAGCGGAAATAGTAAAAGAGGAAGGCGAGGGAGAGCAAGAAGAGAAGAAACCGCGGATGCCCCAAAAGCGCGGAAAGACCGCCCTCCGCAAGGATCACGACGACGCCGACCGTCTCGAACGCAAAGAGAAAGAGGGAAAAGGTCTTCGAGAGGATCAGCGTTTTGTGCCGCGCGAGCGCGTCGGTAAAAAAGACGAGAAACGGCAAGAGGGAGATGAGGATCAGCGCCAGCGCAACGGCGTCAAACCGCCCGGAGAGGTAGGAGAGAGCCTCGCAGATCAGCGCCGCCGCGGCAAACCCCGCCGAACAGCAGAGCAGCGCGGTCGGACGCGCCCGCCGCGAGAGAAAAACGGCAAGGAAAAGCGCGGAGCCGAAGAGAAGACAGAGCGGGATCGCCCCGGCAAGGGAAAACGCCGCCGCCGTGAGCGGCCCGCCGGGCAAAAACGCCTGGATCGCGGCGGCCAGAGCGGCCAGCGCCGCAAACAACGTCGGAGGAAGCAGTTTTTTCTTCATAAGAGATCTCCTTTGGATGGGTTTTTAGGAACGGGAGCCTTCCTTTTCTGAAGAAAAGGAAGCGAAAAGACTTTTTGAAAGGGAAGAACAGGGAGCGAACAGGCGCGCTCGTTCCCAAAAAGCCGGCGTTACGTCCTGCCGGCTTTTGGCTTGGGCGAAACGGCAGGAGCAAGCCCCTGCCCTACAACGCCCGAAGCGATTATCGTATAGGGCGGCAATTCTCCCGCCGCGATTCTTTGTTGTAACTTTCATCTGCTCCCTTCGGGAGCAACTTCACGTTGCGAAGCAACGCTTCGCTTTGCCGCGGCAAAACTTCACTTGCGCCGGATGGCGCAAACTTCACTGCCGCGCGGCAGAGGCCGCACGGCGCTGCGCGGCTTTTATTTCGCTGTTCCTCCTCGGGTACGCGGGGGGCGTTTTGTGGAGTTTTTTGACGACGACGAGGGCGCGGACGTTTTCTTTGTCCGGCTTGGCGGGGTCGGTAAGGCGCCGGAGGACGAGGTCCTCCGCGCGGGCGCCGAGGGCGGTGAGGATCGGCTTTGCCTCCCGGAGCTCCGCTTCGGCCTCCGGGCCCTTGTAAGCGAGGAAAAACCCGCCGATCCGCAAGAAGGGCAGGCAGTATTCGGCGAGGACGGAAAGCGGCGCGACGGCGCGGGCGACGGCGAGATCGAAAGAATCCCGCAGCTCCTCCCGGCGGGAGAGCTCCTCGGCGCGGCCGGGGAGGGTCGCGACGTTCGGGAGCCCGAGCGCGCTCGCCGCCCGTTCGACGAACGCGAGCTTTTTTTTCGTCGCGTCGAGGCCGGAAAAGGCGGTCTCCGGCAGGGCGAGGGCGAGCGGCAGAAGGGGAAAGCCCCCGCCGCAGCCGACGTCCACGGCTCTTTTCGCGCCCGTCTCTTGCGCGAGATCGGCAAAGAGGAGAGAGTCGGCAAAGTGCAGAAGCCACACCGCCTCCGGGGTGCGGAGGGCGGTGAGGTTGACCGTTTCGTTTTCCGCGAGCAGTATTTCCGCGAGGGCGGAAAGACGCGGCAGCAGGGGAGAAAACCGGGCGAGCCCGTTTTCCGCAAAGACGGTCTCGGGATAGGAAGGGGTCATGCGTTTTCTCCTTTTTCGGGGTCCCGGTCCGCTTTACGGCGCCGGAGCCAGATGAGAAGGACGGTCACGTCGGCGGGGGAGACGCCGCTGATGCGAGACGCCTGCCCGACGCTGGCGGGACGGATCCGGGAGAGCTTTTCGGCGGCTTCCAGCCGGAGTCCCGCGATCTCGCGGTAGTCGAGCGAGTCGGGGAGCAGGAGATCCTCCAGCCGTTTCAGGCGGGCGGCTTCCTCCTCCTCTTTCTGGATGTAGCCCTCGTATTTGATGGCGGTCTCCGCGCTCTCCCGCACGCTGCGGGGGAGGGAGGCGGGCGCCGTTTTGTCGATCGGGGCGAGCTTGTCTGCGTCCAGCTCCGGGCGGCGGTAGAGGTCCGCCAGCCGCACGCCGGTCGCGATCGGGGCGGAGCCGTTGGCGGCGAGGAGGGCGTTGACTTCCTCCGAGGGGGCGATCACGGTGCGGCGGATGCGCTCCTCCTCCGCCCTCTCGGCGGCGAGCCGCCCGGAAAACCGTTCCCACCGCCCGTCGGAGACGAGTCCGCAGGCGCGGCCGACGGGGGTGAGGCGGAAGTCGGCGTTGTCCTGACGCAGCAGCAGCCGGAACTCGGAGCGGGAGGTCATCATCCGGTAGGGCTCGCTCGTTCCTTTGGTGACGAGATCGTCGATCAGCGTGCCGATATAGGAGGAGGAGCGGGGGAGGATCAGCGGGGGACGGCCGAGCAGGGCGAGGGCGGCGTTGGCGCCGGCGACAAGCCCCTGGGCCGCCGCCTCCTCGTAGCCGGAGGAGCCGTTGAACTGCCCGGCGCCGTAGAGCCCGGCGACCGCTTTCGTTTCCAGCGTGGGGAAAAGCCCGGTCGGGTCGGCGCAGTCGTACTCGATCGCGTAGGCGAAGCGGGTGATATGCGCCGCCGAGAAGCCGGGCAGAGAGCGGACCATCTCGTACTGGACCTCCGCCGGCATCGAGGTGGAAAAGCCCTGGAGATAGAGCTCCCCGTCCTCCCGCCCGGTCGGCTCCACGAAGAGCTGATGCCGCTCCTTGTCGGCGAAGCGGACGATCTTATCCTCGATGGAGGGGCAGTAGCGGGGGCCGACGGCGTGGATCCGGCCGGCGTACATCGCGCTGCGGGAGAGATTTTCCCGGATGATGCGGTGCGTTTCGGCGGTGGTATAGACGATATGGCAGGGGACGCCGGTGAAGTTTTCAAAGGCGTCTTCCGGCGTCAGCCGGGAGAAGGGCAGGGGGGAGCGCTCCCCGTCCTGCCGCTCGAGCAGGGAAAAGTCCACCGTCCGCCGGTCGATGCGCTGCGGGGTCCCGGTCTTGAAGCGGCGCAGGGAGAGCCTGAGCGAGGAAAGAGAAGCGGTAAGCCCGGCGGCGGGAAGCTGCCCGTCGGGGCCGCTCTCGCAGCTCGTCTCGCCGACGTGGATGCGCCCTCCGAGGTAGGTGCCGGTCGCGATCACCGCGGCGCGGACGTTCCAGCGCTCGCCGAGGCGGGTGAGGAGGGCGGAGACGCGCGGGCGGCCGCCCGCCGTTTCCTCCGTTTCCACCGAAACGATCTCCGCCTGCACCAGCCGCAGGCGCGGGGTTTTCTCCAGTTTGTGCTTCATATACGCGCGGTAGGCGAGCCGGTCGGCCTGCACGCGCTTCGACCGCACGGCGGCGCCCTTGCCGGTGTTGAGGGTGCGGCTCTGGAGGGTCACGGCGTCCGCCGCAAGCCCCATTTCTCCGCCGAGCGCGTCGATCTCATAAACGAGATGCCCCTTTGCCGTCCCGCCGATCGAGGGGTTGCAGGGCATATTGGCGACGGCGTCGAGGGAGAGGGTAAAGAGCACGGTGTCCAGCCCGAGGCGGGCGGCGGCCAGCGCCGCCTCCACGCCGGCGTGTCCCGCGCCGATCACCGCGATATCCGCCGAATGTGTCATCATCTGCCTCCGTCAGTTTTCTCCCGCCGGCGGGGCGGGGCGGATCGTTTTCGCGTAGAGGGTCCAGCCGCTCTCCGGCGCGTAGGCGGCGAACGCCCCCTGCGAGAGGGAGGAAACGGAGGAATGGACGAAGGGCAGGAGGACGTTGCCCTCCCGGTCGATCATCCCGATCGCCCCGTCAAAGCCGAGGATGCCGACCCCCTCGCAAAACGGCTTTGCGTAGGTGTAGATCGGCTGGGCGATCCAGCGTTTTTCCGTCGTGTAATAGCCGTAGTAGCCGCCGCGCTCGAGGAGCAGCACCCCGTCCGAGTAGCCGCGCAGGGTGTAGCCCTCCGGAATGGGGAAGCGGTTCCCCTTTTCGTCGAGGAGCAGCTCGTAGGAGCCGACGAGGAAGTCGTCGTTGTGATAGTACCCGTCGGTATCGAGCTGGCGGACGCGGACGTAGCCGCGGTCAAAATAGTAGTGCCCCATCCCGCGCTCGTCGCGCAGGACCGGCTCGGCGTAGAAGGAGTCGGCGAGGCGGCCGTTTTCGTTAAAATAAAAGAGCGAGCGGTAGATCGCCTGCCGGTCCCAGCGGTCCACGTACGCCATCCGCCCGCCGGGGTAGACGACGCAGGCGTAGCCGCCGCGGTAGCCGAAGATGTGCAGGTACTTGTAGGAGGTGTAGAGGGACCAGGGACTGAAGCCGAACGCCATCCGCGGCTCGTCGCGGTAGAGGATCTCCAGGATCTTCGGCTCCGGCGCGGTCTCGGCCGTGGTCTCGGGCGAGGTCTCGCCGCCGGTTTCCGTCTCCGTCCCGGTTTCCAAGCCCGTCTCCGTTCCGGTTTCCGTTCCCGTTTCGATCGGCTCGCCCGTCGTTTCGGCCGCGGTCGTTTCCGGGGAGGTCTGCGTCTCGGGGTTCGGGTCAAGGAAGGTCTCCGCCGGGACGGTTTCCTCCACGGTCTCCGGGGAGGTCTCCGGCGGGGGCTCCGGTCCCGTCTCCGGGGGCGCCGCGGTTTCCGGCGTTTCTCCCGTTGTTTCCGGCGCGGGGTCCGCTCCGGTTTCCGCGCCGTCCGGCGGGACGGCGGAGGTCTCCTCCGGCGGGAGGGCGGTCGTTTCTTCCGGCGTGATATCGACGGGGACCGGCTCCTCGGTCGTTTCGGGCGGGGCGGTCGTCTCCGGCGCCTCGGTAACGAGTTCCGTTACCGTGACCCAGATCGAGTAGCGCTCGGCGCCGTCCTCGCTTTTCCCGTAGTCGGGGGCGTAGTCAAAGTAAAGTCCGCGGTTTTCGGTCTCGTCCTCGTAGTCGCTTTCGGCGAGGGCGCCGTCCGCCGCGAGGTAATACCAGCGCGTGAGGTCGTTTTCCCTGTAAAAGAGGGGGCGGTCCTGCCGGTCCCGCGTCATCGCGGGGACGAGCTCGCAGGAGGAAAAGGACGCGAGCAGCTCGCCCGTTTCGGTCCGGCAGACGCGCTGGGTCTCCCCGTCGTCGAGCAAAAGGTAGCCCATATAGAGCCGGACGGCGGGCAGCTCGGTATAGACGATGCGCCGCCGGCCCTCGGGGACGACGGTGTCGTTTTCCGCGTAGGAATAAAACTCCAGCGCGGAGAGCTCGGCAAGCTCCTCCTTCGGCAGGATCACGCCGTTGTCGAGGATGCAGAGGGTCATCGTCCCGTCGCTGTCGTAGTCGGCGTAACTGACGGCCGCGCCGAGCGCGGAGAGGGAGGAGAGCGTTTCGTAGGAGAGGGAGAGGGGCTCTCCGCCCGAGAGCACCCCGCTGCCGACGCCGCTGATGTTGGAGGCGGCGCGCAGGGCGGCGAGGAAGCGTTCGCGGTTGTTTTCCGGGTCGGCGGACGGCTCCGTCTCTCCGGCGGCGGAGGAGGGAGCGGTCACGAGGGGGAGGGTAACGGCCGGCTTTTTCTGCGCGCGCGGGAGGAAGGTAAAGTCGAACGCGCCCCGCTGATAGAGGATCGCCCCCGCGGTAAGCAGCAGAAGACAAAGCCCGCAGGCAAGGCGGACGAGGTTCTTTTTGGTCCGGCTTCGGGTTTCCACGGCGGCTCCTTTCAAAAAAACGGTTATTTGTGGTATTTCGCGCCGGCGGAGATGCTTTTCGCGCGGTATAGCGCCTCAAAGAGGATCACGCGCATCAGCCGGTGCGGAAAGGTCAGGCGGGAAAAGGAAAGGCGGTAGCGGCAGGCGGCCTTGACCTCCTCGGAGAGACCGAGCGACCCGCCGATGAAAAAGGCGGCGCCGGGGGCGGAGGCGGCGCAGTCCTCCAAAAGGGCGGCCAGCTCCTCGCTGGAGACTTCCTTTCCCTCCACGCAGAGGGCGATCTTCACGGCGCCGGCGGGCGCGGCGTCGAGCAGGCGCCGGCCTTCTTTTTTCAGGATCTCCTCCTTTTCCTTTTCGGAGGGATTCTCCGGGATCGGCTCGTCCCGCAAAAGGACGAGCTCCGGCTGCGCGAAGCGGGAGAGGCGTTTTTTGTATTCGTTTACCGCCTCGGCAAAATAGCTCTCTTTGTCGTTTCCGACCGAGAGGACGGTTATCTTCTGCATAGGACCTCCGCTTCCACGACCGCGGCGGGCGCCGCCGCCCGCACGGAAACGTGCGGAAAGCCTGAGAGCGCCTCCCGCGCGGCGGCGAGGGCGAGGGCGGGGGTGTTGTTCTCCCGCGAGAGGTGCGCGAGGATCACCTCCTCGGCGCCGTTTTCCGCCAGCCGCCGCAGGAGCGCGGCGCAGGCGGCGTTGGAGAGATGTCCCTCGTCCGAGAGGATCCGGCGCTTGAGGGGGTAGGGATAGGGGCCGGAGCGCAGGCGCTCCTCGTCGTGGTTTGCCTCCACGCCCACGGTGCGGCAGCCGCAGAGGCAGGCGAACACCTCGTCGGTCACGCGGCCGACGTCGGTGGCGACGGCGCAGGCGTCCTCGTCTGTTTCAAACCGGTAGCAGACGCTGCCCGGCGCGTCGTGCGGGGTGGGGAAGCTCCGCACCGTTACCTCGCCCACTCTTGCCGAGCCCCCGGCGGGCAGGATCCCGATCCGGTCGCGGAACACGCCGCACGCCGTCAGGGTCGAGGCGGTCTCCTCCGTCGCGTAGATCGGGCAGGGGACGCGGGCGGAAAAGACCGGCAGGGCGGAGATGTGGTCGCCGTGGTCGTGGGTGACGAACACGGCGTCCAGATCCTCCGGCTCCACGCCGCAGAAGGCGAGGGCGCGGGTAAGCGTACGGGCACTTTTGCCCGCGTCGACGAGGAAGGAGCGCGGCCCGCAGCGCACGAGCCACGCGTTGCCGGACGAGCCGGAGTAAAGCGAGGTGAGAAGGAAGGGGAAAAGCGGGGCGTCCGTTTTTCTCCCGGCGGGTTCAGAGATCATACGGCTCCACTCAGATTCCGGAACGAGTCCAGAATGAAAAGATCAAGATAATCAAGCAAAAACACGGAAAGAAAACAGACGATGAGAAGGAGCATCCACCCCGAGCGTTCGCGCCGGCGGGCGGCGTCCGCGAGGAGGGCGTCTTTTTCCTCTTGCGGCAGGGCGTCCGAGAGCCGCTCCCCGCCGCGCCCGGCGACGAGGGAAGGGCGGTTATAGACGAGATAGACGCAGAGAAGGAGCAGGGTAACGCCGAAATAGGACCAGAAGACCGCCTTCATCGCGGCCTCCCCCGCTTCCGCCGCCCAGGAGTAGAAGAGGTAGAGAAGGAAGGTCCCGCCGAAGAGGAATGCCACGCGGAAAAGAACGCGAAACGCCTTCTTTTTCTCCCCGGCCGTCCGCTCCTCGCGCAGACGGTCTTCTTCCTTTTTCTTTTGGGTTTTCATCTCAGAGGTCCACGCGGATCGCGCCCTCGGGGCGGACCTTCAGCACCGAGCAGGCGCCCGCGCCGAAGACGTGGTCCATGATCGCCGCGTAGTCCGCGGTCTTTTCGGAGGGGATGAACGCCTGGATCGTCCCGGCAAAGCCGCCGCCGTGCACGCGGAAGGCGCCGCCCCAGTTCTTTGTGATCCGTTCGGTCACGCAGAGGGCGAGGGAAAGCCCCTGCTCCGCGACGTTTTTGACGGTATAGACGTTCTGGAGGTACTTGTAGCTCGAGTCGCCGCTCGCCTTCACGCCGGCAAAAAAGGCGGAAAGGTCGTTCGCTTTGAGCGCCTCGGTCTGTTTTTCGACCCGCTCGTTTTCCGCGGCGAAGTGCATCGCGCGCAGAAGCGCCCGGTCGCCCGCCGCGCGGCGCAGGACCGGCGCGTCGGCGATCAGCTGGTCAAAGGTGATCCCCCGCAGCGCGTCGCGGCCGTAATAGGCGGCGATCTTTTTCATCTCCGCGGGGACGGAGGCGTAGTCCTCGTTGAGGTCGGCGTGGTTGCCGCCGGTGTTGACGATGCAGAGGGAATAGCCGCTTGCGGTCAGATCGAAGGCGAGGGGGGTGATGACGGGGTCCTGCGGATCTTCAAAGTCGATCGCGACGAAGCCGCCCACGGCGCACGCCGTCTGGTCCATCAGCCCGCAGGGCTTGCCGAAAAAGACGTTCTCCGCGTACTGGGAGATCTGCGCGATCTCGGGCGCGCCGATCCTTCCTTCGTTTGCGAGATGGTTTTCGATATTGCCGATCATCACCTCGAACGCGGCGGAGGAGGAGAGGCCGGAGCCGGTTTTCACGTCGTTTGCCGTGCAGGCGGAGAAGGGGACGATCCGATGTCCGTTTTTCTTCAGTCCGGCGCACACGCCCGCGATCAGACTGCGGGATTTGAAGCGGTACTGTTCGTTCGGCGCGTCGGTCTCGGAGAGGGGGATCACGTCCTCCTTATACCCTTTGCTGTGCACGCGGATCGTATCGCCCTCCGTCTTCGCCGCCACGGCGATGATGTCGAGGTCGATCGCGCCGCAGAGGACCTTGCCGCGGTTATGGTCGGTGTGGTTGCCGGAGATCTCGCTGCGCCCGGGAACGGAGAAGAAGGAGACGTCGAGATCCCCGTATTCGCCGAGAAAGTCGGAGAGGAGCGCGAGATAGCGCGCCCGCTGGGCCTCCGCCTTTTCGCCGTAGAGACGGCAAAGGGCCTTATCGCCTCTGCCGTCGGTCAGATACTGTTTGAGTGCCGTTGCTTTCATTTTATCAGCGTCCTTTCGGATATTTTTTCATACATAGTCAGTATAGCACAAACCGCCCCTTTTTTCAAGCGTCGGAGAAGAAAAAAACGCCGGCGGGCGGGAAAGAGCAGATTCTCAGACCAAATGCAGCTTACTCCTTGCAAAACCGGCGTCTTTTTACGGAAACCGTCTTGAAAAAAGCGCCGGAACGCGATATACTGAAACAAAGCCCGTTTCCCGCCCGGAGGGCGCGCGCCGCGCCCGCAAAAAAACGAGGTCCGCTTCCGGCGGACCGGAGGTGAAACCATGAAAAAGATCAAAAAGAACGTCGCTTTCCTGCTCGCGCTGCTGACCTGCGGCCTTTTCTGCGTCGCCGTCCCCTTCCCGGCCGGCGGAGCGGAGGAAAAGGTCGTTTACCTCTCCGACGAAGGCAGCGACGCCGCCGACGGTCTCTCCGCCAAAATGGCGAAAAAGACGCTCGCGGCCGCCGGCAAGCTCCTCGGAGACGGCGGACTGCTCGTCGTCTGCGGCCCCGTCACGCTGGACGGGACCTCCGCCTCCGGCCTTACCTTCCCCAAATCGACGGGGACGGTCACGGTCACTTCCTTCGCGAAGGGGGTCGACTACCGCGTGACGGCCGGCGCCCGCCTGACCGTCAAGGGCTCGGTCTACCTCGGCGGGGCGACCGTTTTTCAGTCTCTGGAGATCCGGGGCGAGAGCTCGCCGCGCCTCTACGGCCGCGGCCACGATCTCATCTTTGAGAGAGACCTCAACGTGACCGGCACCGCGCCGACGATCTTCGGCGGTACTTACGGCGGCGCCGTTTCCTCCGCCGCCGCCTCTACCTTCTCCGGCTATTCGATCATGGTCAGAGGCGGCAAGTGGGGCGGCGTTTACGGCGGCAACTACCGCGATTCCGGCAGTCAGCCCTGCGGCACGGTCGGGAACGTCAGCATCACCGTCTCCGGGGCGACCGTGACCGGCACCTCCACCCTCGGCGCCGTCGCGGGCGCGACCTTCTGCGGGCTCGACGGGGACGTTTCGATCCGCATCAAGGAGGGCGCCGTGATCCAGAACGGGATCTACGCCGTCAGCCGCAAGGGAAACAACGCCACCCAGAACCAGCCGGTCTACGACGGCAGCGCGGAGATCGTCCTCTCCGGCGGCCGCCTTACCTCCGCGCCGATCGCCGCGGTCAAGGAACCGGACTCCGGCTCCCTGCTCGGGGATTTCTCCCTGACGGTCCTGTCGGGCGCGAGCCTGGACGCCAAATGCACCCCCCTCTCGGCGGAGGGCGTGCTCGGGCGCGCCGACGCGTCGGTCCCCACGGCGGACCTCGCCGGCCGGCTCCGTTTCTTCCCGCCCGTCTACTACCTCTCCGCCGCGGGCGGCAAGGGAAACAACGGGCTGATCGCTTCCTCGCCGATCACCTTTGACGAGGTCCTGAAAAAGATCTCCCCGGAGGAGGACCGCGCGGTCCTCTGCCTGACCGACGCCGTCGAGATGGATCTGTCCCGTCTCCCCGCCGTCGGGGAGATGACGCTCTCCTGCATAAACGGCGGCTCGCTCGTTCTCAAAGGGAACCAGTCCCTTCCCTGCGCGCTTGTCCTCGATACGGAGATCAAGGCGGAGAACGCCGTCCTTTCGATGAACGGCCGCTCCCTCACGGCCACGGACAGGACGTCTGTGACCGGCTCCCTCTCGGTCGACGGAGGCGAGTCGGAGGAGGGGCACGTGATCTGTCTCTATGCCGGCACCTATGAGAGCGTGAAGGGCGGCCGCTCGCAGAGCGGCACCGTCGCCGTCGCGCTTCTGAAAAAAAAGATCGACTCCACCCTGCTCCAGACCAGCGATATAGAGGATCTTCCTCTGACCGTCGGGAGCCTGTGCGGCGCCTCCGGCGAGAAGACCGGCGGCGACGTATCGGTCATTCTGGCAGGCACGATGACGGTCGGGAGCGTCGCTCTGACCGAAAACGGCGCCTCCGGCTCGGTCGGTCTCGCCGATTTCCGGCATCTTTCCTCTCCCTCCGCGATCAAGGCGGGCGGCCCGGTCGGGGGAGACTTCGGCGTGCTCCTGCGCACCCCCGGATGCACCGTGGACGCCCCGGACGTTTCGGGCCAAAAATACGTTTCCGGCACCTCGCTCGACGGTTTTACCGCTCTCGGCGACGTGCGCTTCGTCGGGGCGACCACCGATACGAGACAGGCGGCCGGAACGAACCCGTTTGACCGGCAGACGGACTTCTCCGGTCTGTCCGATACCTCCATCGTCCTGCTCGGGCAGTATGATCTGACCGACGCGCTCACCCTGAAGCTCGGCTCCGGCCGCCGCTTCTTCGGCGGGTCCTTCTGCTGCGTCGACTACGCCGCCGTCTTCGGCTCGCACCTCCGGCTCTCCTCCGTCCTCTCCTTTACGGGCGAGGGGGAGACCGAGATCGCGGATCTCGCGATCACCGCGCGCGCGAAAAGCGGCGTATGGATCGCCTGCGGCGGCCGCAAAACGACCGTCCGGGCGAGCGTGACCTGCCCGCTGCTCCCCGACAGTCTCTATTTCGCCTATCCCTCGATCTGCGGCGGATCCGCCGCCGCAACGGCGAAGGGCGGGGAATCGGGCGCCTCCCTCACCGTGGAGGGCGGCGACTGGGAAAACGTCTACGGCGGCAGCGTCCGCCTGACCGCTTCCGCGGCCGACCGCAAGGCGGAAGGGGAGATTTCCCTCACGGTCACGGGCGGCCGCTTCCACGGCCTCGTCGCCGGCAACGGCCAGAACTCCCTCACGGGGAACGTGACGGTCACGGTCACGGGCGGCGTTTTCGACTGCACGCTTTGCGGCATGGCGGCGGCTTCCCCCTCCGTCGGACAGTCGGTCGCGGTCACGGGCGACGTTTCGGTAAAGATCGAAGGCGGCGCCTTCCGCGGCGATCTCCTCGCCTTTGAAGCGGACGGCGACGTGAAGTTCAAAGGGAAATATGCCCTCTCCCTCCTCGGCGGGGATCTTACCCGCGTCGGCATGATCCGCGGCGTGGAAAAGAACCTCTACTACGCAAAAAAGCTCTGCTCCGACTCGCTTGAGATCGCGGCGTCCCTCAAAGCGGACGAAGAGCTCTCCGGCAAGATCGAGTTTGAAAACCCCATCGCCTCCTACGCCGACCCCTCCGTTCTCTACCGCGACGGCTGGTACTATTATTCCTATTCCAAAGACTATAACGGCAAGCCCGCCCTCTGGATCACCCGCGCGGCAAACCTCCCGGACCTCTCCGCCGCAACGCCCCTGATGGTCTGGAGCGCCGCGGTCAGCGGCGAGGGGAAGGAGATCACGAGTCTCTGGGCGCCGCAGGTCTACTTCCTTGACGGCAAGTGGTACCTCTACTGCACCTGCGCCGACTCCTCCGACAGCGAGATCCGCCATCCCTACGTCTGGGAAGGGAAGGGCGCGGACCCCTACGACGGCTTTACCTTCAAGGGGATGCTCGCCAACACGGACGGGGAGGTCTACGCCTACCTCTCCCCGCGCATCATCGAATACGGCGGAACGCGCTACCTCGTGTGCGGCGGCTTCTTCCGCAAGTCCGACCGCGTGGTCGGCTCACTGCACCGCCAGAGCCTCTTTATGGGAGAGCTGGAGAGCCCCACCGCCTTCAAGGCGGGGACGAAGATGATCCAGATCTCCACCGTGACCACCTCCTGGGAGGGGCAGGGAAGCAACGTGCTGATCCAGGAAGGCCCCTTCCCGATCTACTCGCCGGACGGGCAGCTCTGGCTCGCCTATTCCGCCAACCAGACCTACACGGACGCCTACTGCACCGGGCTTCTCCGCTTCAAGGGCACGGCCTCGGATAAACTCACCGACGCCTCCCTCTGGGAAAAGCAGAAGGATCCCATCCACCAGAAAAACACGGTCGCGGGGATCTACTCGCCCGGCGCGATGGTCTTCACCACCTCCCCGGACGGGACGGAGATCTGGGCGGTCTACCACGCCAAGTTCCGCTCCGGCCTCGGCTACTCCTACCGGCTGCTCTTTACGCAGCCCGTACGCTTTGAAAACGGCGTTCCCGCGCTGGATCCCCCGCAGGCCGCCGACACCGTGTTCACCTTCCCGCTCAACTCCCGCTCCCTCGCCTCCCGCATCGGCGCCTTTGACAGCGTCGTGACGGTCGCCGAGCCGGAGGAGACGGAAACGCTCCCGCCGGAGACGGAAGAAACCCCGGGCGGGCAGGGCGGCTCCTCGCCTCTCGTCCCGATCCTCGTGATCGCGGGCGCGGCGGCGCTTGGGGCCGTCATCGGCGGCCTCATCCTCCGCTCCGGGAAAAAGAAAGAAACGAACGGCGAAGAAAAGAAAGGCTGATCCTATGCTCGAAGACGGAAAGATCTATCTCGGACTCTCCAAGGACGACCCGACAAAAAAAGTATACCTCCACCTCCCGCAGGCCAACCGCCACGGGCTGATCGCGGGCGCGAGCGGCACCGGCAAGACCGTGACGATGAAGGTGCTGGCGGAGTCCTTCTCCGCCGCCGGCGTTCCCGTCTTTCTCTGCGACGTGAAGGGGGACGTTTCCGGCATCTGCGAGAAGGGAAAGGACAGCGAGGGGATGCAGAAGCGGATCGACCGCTTCGGCATCCGCGAGACCTTTACCTACCGCGCCTATCCCGCCGTGTTCTACGACCTTTACGGCAAGGGCGGCCACCGGATCCGCACCACCGTTTCCGATCTCGGACCGGCGCTGCTCGCCCGGATCCTCGACCTGACCGACGTGCAGGAGGGGGTCCTCGAGATCGCCTTCCGCGTCGCCGACGACCAGGGGCTGAAGATCCTTGACCTCAAGGATCTGCGCGCCGTGCTTTCCTATGTCTCCGAGCACCGCGAGGAGTACACCGCCACCTACGGCAACGTCGCGCCTCAGAGCGTCGGCGCCATCCTGCGCGCGCTGCTCCCGCTCGACAAGGAGGGCGGGGACCTGTTTTTCGGCGAGCCCGCCTTCGACATCCTCGACTGGATCCGCACGGCGGAGGACGGCCGCGGCTACGTGAACGTCCTCCATTGCGTGGAGACCGTCCGCCACCCCCGCCTCTACGCGATCTTCCTGCTCTGGATGCTCGCGGAGCTCTTTGAGGTCCTGCCCGAGGAGGGCGACCCCGAAAAGCCGAAGCTCGTCTTCTTTTTCGACGAGGCGCACCTGCTCTTTTCCGACGCGCCCAAAGCCCTGCTCGCCCAGATCGAGCAGACCGTCAAGCTGATCCGCTCGAAGGGCGTGGGGATCTACTTCGTCACCCAAAGCCCCTCCGATATCCCCGATACCGTCCTCGCGCAGCTCTCCAACCGCGTCCAGCACGCCCTCCGCGCCTATACCCCCGCCGAGCAGAAGGCCGTCCGCGCCGCCGCGCAGACCTTCCGCCCGAACCCCGCCTTCTCCTCCGAAGAGGCGATCATGACCCTCGGCACCGGGGAGGCGCTCGTCTCCTGCCTCGACGAAAAGGGCGTGCCCTCCGTCGTCGAACGGACGGCGATCCTCTGCCCCGAAAGCCTCATGGCGCCCGCCTCCGCCACTGCCCGCCGGACGGCACAGCTCCATTCCCCCGTCGGCGATAAGTACGACACCCCCGTCGACCGGGAAAGCGCCTACGAGATCCTTACCGGCCGCGCCGCCGAAAAGGAAAAGGAAAAAGCGGAGGCGGAAAAGAAAAAGGCGGAGGACGCCGCCGCCAAAGCCGGGGAAAAGGAAAAAGAGAAAAAGGAAAAGGAAGCCGAAAAAAAGAAAAAAGCGGACGAAAAACGCGCCGAAAAACGCCGCGATAAGATCGAATCCCAGCTCATCCGCGCCGGCGGCTCCCTCCTCTCCAGAGGATTGTTGAAAATATTGAAGAAGCTGTAAGAAATCCTGCTTTTCTGAAGAAAAGCACCTACTTTTCTGAAGAAAAGTAGGCAAAAGACTTTTTGAAAAGGGGAAAGATTCAGAGAAAGCGTATTCAAAGCAAAAGAGATACGAAAGCCGACCCGGCAAGCGTGGGTCGGCTTTCTGCTTTGTCTATTTTGTGCAGGATGATCGCGCCGTTTGCCTCCCTCTTGAGGGAGGTGGCGCGGCTTGCCGCGACGGAAGGAGTTTTTCGCTCCTTGTTTCTTCTTTGCTTTTATTCTTACCGCCCGCCTAC
>JAFSSQ010000036.1 GCA_017450965.1 Clostridia bacterium
ACCCCTTTTTGTAATATTCCCGTAGACAACTCCGTTCTTCTATGGTAAGATGTGTGTAGTTCATGCGGACCTCCTTTTGGTAGTTTGGGGTGTGGTGATTCTATTCTACCAGAGATTCGCATGAACTGCTCTTTTTTTCTATACTGTTGCACTTGAAAGTATAATTCACCCCGACAAAAAACGCCCCTCGCGCTCTGCGCGAGGGGCGTTTTGCGCGTTCGGCGCAAAGCGGCTCAGTAAACCGTAACGGTCTGGACGGTATCAAGCGGGGCGGGCTTGCCGCTCCCGTCACCGATCACAATCCTGCCGTTTTCGATGCGGTAGGGCTCGATGAAGACGTACCGTCCGCCGGCGCGGTCGGGCGAGAGGTAGGCGTGATAGGCGATGAAACGTTTTCCCTCCGCGTCGGTGAAGAAGGAGGCGTGCCCGCAGCCGAAGACCGTGTCGCTCATCGAGAAGAGCGGCTCCTTTTCCTTCTTCCAGTCTTCGTAAACGAGCGGGTCGCCCTCCAGCGTGATCTGCCCGAGGGCGTAGTACTTCGTCCAGTAGCCGCTGCCGGAATAAACGACGTAAAGCTCTCCGGCGTCGCCGTAGACGGCGGTGCCGCCCTCCACGACGCGGGGGCGGATGATGCCGTCCGCGCCCATGCCGAAGCCGTGCATCTCCCACTCCTCGGTCGGCTTGATGATGACGCCGGCGTCCCCCGCCGTCCACGGATTTTTGAGGAGCGCGATGCGGTCACGCTGATGGAAGTCCATCGTCTGCCGCCCGACCTCGTCGACCCACATACAGTAGACCTTGCCCCTGTGGCGGAGGATCGTCTGTCCGCAGCACCAGCCGGTGTTGAAGGTCCCGTCCGTTTCCGATTCGATCTTCTTCGGGACGTAGCGCTCGCCCGTCAGCGGCTCGCCGTAGGGCGCGAAGGGCGTTTCTCTATCCTCGCACTTCAGAACGTACATCCGGTGATTGACGTTTTTCCCGTCGTCGCAGGCGATAAAGAGATACCAGCCGCCGTGCCCGGGAAACTCTTCTTCCGAAAAATGATGGATCTCGGGGGACCAGAGGTCCTTTGACCACATCTCCCCCTCGCGCGGCTGAAAGGCAAGGATCTTTTCGCACTCTCCTTCCGCCGTGATCTTCGAGGGGTCCTTCGACCGGTAGAGCCAGAGCGAGCGCCCCGCGGTGCAGCAAAGATAGAAGTATTCGCCGCAGAGAAACATCCACGGGTCCGCCCCGCGGCAGACGGGATTGGTGAAACTGACTTTTTTCATCACGAGCCTCCGAGGGTTTTTATTTCATTATAGCAAAATCTCCGGAGAATGCAAGACGGTTCCGGGAAAAACCGTTTCTTTTCCCGCGCTTATTGAAAAAAACGACGGGCTGTGTTAAAATGGCGGTGTAAGCGGGGCGGCCGGCGCCCGGTCCGGCGCCTCCTCCGCTCCGCTCTGAAAGGAGAACTGTTATGAGTGAAACGAAACCCAGGAAAAAAGCGGGAACGATCCTTTTGCGGATCTGTCTCATCCTTGTCGCGGCAATCGCCCTGATCCTCCTCGGCGCCCGGCTCTGGTTCCGTCTGCCGGTGGCGAGCTATTACAAAAACTCCGAAAAAGCTTTTGCGATTCCCGGACTCGGGGACGGGTTCGTGCCGCAGGGGCTCTCCTACGACGCGGACTCCGGCAACTTTTTCGTGACCGGATACCGATCCGGCGAGGGCGCCTCCCCCATCTATCTGGTAAACAAGGAAAGCGGCGAGACCGTAAAGGAAGTCCTTTTGCTTCAGGAGGACGGTTCGGACTTTCGCGGGCACGCGGGCGGCCTGTCCGTTCACGGAAAATACGTCTACGTTGCGGGCGGCGGGGACCATTGCCTTTTCGTCTATTCCAAAGACGAGATCCTTCAGGCGGAGGACGGCGCGGGGATCGTTTGCCTCGGCTCCTTCCCCGTTGCGATCTACGGGGAGGGGGACACGAGCGTCTCCTTTACGGCGATCGGCGACGGGACGCTCTGGGCGGGCGAGTTCTACCGCGAGCAGAACTACAAGACCGCCGACTCCCACAAACGCACGACGAAGGCGGGCGACTATCAGCAGGCGATGGCGGTCGCGTACCGGTTCTCCGACGCGGCGGACGCCGTCTTCGGGCTCGATCCCGTTCCGGTGCAGGCCTATTCCCTGCCCGACCTTGTGCAGGGAATGTGCTTTGACGGCGGCAAGGTCTATCTCTCCACCTCCTACGCCGTGGCGTTTTCCCACATCTTCGTCTACGACGGCGCCAAAGCCGAGGCGCAGGGCGAGATCGACGGCGCCAAGGGGAAGATCCCGCTGTACGCGCTCGACTCCGCCGCGCTTGTCGACGATCTGACCTTCCCGCCGATGGCGGAGGAGATCGAGATCCTCGACGGCAGGATCTATACGATGTGCGAATCCGCCTCCTCCAAATATATCTTCGGCAAGCTGACCGGCGGAAAATGGTGCTATGCGACAAAACTCGACTGACGTGCCGAAAAGGCTTGACAGCCGCGCGCCGGCGCGGTAGAATAGTCCCGTTATTTTCCGCTCCCTCGGGCGCGGTTTTCGCGGAGGCGCTCTTTGACTTTCTGGGACGATCTGAAACAGCTGACCGGCTATTCTTCGGCGACCGGTACGCGCGCGGCGGCGTTCTGGCTCGGCCTTGTCGCCGTGATCCATTGCCTCTTCGTTTTTATGAGCAACAAGCGGGACCGCATCTTCATCCAGAAGGTGATCTCCGACGTGCTGTGGGGGCTGCAGTACCTGCTCTTCGGTATCCTCACCTCCGCGCTGATCTATCTGTTTGCGATCGGGCGGGACGTTGTGTTCTACTTCCGCGGAAAACGCGCGTGGGCGGACAGGCGGCTCTGGATGTGGGTCTTCATCGTTTTGATGATGCTCTCCCCTCTCGCCGATTTCATTTCCGGCGGGTTCTCCCTCTACCTTCTCCTGCCCGCCGCCGGCAGCGCGCTGACCGTTGTCAGTTTTTACGGGCAGAACACCCTTGTTACCAAGATCCTGATGGTGATCTCCTGCTGTATGTATCTGGTCTTCACCGTAAAAATCGGAAACTTTATGAGCTTTCTCGGCACCTCCGCCACGCTGATCTCCAGCGTGGTCGGGCTTTTGCACGAATGGATCGCCCTCCGCCAGAAAAAGCGCGGGGCGCCCGAAAACACAAACTGAAAAACGGGCGCTTCGCCGCCCGCTATGGAAAACCGGCTGAAAAAGAGTTTTCTTTTTCAGCCGGTTTTTTCAGTTCTCTTTTTTCTCCGCAAATTGCGCGGCGGCGCCTTTGAGCAGGTCGGTGATCGGCAGGTGCTGGGGGCAGGCGTCCTCGCATTGGCGGCAGGCGACGCAGTCTTCCGGCCTCCCGCCTTCCCGGATCGCTTCGGCGTACCGCGCGGCGGCGCTCGCCTTCTCCTTTTCGTCGAAGCGGGCGTTCATCGCCGCAAAGATCTCGGGGATGCGGATCCCCGCGGGGCAGCCCTCCGTACAGTAGCGGCAGGCCGTACAGGGAACGGAGGGGACGGCGCCGAGGACCGTCTGCGCCCGCCGGATGACCTCCCGCTCCTCCCCGTTCAGGGGCGAAAAGTCCTTCATATAGGAAAGATTGTCGAGCATCTGCTCCCGGTTCGACATTCCCGAGAGGACGGTCAGGATCCCGTCGAGCGAGGCGGCGAAGCGGATCGCCCAGGAGGCGGGGGACATCTCCGGGCGGCAGGCCTTCATCATCTCTTTTACCTCGTCCGGCGGGTCGGCGAGCTTGCCTCCCTTGACCGGTTCCATCACCACGACGGACTTGCCGTGCCGGCGCGCGACCTCGTAGTTTTTACGCGAGGCGACCGTGGGATCCTCCCAATCGGCGTAGTTGATCTGCAGCTGCACGAACTCGACCTCGGGATGCTCGGTGAGGAGTTGTTCCAGCACCTCCGGGCTGTCGTGGAAGGAAAAGCCGACGTGCCGGATCAGGCCCGCCTTTTTCTGCTCCCAAACAAAATCCCAGATACCGAACTCCTCGTATTTGCGGATATTCTTTTCCATCATCGCGTGAAGCAGATAGTAGTCGAAATACTCCGCGCCGGAGCGCTCCAGACTGGTATAAAACTGACGTTTGGAAGCCTCCGCGTCCGGCGCGAAGCGCTCCGCCACGTTGATCTTGCTGGCGAGGGTATAAGACGAGCGCGGATAGCGCTTCACCAGCGCTTCCCGGATCGCCTCCTCCGAGCCGGTGTAGGCGAACGCGGTGTCAAAATAGGTAAATCCCGCCCCGAGGAAGAGATCGACCATCTCCTTCACCGCTTCCACGTCGATCGCGCCGTCCTTCTTCGGCAGACGCATCAGGCCGAAGCCGAGTTTTTTCGGCGTTTCGTTTTCCAAATAAGCCGCCATATCGGTTTCCTCCTCTTCGGCTTTTTCAGTGTTTGGTCGCCAGTTCCAGCTCGATCCGGAAAAATCCGTCCCGGATCTGATCAGGAAGGAGGCGGTCGCCGGGGACGGTGATCTCCTCCCCGTTTTTCAGCGTGAAGGTAAGCGCTTTTTCGGATAACGGCCTGTAATCGGAAACAGGCAGCCCGGGCCAGGCGAGCAGGGCGGTCTCTCCGACCGTTTGGCGGATCGCCGCGACCGTTTCGGCGTCGACCGGTTTTTCGCTTTCATAGACTTTCGGTCCGTCGTAGCGGGAGGCCTTTTTGTTTGTGCCGGTCCCGTCGGCGTTCAGGGTGAGCGCGGCGCGGGTATAGCCGCCGTCCTCCCGGTTTTCAGAGAAGCGGATCTCCCGCAAATCGGCGGGGTCCGGCAGCGGGACGGTCTCCCCCTTCATTGCCCCGGCAAAGAGGTCGGCGATGCGGGCGGCCGTATCGGCGGAGAGGACCGGCGCCTGGTTATCGGAAAAGCTGACCGTTTCCCCGCTTGCGTAGCGGATGTGAACGCTGCCGCCGAAGTTCTCCGGCAGGCCCGCCGTGGACGAGTGGTGGCCGTTCTCCGCCGCGAGGCCGCATTCGTTTACCAGCCGGACGAGCGCGGGAAAAACGCTCTCCCGTACGAGCGCCCAGCGGAGATCCTTTCCCTCCCGGCGGCGGAAGCCGATCTCCGTTTCCAGCAAGAGGAAGGTCCCCTCGCCGCAGGGCGCGGCAAAGGCGGAAAGATAGCCGAGGCGCTCGTCCTCCCCGAGGGAGGGGACGTTCAGCGCCGAGGTCGCGTCAAAGAGGATCATCTCCTCCGAGCTGATCTCCTTCGGCGCGCGGGTGTCCAGCGTTTCGGTCGTGCCGCCGCAGACGTTCGGCTTCGGCTTGCGGATGAAGATCACGCCGTCGTCCTCACCCTCCGGTTTTTCCTTTTTGTCAAACAAATGGAACATCGACCTGCCTCCGTTTATTCTTCTGTTTTTATTATAAAGGCAACGAAACGGGATGTCAAGGGGCGGCGGTTTTGCGGGAAAGCGAACCGTCGCAAGAAAGCGCGGGAAGGACGCTCCCGGCGTCCTTCCCGCGCTGCGATAAAAGTAAAAGTGAAATCCGGATCGTCCGGACGGGGTCGTTTTCAGAGCTCCATGACCGTCCCGACACAGATCGGCACGCCGCCGTGCACGACCATGAACACAAACGGTCTGTCCAGCGTGAAATCGTACGGAGGACGTTCGACCGGCCCTCCCCCGCAAAAAAGCAGCAGAGAGAACGCGGCGCCCTCCACGCCTTCCTTATCCGCTTTGAAGCGCGCGGCGTGGATGACTTTGCCGAGCTGCAGTTTGGCGTCCGTCAACGGCGAAAAATCGGCTTTCGCCGCGTCGGTACAGTCGATTACGCCGAGCTTTTTCAGGTCTTCCAGAATGGAACGGTTGAAATCCACGTCGAAATCAGGCATTCTGACCGTCACGTCGCAATCGAACGTACGGACGTCTTTCGGGTGGTACACAAACGAGACGAGGTCCGTTTTCAGCACGTCTTCCGGAGTGTGATCCCCGCTTGGCAGGAAAAACCACATCTCGTTTCCGTCAGAGAGCCGTTCTCTGTAGGCGGTAAAGCGGTCGGTCTCAAAAATCGCTCCGCCTTTCACGGTTTTTACGTTAAAAACGCAGCTTTGATCCCCGCGTGTTCCCTTGAAGGTTCCTTCTTCCGTTTTCTCGTACTCGTCGTTCCATTTCGTCTTATAGTAGAGCGTCGACGCGAGCGCAGCGGCGGTATCCTCCGGGATCTCCAGCTCGTTGATGCAGTTGTCGAGCAGACCGCCCGTCTGGTCGGAGAGCCATTGCTTGAAGGCGCTCAGATAGGCGTCGTCGGAAAAATCCCCCGCAAACACCGAAGCATAATGCTCGTCGTTGAGGAGTTTGACGCAGGCCTCTTTGAAGGTAAGACCGTCGGAAAACCAAACGGAGTTGGCGAGCAGCGAGCGGCCGTACTCGTTGTCACGGCTGTTTTGGATCCAGATCCGCTTCGACTGCTCCCGCAGTTCTTCCATCCCCGAAACGCCGAGAACGTCCAGAATCTGCCGGCGCGACGTTCCGCCGGTGCATTCCGCCAGCAAAGACATCGCCATATAAATGTTGACCGGCGAGACGACGGCGTTTTCTTTTCCGTTTAGCAAACTTTCGGTGATCCGGTCAAAGAACGCGCGGATGCGATTGAGATGATCGCTGCGGCTTTGATCAAGGTATGAATCCCCGTATTCCGACTTCAGCGCCCCCGCGGCGTCCGCGAGACTGATAAACTTAGCGCCGGCGTAGTTTCCCGGCGTTCCTTTGAACGGCTCTACCGTCTTTTCTCCTCCGCTCTCCGGCGTCCGGTTTTGCCAGACGAAGATCCCTCCGACAAAGAGCGAAACGGCGAGTACGGCCGCCAGCGCGCCGGCGAGGGTTTTTCTGACCGGCGTCCGCCGTTTCTTTTCCGGCGCGGCGCTTTCCGGACCTGCCTCCCCGCCGGTCAGCCCGTCGATCAGTTTTTCGTCGATGTGCGCCGTGGCGTTGTAAAAAAACCGGTTTTTTTCGTTCATCCCTTCATCCTCCCGATCCTCTTTTTCAGTTTGCGCCGGGTCTTGGAAAGCCGGCTCCGGACGTGGTTGTCGCGGATCCCTTTCCGTTCGGCGATGCTCGCGATACTTTCCGTCAGATAATACCGGCGGACGAAGATCTCCGCCTCGTCCCGGCCGAGCGAAGCGAGAAAGTCGTTTAACAGTTCGGTAAACTCGTCCTCCGCGATCCGGACCCCGTCGGGAATGCAATCGGAGAGTTCCTCGAAGATAAAAAGATATTTTTCCAGAATGCTGTCGGGCGGAACCCCGAACGCTTCCGCGATCCGCTCGATCATCGGATAGTCCGGACGTCTCGTTCCGTTTTCCCACTTGGAAACGAGATCCGAGGAGACGAACAGCATATCCGCTAACCGTTTCTGCGAATAGCCGCGTTCCCTTCTGAGCTGCACAATGACGCTTCCGACGTTCACGCGTTCCCCTCCTTCCCTTCTCTCATTTCTATTATACAGGAGATTTCCCGATTTGTAAATGGACAGTTCGCACCCGTTTTTTCCCCGGAAAAACGTTCGTCCTGCAAGCGAAGACTTGCAGGACGAAGCTGGATCCATCCGCTTTCTGATACAACTTTCGTGAAGAAGGAAAAATCCCGCGCCGGAGCGCGGGATTTTTGGGGTGGGTAAACGGACTCGAACCGTCGGCCTCCAGGGCCACAACCTGGCGCGCTAACCAACTGCGCCATACCCACCATAACGTGGCGTGCCTTGGGGGATTCGAACCCTCGACCTACTGCTTAGAAGGCAGTTGCTCTATCCAACTGAGCTAAAGGCACACAAACGGCACGTCGAATATTATAGCATCCCGCTTTCCGTTTGTCAAGACCGCAAAGAAGTTTTTATGCGGGGGCCGCCCGCTTTTCTTTTCCGGCGGGCGGATCCCCTTGTTTTCAGTCTTTCAGAGAAACGGATCCGGTGAGCGTCAGCGCCTCTGCGTGGATCCTGCCGTTTGTGGCGAGAACGTTCTGCTTGGAGAAAAAGTCGATGGGATCTCCCTTCCAGTTCGTGACGCGGCCGCCCGCCTCCTCGACGAGCAGGACCCCCGCGCAGAAATCCCACGGGCTGAGCCCCGCCTCGAGGAAGGCGTCCGTCCTGCCGTCCGCGACGTAGCAGAGATCGAGCGCGGAGGACCCGCTGCGCCGGATATCCAGCGTGCGGAAAAAGACCTCTGAGATCAGAGACATATTCGCCCCGGCGTTATCCTTGCGATAGGGGGAGGTCCCGACGGTAACGAGACTGTCGCGCAGCGCACGCGCCGCCGTGACGCGGATGGGCGCGCCGTTTTTGGTCGCACCTTTTCCCCGCTCCGCCGCGAACAGCTCGTCCGTGAAGGGGTTATAGACCGCGCCGAGGACCGGACGGCGGTCCTCGACGTAGCCGAGGGAGATGCAGCTGTGCCCGAGGCGGCGGATCAGATTGGTGGTGCCGTCCACCGGATCGAGGACGAAGGTGGAGACCGATCCGTCCGGCCGGTCCTCCGACTCCTCCGCGAGGATCGCGCACGCGGGATAATCGGCGCGGAGCCGCCCGATCACAAGCCGCTGAACGGCAAGATCCGTTGCGGTCACGAAATCGGCGTAGCCCTTTTCGGTAACCGTTTCGCGCCCGTTTTCAAAGAAGAGCTTGCCCGCCTCCCGGAGAAGCGCGCAAAGCGCGGAAAGTTCCGGTTTCATTTCTTACCTGACGACGAGATTGACGATCTTGCCGGGAACGACGATCTCTTTGACAAGCGTCTTTCCCTCCAGCGCGGCGGCGATCTTCTCCTCCGCTTTGGCGGCGGCGAGAAGCGCGTCCTTGTCCGCGCCCGCGGGAACGGTGATCGTGCCGCGGAGCTTGCCGTTGATCTGGACGGCGAGCTCGACTGTGGCGTCCTTCGTCTTTTCCTCGTCGTATTCCGGCCAGGGAGCGAGGGAAAGCAGGCCTTGGCCGCCGACCGTTTCGTAGAGCTCCTCGCAGAGGTGCGGCGCGAAGGGGCAGAGCAGCTTGATCAGCGTGATAAACTCGTCCCGCGTCAGACTGCCCGCTTCGGTGATCCCGTTGACAAGCGTCATCAGCGCGGCGATCGCGGTATTGAACTTCAGCTCCTCGATGTCGGCGGTAACCTTTTTGACGGTCTTGTGGAAGGCGGCCTCCAGCGCCGGCGTGCTGCCCGTCCCTTTGACGAGATCGGTCATGGCGGCGACCCGGTCAAGGAAGCGCTTGGCGCCCTTGACGGCGCTGTCCGACCACGGAGCCGCCATCCCGTAGTCGCCCATAAAGCAGACGTAGGTACGGAGGGTATCGGCGCCGTAGGCGCGGACGACGTCGAGCGGGTCGACGACGTTGCCCTTCGATTTGGACATTTTCTCGCCGTTCGGACCGAGGACGAGCCCGACCGCCGTGCGTTTCTGATACGGCTCGCGGCAGGGGACCTCGCCGAGATCGTAAAGGAAGCGATACCAGAACCGCGAATAGATCATGTGGCGGGTGACGTGCTCCATCCCGCCGTTGTACCAGTCGACCGGCATCCAGTACTTCAGCGCGTCCATCCCCGCGAAGGCGCTTTCGTTCTTCGGGTCGCAGTAGCGCAGGAAATACCACGAGCTGCCCGCCCACTGGGGCATGGTATCGGTCTCGCGGCGGGCGTCTCCCCCGCATTTCGGGCATTTGCAGTTGACAAAGCTCTCCACCTTGGCAAGCGGGCTTTCGCCTCCCTCGCCGGGCTCGAAGTTTTCCACGTCCGGCAGGCGGAGCGGCAATTCCTCGTACGGAACGGGGACCATCCCGCAATGCGGGCAATGGATGATCGGGATCGGCTCGCCCCAGTAGCGCTGGCGGTTGAACGCCCAGTCCTTCATTTTATACTGGACCGCCGCCTCGCCGACGCCGCGGGCGGTGAGCGCCTCGATCGCCGCGCGGATGGAATCCTTTTTGTTATCGTAGGCGTTGAGGAAGTCCGAGTTGACCATCGGACCCTCTCCGGTGTACGCCTCTCTCGAAATATCGCCGCCGCGGATGACCTCGACGATATCGATGCCGAACTTTTTGGCGAAGGCGTAGTCGCGCTCGTCGTGCGCGGGGACCGCCATGATGGCGCCCGTGCCGTAGCCCATCATCACGTAGTCGGCGATATAGACCGGGATCTCCTTGCCGCTTAAGGGATTGATCGCGGTGATCCCCTCGATCTTCACGCCGGTCTTTTCCTTGACGAGCTGGGTGCGCTCGAACTCCGTCTTTTTCGCGCAGATCTCGCGGTACGCCTCGATCTCGGGCATATTCGCGATCCTGTCGCGCAGGCGGTCGATGACCGGGTGCTCGGGCGCGATGACCATGAAGGTCACGCCGAACATGGTATCGGGTCTGGTGGTGTAGATCTTCAGCTTTTCGTTTGTTCCCTTGACGGCAAAGTCGGCGTACGCGCCGGTGGAACGGCCGATCCAGTTGACCTGCTGCTGTTTGATATTCGGGAGGTAGTCCACCTCCTCGAGCCCGGAGAGGAGCTTATCCGCGTACTCGGTGATGCGCAGATACCAGACCTCTTTCGATTTCTGCACGACCTCCGAGCCGCAGACGTCGCAGTGCCCGCCCTGGCTGTCTTCGTTTGAAAGGACGACCTTGCAGGAGGGGCAGTAGTTGACGAGCGTGTGATCCCGGAAGACCAGCCCGTGCTCGAACATCTTGAGAAAGATCCACTGCGTCCACTTGTAGTAATCGGGGTCGGTCGTGTCCACGACGCGCGACCAGTCGAAGGAATAGCCGACGCTCTTGAGCTGGCGGGTGAAGTTCTCGATGTTGCGGTCGGTGACGACGCGGGGATGGGTCTTCGTCTTGATCGCGTAGTTTTCGGTATTCAGGCCGAAGGCGTCAAATCCGATCGGAAAGAGGACGTTATACCCCTGCATCCGGCGCTTGCGCGAAACGACCTCCAGGCTGATATACGCCTTGATATGCCCGACGTGGAGCCCCGCGCCGCTCGGATAGGGGAACTCGACCAGGCCGTAAAACTTCGGCTTGCTGCGATCCTCGCTCGCCTCAAAGGCGTGCGCCGCCTCCCAGCGGTCCTGCCACTTTTTTTCGATCTCTTGCGGTTCGTATTTCATAAAGCCTCACCTTTCCTCTTCTGTCTCTTTTACAAGGAGAGCGTCGAGCGGAACCGTCTCGCAATCGCTCCAGAGTTTTTCCAGATTGTAGAACTCCCTTCCCTCCCGGGAGAAGATATGCACGGCCACGGCGCCGTAGTCCATCAAGACCCACTCGCCGCTCCCGCGCCCCTCGATATGACCGACGGGGACGCCGCACTCCTCCAGCTTGTCCTCGACCTCGCCGGCAAGCGCCAGGATCTGCGTGCGGGAGCCGCCGGTCGCGAAGATATAATAATCCGCGAGGGTGGTCTTTTTCTCCACGTGCAGGAGCTTTAAGTCCCTTGCGCGCTTGAAATCAAGCGTGCGAATGATCTTTTCCGCGATCGCGCGGGAATCTTCCCGGGCGATCGTTTCCTTTTTTTCTTCCGTCATGGCGATCCTTTCTCAGTTCGGGATAATATAGATCTCGTCCGTCTTGTCGCCGCTGACGATCTCGACGGGGAGTCCTGTCTTGTAATAGATCTGCACCATTTCCTCGTTCGATGAGTCGACCAGCGCCCGGCCGGTATCGAACAGTTCGTCGGTCACGTCGCGGTTGTAGACGTTGAGCATCCGGTTGACGACCGTGAGCGTGATCTCGCGGTTGACGCCGACCATCGCCTTCGGGCCTACCATCAGCCCCTCGCCGTAGACCGTGGTCATCCGCAAAGCGGACAGATCCGCCTGCATCATCAGAGGGATATAATAGCCCATCTCCGCGCCGGTCAGGTTGGTATCCATATTCCGCAGAACGCTCGTCCCCACGTTGACCGCGGCGGAAACGTTCGTTTTGAACGCCTCCTTCACGCGGGCAAGGAGCGCGGAGAAGAACATCTTCTGCGCGTCTGTGCGGCCCTTGTCCGCCAGCGCGTAGCCGGCGCGGTAGCGCACGAACTGCTCCGCTTTGTTCCCGTCGAGGAGCTGATAACCCGCCTTGAGGTGGATATAGAGATCCTGCCACGGATCGTCGTAGTCGTAATCGAAGGGCACGTTGATATACACGCCGCCGACGGCGTCCACGACCTCGCGGAAAACGGTGAGATCGACGAGCGCGTAGTAGTCGATCTGGATGCTGAAGGTCTGCTCGAACACCTTTTCCACCTCCTGCATCGCCTTATCGGAGGAGCCGGTCTTGTTGTAAAAATGCCCGTAGACCGTATTGATCCGGTCCTCGACCCCGTCGTACCGGAGGAAGGTATCGCGCATGACCTGCACGATGTTGATCTGCTTTGTCTCGCTGTTGAAGTTGACGATCATGATCACGTCGGTATTCAGGGCGACCCGGTCTGTCCCCAGAACGAGGAAGTTGACGATATTCGTGTTGCGGACGTAACCGTCGTCATTCGGCTTCTCCCCGTCCGTTTCCGGCGCGCCGGACTCATCGGAGACCGGAGCGGGAACGTCGGAGGTAGGCGGAGCAAAGGGAACGCCGGTATCGACCGTGGGGCGGTAATAGCTTTTATAGAGGAAACCGCACAGCACGGCGGCCGCGATGAAGAAAAGAATGAGGATCCCGACGATCAGAAGATACCGCGGTTTTTCTTCGGTAACGGTCCGGCGGGCGGGTTCTTCCCTTCCCGCTTCTTCGGGCGCGGCGATCGGCTCGTTTTCCGCCGCGGCCTGCTCGAAGATCTCCGCCTGCTCGCCGCTTTTTTCGGTTTTGTTTTCGTTATTTTTCTGATCCATGCCTATGTGTTTTCCTCTCGTTCTTTCTCTCCGCCCGGTCGCGGAGCAGCGCGTTTCTCGTCTCGACGGTGATCAGCGCCAGCGCGCGTTTCTCCGTCAGGATCTCCCGGATCATCAGATCAAAGGAGCGGAGCATGACCTTGTCCAGTACCGCGAGACGCTTTTCACCGGTATCCGCCGTGCGGATCCTTTCGTCGTAATCCTTCCGCAGCTTCACGCAGGCGGGAAAGGTGCGGGTATCCTCGATCCAGTCCGCCAGGTAAAGGAGCTTGTCGCAGAGCGCCATCCGCGGGTGCCCCGCCGTGTGGCGGGCGACCGCCTGAAGGAGGGCGGGATCCGCGTAAAGCGGGAACTCCTCCGGGATGAGAAGCGACGCCGTGAGACTGTGGAAGAGCTTTGGGCTCTCCAGGCAGTCCTGCGGAACGGGAACGCCGAAGCGCCGGCAGAGGAGGATCTGCTCCTCCGCGGGCAGCTCTTTCGTCAGATCGTGCAGCAGCGCCGCCGCGCGCAGCAGCGCCGTTTTCTCCGGCGCGTAAACGGCGGCGAGCTCCGCCGCCTTTTTCTCCACCCCGAGGGTATGGCGCCAGCGTTTTTCGCTCATTCGTCCCCGCACCGCTTCCCGCAGGAGAGAGAGTCCCTCCTCGCCGTACGGATCGGCGGGGATCCGCGCTTTCGTCTTTTGTTCTCTCATTTGCCGCTCAGTTCGATCTTTTTGTGTTTTTCGGACGGGCGGTATAAAACCGCCTTCCGGCCGATCGCCTGGACCGGCGCCGCGCCGGTCTTTTGTGCGAGCTCTTCCAGCGCCTCGGCGGCAGTCAGGCCGCTCGTTTCAAGGACGTTGATCTTGAGCAGCTCACGCGCTTCCAGGGCGTTGGAGATCTGGCGCACCGTTTCCTCCGTGACGCCGCCCTTGCCGATCTGGAAGACGGGATCGACCGTCTGCGCGAGCGACCGGAGGTAGGCGCGCTGTTTTGTCGTCAGGTTCGTCATATCGGTTCCTTTCCGTTCGGGGCTTTTTGGGAGAGACGGTCGTAAAAGGCGGAAACGAAGGCGCGCGCCGCCTTGCCCCGGTGGCTGACGCCGTCCTTCTCCGCCGGCGCCGCCTCGCCGAAGGTCTTGCAAAGATCGTCGGAAAAGAAAAGCGGGTCGTAGCCAAATCCCCTCTTACCGCGGTATTCCCGGAGGATCCGCCCCTCGCAGGAAGCGGAAACGGTGAAACTGTCCCCGTCCGGGAAGACGCAGGCGACGGCGCAGACGTATCGCGCCGCGCGGTTTTCTTTTCCCTCCAGCTCGGAGAGGAGCTTTTCGTTGTTTGCCGCGTCTCCTTTGCCGGAGTAGCGGGCGGAATACACGCCGGGCGCGCCGCCGAGCGCGTCGACGGCGAGGCCGCTGTCGTCCGCGATGGCGATATACCCGCAGGAGGAAAGCGCTCTCGCTTTGATCAGGGCGTTTTCCTCAAAGGTCGCGCCGTTCTCCTCGATCTCGCCGGAAAACCCGACGTCCGCAGAAGTCAGCAGGCGGATCGGCGGGAGCGACGGATGCGCCGCCGCGTAATCTGCAAAAATCTCCCGGAACTCCCGGGCTTTGTTCTGATTTCCCGTTACAAGCAGGATCGTGATCTCGTCCATATCAGTCAAAGAGGGCGGAGATAAACTCCTCCGCGACGAACGGCCGCATATCGTCCGCCTTTTCTCCGACGCCGATGAACTTGACGGGGATGCCGAGCTCCCGGGCGATCGAGAAAATCATCCCGCCCTTGGCGGTCCCGTCGAGTTTGGTCAGCACCAGACCCGTCACGCCGGCGGCGGCGGCAAACTCCTTTGCCTGCGAGAGGGCGTTTTGCCCGGTCGTGGCGTCGAGGACGAGCAGCGTCTCCCGGTCCGCGTCCGGCAGCTCGCGCGTAAGGACCCGGTCGATCTTGGAGAGCTCGTCCATCAGGTTCTTTTTGTTCTGGAGCCGTCCGGCGGTATCCACGATCAGAAGATCCGCCTTCCGGCTTTTGGCGGCGGCCGCCGCGTCGTACACGACGGCGGCGGGATCGGAGCCGCTTTTCTGGGCGATCATCTCCGCCCCGGCGCGGTCGCACCAGACGGAGAGCTGTTCGATCGCCGCCGCGCGGAAGGTATCCGCCGCCGCGACGACGACGCGCTTCCCCTCCCCGACGTAATGCGAGGCGATCTTGCCGATGGTCGTCGTTTTGCCGACGCCGTTGACGCCGATCACGAGGATCGCGGAGGGGACGGTGGCAAGACGCATCTCCTCTCCTTCCCCGACAAGGGAACGGAGGATCTCCTTGAGCGCCGTCTTGACGTCCTCCGGCTCCTTCAGCCGTCCGTCCTTCACCCGCTCGCGCAGCTCGTCGAGGATATACTCGGTCGTGCCGACCCCGACGTCCGCCGAGATCAGCGTTTCCTCCAGCTCGTCAAAGAGGTCCTCGTCGATCCGGACGAAGCTCTTGAAGAGATTGTCGATCTGCCCGAGAAACGCGTCCCGCGTTTTGGCAAGACCCGCTTTCAGTTTTTCAAAAAACGCCATCGCCTAATCCCCTGCTCCTTGTATCAAAGTCCGAAACGTTCAGAGCGATCACGCGGGATACGCCCTGCTCCGGCATCGTCACGCCGTACATCCGGTCCGCCGCCTCCATCGTGCCGCGGCGGTGGGTGATCAGGATGAACTGCGTATCGCCGGAAAACTTTTTGATGTAGTCGGCAAAACGGACCACGTTGACCTCGTCCAGCGCCGACTCGATCTCGTCGAGGATGCAGAAGGGCGAGGGGTTGACCTTCAGAACGGCGAAGAAGAGCGCGATCGCAACGAACGCCTGCTCGCCGCCGGAAAGCAGCGAAAGACTCTTGACGATCTTGCCGGGGGGCGCCGCCTTGATATCGATCCCGCAGCCGAGCAGATCGTCCGGGTCGGTGAGCAGAAGCTCCGCCCGTCCGCCGCCGAAGAGCTCGGCGAAAGTCTCCCCGAAGTAGCCGTTGACCTGCTCGAAGGTGTCGAGAAACCGCCGTTTCATCTCCCCTTCCACGGAGGAGATAAAGTCGGTCAGCTTGGCGCGCGCCTCGGTCAGATCGGCGTACTGCCCGGAGATCTCGTCGTAGCGGGTCTTGACCTCGGCAAACTCCTCGATCGCGCCGACGTTGACGTTGCCGAGCGCCTTGATCTGCCCGCGCAGCTTTTTCTGGAGCTGGAGGGTCTCCTCCCTCTCCTCCGCCTTGAGCGGGGGATAGCCGAGCTCCGCCGCGGTGGAATAGGTCAGCTGATATTCCTCCGCCAGCTGCTCGGTCATGCGCTCCCGGCGCTCCGCCAGCCGCTTGACCTGTTCCTCGTTTTTCGTATGGCTGCGGAAGAAGGTCTCCTTTTCCGCCGTCTTCTCGCGGATGCGGCGGTAGAGGTCGTTCTGCTTTTTCTCCGACTCGCTGCCGTCGCTTTCCAGCGCGCTGCGGCGCTCAAAGAGCTCTGCCCGCAAAGCGAGGACGCTTTCTCTGTTTTCCTTGTTGCGCCGGCGGCCGTCCTCGAGGTCGGCGAGCGTTTTTTCGTACTGCCGGCCGAGGGCTTCGCTCTCCGAGAACTCGCGGCCAAGTCCCTCGATCCGCTCTTCTGCCGCGCGGATGGCCTCGCGGGCGTTTTCCGCGTCGCGGCGTTTCTCCGCGAGGGAAACGAGCGTCTCACTTTCTTTTTTACGCAGAAGTTCCTTTTCTTCCTGCTCTTCGCTCACGGCGGCAAACCGTTCGGCGCGCTGCGCCTCGATCGCCTCGATCCGCTTGCAAAGCTGCGCGTGCTTTTCCTTCAGCTCCGCCGTCTCCGCCGCCGCGTCCCTCTGCTGGGCGCGGATCCGGTCGAGATCCTCGCGGAAGCGGGCGGCGGCGGCCAGGGCGCTTTCCGCCTTGGCTTTCGCCGCTTCGACGGTGCTTTTTTCCGCGCCGGCCAGCGCCAGCAGCATCTCTCTGTCCTCGCGCAGACGACGGGCGGTCGCTTCCGCCTCCGTCAGCCGGGCGGAGAGTTCCTCGCGCTCCCCCGCGAGCGCTTCGTATTCGGCGTTCGCCGCGGCGGCCTCCGCCTTCAGCGCTTCGATCCGGGCGGCGCGGGTGAGCATCCCGCTCTCCGAGCGGACCGAGCCGCCGGTAAAGCTCCCGCCGGGGTTGATGACCTGCCCGTCGAGGGTGACCGCCTTGATCCGGTAGGAAACGGACGAGGCCGCCGCCGTGGCGGCGTCCAGATCGGAAAAGATCAGCGTCCTGCCGAGATAACGGGAAATGATGTCCGAAAAGCGTTTGTCGCAGGAAACGAGCGTGTCGGCGTATCCGATACAGCCCGGCTCGCCGGACGCCTTTTTCAGTTCGGCGGTGTCCTCCTGCGGGGAAACGGAGCTGACGGGACAGAAGGTCGCCCGGCCTCCGTTGTTTTTTTTCAGATGGCGGATCGCCGCCTTGGCGGTCTCCTCGGTATCGACCGCGATGTTCTGGATATTGGCCGCCAGCGCCGTTTCGATCGCGGCGGCGTGCTCCGGTTTGACGGTGATCAGCTTGCTGAGGGGCCCGTAGATCTTCCCGGCGCCGGCGATCCGGCCCTCCGACCAGTCGCGCATCACGGCGCGCACCGCGTTGCTGTACCCCTCGAAGTGTTCTTCCATCCGGGAGAGAGCGTCGGCGCGTTCGGTCTGCGCGTCGCGGCGCGCGAGGACGGCTGCGGCGCGGTCCGCCAGCTCTTCCGCCTTTTTCTCGCGGGCGGCGCGTTCCGTTTCCAGCGTCTCCAGCCGCTTTGCCGCTTCGGCCGCTTTGCTCTCGTAGGCGTTGACCGTCTCCTGCGCGGCGGCGGCCTCCGCCAGATATTTTTCTTTTTCTTCTTCCTGCTCGCGGATCCCGGCGCTCGCCTTTTCCTCGGTATCGGAATCGGTCTTCAGCCCGCCTTCCAGCACCCCGAGCCGGACGGCGAAGGCGGCGGCCTGCGCTTCCAGTTCGTTCTTTTCCCGCAGGGCCTCGGCGTTCTCCTCGTTTCCGGCGGCGATCCGTTCGTCCGCCGCCTGCTGTTTTTGCGCCAGAAGCGCGTAAGCGTTCTCAAGCTCTCCGATCTCCGCGTCCGCCGCTTCCGCTTTCCGGCGGAGGGCGGCCAGCTCCTCCTCCGCCGCGCTCCGGCGGCGGGTCGTCTCCGCGCGGGAGGCCTCAGCCAGCGCGATCAGGGAGCGGGTATGCTCCGTTTCGCTCTCCGAGACCTTGTACGCCGCGTCAAGCTCCCCGATCAGGCGGTCCTTTTCCCGGATCTCCTCGAGCAGTTTTTCCGATTCGAGCTTTGTTTTCTGCGTATCCTCAAAGAGCTTTTCGTACTGCCGTTCCAGACTTCTGACGGTGTCCTCCGCCATCTCCAGCTCGTGGCGGGACATCAGAAGCGCGGTTTCCGCCTTCTTTTCTTCCTCGTCCATGTTGGCGGTGTCAAAGAGCCAGAGGGAGACGTCCGCGCGCTTTTTCTGTTCGTAAAGGTCGAGATAGCGCCGCGCCTTTTCCGCGTCCCGCTCGAGCGGCCCGATCCGCCCGGAGAGTTCGGCGATGATATCGGAGAGACGGAGCATATTCGCCTCGGTCTCCGCCAGCTTGCGTTCGCTTTCCGTTTTGCGGTAGCGGTACTTGGAGATCCCGGCCGCCTCCTCGAAGATATTGCGGCGGTCTTCGCTTTTTTTGGAGAGGATCTCCGCTATTTTCCCCTGCCCGATGATGGAATATCCGTCCCGGCCGATCCCGGTATTCATAAAGAGCTCGTGGATGTCCCGCAGACGGACCTGCTTTTTATTGAGGAAATACTCGCTGTCGCCGGTGCGGTAATACCGGCGGGTCACGGAGATCTCGTCGTACGGGCTGTCGACCCGGTGCTGTCCGTCGGTATTGTCGAAGGTCACGGTGACCTCCGCAAAGCCCATCGGACGGCGGCTGTCCGCCCCGCCGAAGATCACGTCCTCCATTTTGCTGCCGCGGATACTCTTGGTGGACATTTCCCCGAGGACCCAGCGCATCGCGTCGGAGAGATTCGATTTTCCGCTTCCGTTCGGCCCGATCACGACCGTGGCGCCCCGCTCAAAGTTGAGGACCGTCCGGTTCGGGAAGGACTTGAAGCCGTGAAGTTCAAGCGATTTGAGATACAAAGGATCAACCTCCGTCGTACTTTTCGATCAAATGATCTTAACTTGTATATTATACTCTTTCAGAAACGGATTTTCAATAACTTTGACATTTTTTGCATTATAAATTCTTTTTAAGGCGAAAAGGTTTTCCCGGTGACGGCCGATCATCCGGGAGAGCGCGCCGCGCGGGACCTCGATCGCCAGATCCCGTCCCGCCGGGGCGAGCGGATCGAGCGCCTCCCGCGCCCGCCGGAGAAAAAGACGCGACATGGCGCGTTCGCCGAGGGCGGGGTCGTTCGGCCCCGCGGCGGCGGCGCGCAGGCCCTCTCCCTCGCAAAGCCCGACGCGGATGACGGGGACCCCCGCCCGGTCGAAAACGTCGAGGACGGCGGCGGTGCGCTCGATCGCCTCCTCCGTGGAAAGCGGCTGATAGCGGCCGCTTGCGGTATCGGCGGCGAGCGCCGTCCCGGAAAACACGACGGTCGGATACACCCGGACGGCGGAAGCCCCCGCCGAAGAGAGAAACCGGGCGGTGGCAAGCTCGCTTGCGGGATCGGCGGCGGGAAGGCCGATCATCATCTGCCCGACGAGGGAAAGCCCCGCCGCGCGCACGAGCCGGCAGGCGCGTTCGGTATCGGCAAAGGTATGTCCCCGCCGGCAGGCGGCGAGCACCGGGTCGGAAACGCTCTGCACGCCGAGCTCGACCGTGGAAAAGCCGTACTCCTTCAAAACCGAGAGCGTCTCCCCGTCGATCCCGTCCGGGCGGGTCGAGCAGCGGAGGGCGGACACGGCGCCGCTTTGGATATACTCCCGCCCGAGCCGGCAGAGCGCGAGCATCCGCTCGCGCTCGATACAGGTAAAGGACCCGCCGAAAAAGGCGATCTCCCGCTCGGTATCGGGGGAGAGAGAGGAAAGGATCCTCCCGATCTCCTCCCGCGCCTTCTCAAGCGAGAGATCGCCGTGGCCGGAGATCGCCCTCTGGTCGCAGAACACGCAGGCGTGCGGGCAACCGAGATGCGGGACGAACACCGGGATATTGCAATGCTTTTTCATCAGGACTCGCTCTCCCCGAAGAGGGAAAGCGCCTCCTTCGCCGCGACCTGTTCCGCTTCGCGGCGGCTCCTGCCTTTTCCCTTCCCGATCACGCTGCCGTTGAGGCGGGCTTCCACTTCAAAGATCTTTTCGTGGTCGGGGCCGCGCTCGGATACCGTGACGTACTCGAGCTTTTCCCCCTCCACGCTCTGCACGATCTGCTGCAGGGCGGTCTTGCAGTCGCCGATGACGGAGCCGGTCTCCAGCTCGTCCAGCCGGGACCGGAGAAAAGGGAGAACGAACTCCCGCGCGAGGGCGAGCGGATCCTCCGTCCCGCGCGCGGAGTCGAGGTAAAGCGCGGCGAGCAGAGCTTCAAAAGCGTCGGCGAGGATGGAGCGGCGCTCCCGGCCGTTCCCGTTTTCCTCCCCGTGCCCGAGCCAGAGATAGCGGCCGAGCTCCAGTTTTTTCGCGTATTCGCAGAGCGCGTCCTCGCAGACGGCGGCGGAACGCAGACGGGTCAGCGTTCCCTCCGGCCGGTCGGGATAGGCGCGAAAGAGGTACTCGCCGGAGATCAGCTGCAAAACCGAGTCGCCGAGAAACTCCAGCCGCTCGTTGCAGGTGATATGGCGCGCGTCGCCGCTCGTTTTTTCGTTCGAGTAGGAGGAATGGGTGAGCGCAAGACGCAGAAGATCCCGGTCGGCAAAGCGGTAGCCGATCCGGCTTTCCAGTTTTTCAAGAGGTTCGAGGTTTCCCATACCGACTCCTTACTGTTTCTCCCCGCCGGGAGCGGGACGGGCGGCGATCCGCGCCATCTCGGGGATCACCCCCGAGGAGACGATGCCGATCGCCTGGCGGACGGCGTTATAGATCGCCCGCGCGTCGGACGAGCCGTGCGCCTTGATGACCGGCATCGAGATCCCGATCAGCGGCGCGCCGCCGTACTCCGAGGCGGAGAACTCCTTTTTCAGAGCTTTGAGTTTCGGTTTGAGGACCGCGGCGGACAGACGGGCGGCAAGATCCGCCGTCATCGTATCGCTGAGCTTGGAAAAAAGGAAGGAGCCGAGCCCCTCGGTCAGCTTGAGGACGGCGTTGCCGGTAAACCCGTCGGTCACGATCACGTCGCAGACGCCGAAAGGAAGATCGCGCGCCTCCACGTTCCCGACGAAGTCGATCCCCTCTCCCTCCGAGAGGAGACGGTAGGCTTCCTGCAGATTTGCCCCGCCTTTGGTCTTTTCCGCGCCGTTGTTGAGCAGGCCGACGCGGGGGGACTTTTTCCCGAGGATCTTTTCCGCGTAGACGCTGCCGAGCCCGGCGAGCTGAAGATAGTCGGAGGGGACAAGCTCGAGGTTGGCGCCGCTGTCAAGCAGGAGAAGCGGCGAGGAAAAGGGCAGCACGGCGCCGATCGCGGCGCGGCGAACGCCCTTGATCTTGCGGACGATCAGCGTGGCGCCGGCGACGAGCGCGCCGGTATTCCCGGCGGAAACGAAGGCGTCCCCCTCTCCGCGGGAGAGCATTTCCAGCCCCATCGCCATCGAGGAATCCCTTTTTTCGCGCACGACGGAAAGGGCGGGATCCTCCATCGAGATCACGGAGGGCGCGTCGCAGACCTCCAGCCCGGAAAGGTCGATCCCCGCCTCGCCTGAGACCGTTTCGATCACCGCGCGGTCGCCGATCACGGCGATCGCGGGCGAAAAGGCGCGCGCGGCGTCCGCGGCGCCGCGGAGCAGCGCCTCGGGCGCGTTATCTCCGCTCATCACGTCAATTAAAATCTTCATAACTCCTCCGACACGGGCGCCGGACGGTCCAGCCGCGCGGCGATCTCCGCGATCCGATCCAGGGCGCGGGCGGCAAGCGCCTCGTTTTTGGCGCGTTTGCCCCCCTTGACACGGTTTTCAAGCGGCGTCATAATTCCGAAATTGACGTTCATGGGGTCGAAACGGCCGTTTCCCCCGAGGGAAACGTAGTGTCCGAGAGCGCCGATCGCCGTTTCGGCGGTAAAGTCGGGCGCGCGCTCCCCCGCAAAGGAGAAAGCGGCGTCGAGCCCGGCGACAAGCCCGCTCGCGGCGGATTCGACGTACCCCTCCACGCCGGTCATCTGTCCGGCAAACCAGAGGGGCGCGCCGCTTTTCATCCGGTAGCGGCAATCAAGCAGTCCGGGGGAATTGAGATAGGTATTGCGGTGCATCACGCCGAAGCGGAAAAACGCGGCTTTCTCCAGCCCCGGGATCATGCAAAACACGCGTTTTTGCTCCGGGATCGCCAGATGGGTCTGGAAGCCGACGATATTGTAGCGCAGACCGTCCCGGTCGTCCCGCCGGAGCTGGACGACGGCGTATGGCTCTTTTCCCGTGCGCGGATCGGGCAGGCCGACCGGCTTCATCGGGCCGAAGCGGAGGGTGTCCTCCCCTCTCGCCGCCATGACCTCGGCGGGCATACAGCCCTCGAAGACCTTGAAGTCGCCCTGCGCTTCCCGGTCGAAGCCGTGCAGCTCCGCCGTCCGCGCCCCGCACAGCTCCCGCCGGAAGGCGAGATACTCCTCGCGGGTAAAGGGGCAGTTGATATAATCGGCGTCTCCCTTGCCGTAGCGGGAGGCAAAGTACGCCTTCTTCATATCCACGGTGGAAAAATCGACGATCGGAGCCGCCGCGTCGAAAAAGTTGAGCGTGCCGGCGCCGAGCGCGGCGCGGATCCATTCGGCGAGGGGGTCGCTTGTCAGCGGTCCCGTGGCGACGATCAGCGGGTTTTCGCTCGTTCCCTCGGTCATCTCGCGGGAGATCACCTCGATCCCCGGATGCCGCCGGATCTTCTCCGTGATATAGTCGGAAAAGCCCTGCCGGTCGACCGCGAGGGCGGAGCCGGCGGGGACGCGGGTGGCGTCCGCCGCCTCGATCACAAGGGAGCCGAGGCGCCGCATCTCTTCCTTGAGCAGTCCCACGGCGTTGGAGAGGCAGTCGGAGCGCAGGGAGTTGGAGCAGCAGAGCTCCGCCATCCCGTCGCCCGTGTGGGCGGGCGTGCGCTTGGCCGGCTTCATCTCAAACAGGCGCACGCGGCAGCCGAGGCGGGCCGCCTGCCAGGCGGCCTCCGTCCCGGCGAGCCCCGCTCCGTAGATATCGACCGTTTTTTCTTTCATGGCTCTCCGGCGTTACTTCTTTTCGGCGTACTCCTCCGGCGCGGCGGCAGAGTAGCCGCACGCCTTATCCGCACAGAGAAGGAGCTTTTTCGATTTCTGATAATAGAGGGGCTTCCCGCAGGAAGGACACGTTTCTTTGGTCGGGAGGTTCCAGGAGGAGAACTTGCACTTGGGATAATTTTCGCAGCTGTAGAAGGTGGTGCGCCGTTTCCCCGCGCCGTAGCGGACGACGATCCGGCCGCCGCACTCGGGGCAGAGCACGCCGGTATCCTGCACCTTCTGCTTGGTGTAGCGGCATTTCGGGTAATTGGCGCAGGCGTAGAACGCGCCGTAGCGCCCGGTGCGCTCCACGACCTCCCCGCCGCACTCGGGACACCGCATCCCCTCGACGGGAAGGGCTTTTTCCTTTTTGGGCAGCTCCTTGCCGTCCGCGCCGAGGCGCTTGGTGTTCTTGCAGGTCGGGTAGTTCGGGCAGGCGGCGAATTTGCCGAAGCGGCCGTTTTTCACGATCATGCGGGCGCCGCACTTATCGCAGATGATGTCGGTCTCCTCCGGCGGGAGCTTGACGTCGTACTGAACAGA
>JAFSSQ010000037.1 GCA_017450965.1 Clostridia bacterium
ATGCAAAATAAAAACGAAGCGCCGATCCCATAACACGACCCGGAGGCGCCCGCAACGCGGGCGCCTCCGGTTTTGTTACCACCCTGCAAGGATCATGGCGCTCAATTCTTCTCCGAGGATCTCCGCGGAGACTTTTGCCTCCGCCAGCGTGTTGCCGCAGGATCCGACTTCAAAGAGCATCGAGCAGGGGGCAAGCTCCTGATTATACGCGGACTTCCGCAGACAGATCGCGCGCGCCAGACCGAGATAGTGCGCGTTCAGGTTTTTCTGGAGCTTGGCGGCAAATTCAAAGTTGTTTTCCCAGTTCGGATGGTACGCTCCGTATCCGTCCGTTCCGCACACGCTCATGATCTGCGCCGCGACCTGCCCCTTTGCTACCGTGACGGGGCGGATCTTCGTGCCGTCCTCCTTGAGAACGGAATCCCGATGCACGTCGAACACGTACCGGATCGACGGATACTCTTCGAGGTACTTTTCGATCGTGGCGGCGGAGCGCTCGTAGGATCCGAGATAGCTTTCCTTATCGTGCATGACGGTCGAGTGCAGCACGGGGATCCCCGCCTCGCGCAGTTTTTGTGCGATCACTTCGCCGATCGCCACGACGTTTTTGGTTACGTCCGCGCTTCGCGGGATATTGTACGTTTCGGAATAGCCGATCGCTCCTTCTTCGGAGTACGCCTCGGTCCCGTGCGTATGTACGATCAGGACGACGGGCGCGTCCGCGCCGCCCGCTGCCGCGCTCACATCGAGCCCCGCAAACGCGGCGGTCCGGTTCGCGTAATCGGCGGCGCGGATCGAAAGGTCGGTATCGTTATAGAGGGAGAGCGCGCCGTCCCGCTCGCTGGAAAGATCGTAGGGAACGATCGGGAGAAGCCCCTCCGGCATTTGGGAGAGATCGCAGTCGTAAAGCCCCGCAAAAAGCTCGACGCTCGTTTCGGTCACCCGCTCTTCTTCCGCGGCGCCGGCCGGCGGCGCCGGATCGGCGGGGGCCGCGTCCGAGGGAGAGGCCGCCGGGACCGCCGCGGCTTCTTTTTTCTTTGCGGGGGCAAACATCCAGGCGAGCGTGTTTTCCGGGAGGAACGTCTCTTGGGAGCGTTTCGTCACGGCGGAAACGAACCCGGCAAAGGAACCGGCGTTTTCCGCGCCCGCAAAAAAGGACGCGCAGAGGATCAGAAAGCAAACGGAAAGCAGAGAGAAAAAAGAGCGGAGAGAGAGCCGTTTTTTCTGTGGGCGCAGCAGCGGAGGAGACGCTTTCGGCCGCTTTGCTTCCGCTAAGAGGTAAGAGTTTGTTTTTTGATAAGGGATGTCCGTTTTTCTCACCTTCCTTCCGTTTGTCTGATACAGAATATTCCGGCGGAAAACGTTTTATGCCTCCCCGATCGAAAAGGCAAGATCGGCCGCGCGGGCGAGGATCGCTGAAACGGAAACAAGCATCTGATCCGCCTCCTTCGGGGAGACGAAATACCCCTCGCCTATGGCAAGGATTTTTTCCTCCGTCTTTTCGCCGATCTCCTCTCCCGCCGCGGAGAGAAAGTCGAAAACGAGAGCCGGCGCGGAGGTAACGGTGGGAACGCCGATCCCGATAACGGGAACGCCGAAACGCGCAAAGTCCAGCGCCGTCCGGTTGTTTTTCAGCCCCGAGCCGGGGGAGATGCCGTTGTTTGTAAGCTGGACGGTGGAAAAAAGATGGGTGAGAGAGCAGGACGCGAGCGCGTCGAAGGCGAGAATGAGGTCGGGCGAGGAGGCCTTTACCGCTCCCTCGATCAGATCGGCCGTCTCGATCCCGGTCTGTCCCACCACGCCCGGCGCGATCGCCGCAACGGACAGGGAACCGAGCGACCGGAAAACGGCAGGAGAGAGAAGGGAAAGATGGCGCGTAACGGTAATCTTTTCCGCCGTTTCCGGTCCGATCGCGTCCGCCGTCATCCTTGCGTTTCCGATCCCCGCGACAAGGATCTTCGGAGTTTCTTTTCGGGAGAACACCGCGTCTCCGAGCAGACGGATCTTTTGCGCGAGCAGAAAGCTCAGGCAGGCCTTTTTCTCCTCCTCAAAGGCCCACATCCCGTCGGCAAAGACGGTGATGACGCAGTCCTCCTCCGAGAGTCCGTTCTCCTGTTCGCGCGGGGCTCGCTGGGTCAGTGTGCGAAATCCGCGCTCCGTTTTTTCGGTTGTGCGCCGGGCGGGGCGCGCGTCTCCTTTTTTCTCGCACGCGAGATCGGTATAGGCGTCCGGAAAGATCGACATATTTTTCTCCTTGTCTGTTAAAATGCTCAAATTTCTCTTTCTAATATTGTGCAATCGCACAAAACTTATTCCAAAAGAAAAGAGATGATTGATAATTAAAAAAGGGAATGATATAATAACAAAAGATGTAAGTACCGTGTTGTTTTATGCTTTGGCAGCGGTTTTACTCGTATCACATTCGCCCGGAGGATTGTTAAGTTATGAAGAGAACGGTTTCTCTCCTGCTCTGCCTGCTGCTCCTTTGCCCCTTCCTGTTTTCCTGTTCGACAAAACTGGTGGGAGACGGAGCGATCTTTGAAGCGTACGTCGCCTCGGAGACGTTTTGCTTCGATCCCGCGTTTGCGTCGACGGACGACAACACGGCGCAGTATCTTTCCCTGATTTACGAAGGCCTTACCAAGATCGACGCAAACGGCAAACTCGTTTACGCCCTTCTTGACCATTATAAGAGCTCCCGCGACATCATCCGCGGCGAGTACAAGCTGACGCTGTATCTGAAGCAGACGAAGTGGAGCGACGCGGCGAGCGTAACGGCGGACGACTTTCTCTTTGCGTGGAAGCGCCTCCTTTCCTCCGATTTTTCCTCTCCCGCGGCGTCTCTTCTCTACGACATCAAAAACGCCAAGGATGCGAAGGAAGGGAACTGCTCGATCGATGCGGTCGGCATCGCTTCTGTGGATACTTATACGCTGGAAGTGACCTTCCCCTACGAGATCAACGTCGAGGCGTTCCTCCGTACCTGCGCTTCCATCCAGCTCTCCCCTCTGCGCGAAAACGTGATCAGCCGCAACCCCGATACCTGGGCCAGCCGCTATTCCACGCTCTCCGTCAACGGACCGTTTTCCGTCAAAGCGATGGATTACAAGGCGCACACCGTGACGCTCCAGCGCAACAACTATTATTATCGCAACACCGACGAAGAGCTCAACAAAAACGTCGAGCCTTATAAGATCGTCATAAACTTCGCCAAGACGAGCGACACCTCCGCAGGCAAAGATATGACGAGCGAGGATCTTCAGGCGCAGCTTGACCGCTTCAACAGCGGCGAGATCCTCTATATCGGTGATCTTCCCGTTTCCGTCCGCTCCGAGTATCTCGCGAAGGGAACGCTCTCCGACACGCTTTCCACCATGTCCGTGATGGTCAACTGCAAGAGCGAGATCCTCTCTGATAAAGAGGTCAGACAAGCGCTCTCCCTCGCCGTCGACCGTCAGGCGCTTGCCTCCGCGATCGTGTTTGCCGATCCCGCGACCGGACTTGTCAATTCTCTCGTCAACGATAAAAACGCGAAAACGAGCTTCCGCAAAGTCGGCGGAGACCTGCTTTCCTATTCCGCGGATACCGCAAAATCGAAGATCGCTTCCGCCGGCGCGTCCGGCAAGACCCTGACGCTGACCTACAAGCTGACCGACGAGTTTTCCGCCGTGGCCGGCTTCTTGAAAGAGGCGTGGGAGCAGCTGGGGATCAAGGTCGAGCTCAAACCCGTCATGGCCGAGAGCCACGACGTGAAAAAGGACGACGTGGAATACACCTACTACACGGATACCCTCGAACAGGCCTATCTCGCGGGGGATTACGATCTTCTCCTTTGCGATTTCGGGATGATCTCCACCGAGCCCTTCGGTGTGCTCGCCCAGTTCGCGCTCGGCTATACCGGCAACTCCTGCGACGCCGAAAAGGATTGGGAAGTTACCCCGCACGTTTGCGGCTATCAGTCCGAGAGCTACGATCAGCTGATCGCCTCCATCCACGCGGAGACCGATTACGCGAAGCGGGTCGAGATGCTCCACGACGCCGAAAAAGCGCTGCTCGACGATATGCCGATCATTCCGCTCCTCTTCAACAAAAACTTCTATATGATCAGCTCGGAACTGAAAAACGAGAAAGTCAATTATTTCGGCTTCACCCGTCTCGAAAAAGTCTACTATAAAAATTATACCGAAGAGACAGACGAATAAAATGGGCGATAAGTTCACGTTGACCGGCAAAAATGAGATCAAGATCTTCATTCTTTTCCTTTTGAATGAGATCGACTATCCCCTCGATTACGACGAATTGGGAGAAATCACCGTATACGATGACTTCGTCGGATATTTCGATTTTGCCGAGTGCTTTTCTGAACTGCTTTCTGCCGGGCATCTGATCGAGATCAAGGACGGCGAGACCGTACGGTATACGGTCTCGCCGACCGGACGCACCGTCGCATCTCAGCTCCAGGACAGCATTATGCTTCCCATCCGGGAAAAAGCATTCAAAACCGCTTTGCATCTGCTTTCTTTCAAGCGGAGAAACGCTAAGGTAAGCTGTTCGGTCACGGAGGACGAGGGCCGGTTTTACGTCCG
>JAFSSQ010000038.1 GCA_017450965.1 Clostridia bacterium
GGCTCGGACCGGGCCGCACCCCCTCCGGCGACGATCTTTTCGGCGGGGTCCTCTACTGTCTGAATACCTGTGCTCCGGCCGCGGCCGCGTTCGCGGACGCGGCGCGCCGGCTCCGCGAAGCGCTCCTCCCCCTCCTCCCGCTGACCGGGGCGGTCAGCCGGGCGTACCTCGGCGCCGCGATGGAGGATGGGTATTTTGAAGTGACCGCCGGTCTCGCCGACGCGCTGACCGGCGGGCGGGACCTCCCGGACGCCCTCGCCGCCCTGCTTGCGGTGGGCGCCTCCTCCGGCGGGGATATCGCCGCCGGCTTCCTCCTCGCCGCAGAGAAGTTGGAAAAAAGAAAAACGCCCTGCTTTTCTGAAAAAAAGCAGGCAAAAGACTTTTTGAAAAGGGATAACAGGTAGCAAACAAAGAAAAAAGTACCAAAAAGCCGGTCGGATCGCGACCGGCTTTTTTGGACTGACGCCGCGCCGAAACGGCCGGGGCGGGTTTTCGTTCACTTTTCTTCTTTCATCGAGCGGATGCAGTCCGCGCAGACGAGCTTTCCCTTGTAAAGGGTCAGATCGTCCACGTTGCCGCAGAAGATACAGCCGGGGTGATACTTCTGGAGGACGATGCGGTTGCCGTCCGTGAAGATCTCGACCGCATCCCCGGCGCCGAGCTCCATCGTTTTGCGGATCTCGATCGGAAGGACGATCCTCCCGAGGGTATCGACCGGGCGTACCATTCCTGTTGATTTCATAGCCATTCCTTTCAGACCGGGGAACGCTTGTCCGGCGATCCCGTTTTTTCCAGTTTACCATTTTGCGACCCGGTTGTCAATCTTTTTGGAAAATTCTGCAAAAAATGGCAAAAAAGGAAACGCGCGGTTTGCATAAGTCCGGGGGCCGGCGGGAAAGAATCGGAAAAAGACAAGGAGGATGCGATGAGAGGCTGCCAGAAAAAAATGATCCGCCTCAAGGGGATGGGCGACACCGTCTTTGAAGAGGCGTACTTTATCCTGCGGGACGAGGAGCGCGCTCCCGTATCGGAAAACGCGCTCGTTTTGGAGGCGGAGCGCATCGTGGAGGAAAACGCTCTCCTGCCCGCCCGCCGGGAAAGGAGGGGAAAAACGCGCCTCTGCTGGTTTCTCGGCGGCGTCTCCGCCGCGCTGAGCGCGGCGCTCCTTTTCCGCTTCTTTTTCGGCTGAAACGTCATATCCGGGGCCGTCCCGGCATAAAATGTGCCGTAGGACTTGCATTTTCGGAAAAAAGGGTGTATAATAGCCATGCTTTTGTGATCGTGAAAGCGGCAAAACGCGTTTTGGCCGCCGCAGAGGGGACGTTATACTCTGCGGGGGACGCGGTCGCCGGTCTCCGGATTTTGCCGCCATACATCCGACTGAGCGCGGGTTCCGTGCGTCAGTCTTGTTTTGCTGTACCCGACAGATTCATATTCACACCCGTCCGAAGAAGGCGTTTTCCTTCTTCGGTTTCCCCGCGCATTTTGCGCAAGACAGAATAGGAGAACTTATGGCAAGAAGCAATCAGAAAAAACAATCCCAGCAAAAACAACCCCAACAGAAACAATCTCAGCAGAAACAGACCCAACAGAAGCAGCCGCAGCAAAAGCAGCCCCGCCAGAAAAAGCAGAAAGCGCCGAAGGCGCAGCCGGCCCTTATGCTGAAGAACCGTCAGCCGGACGCGCCCGTTGCGCGTACCCGGCTGCGTCCCCGCCCGAAAAAGGCGGCCGCCGCGGAGACAAAAGAAGAAAAGCAGAAGCTGAAGGTCATCTGCCTCGGCGGTCTCGGCGAGATCGGTAAAAACATGACCGTGCTGGAGTACGGCAACGATATCATCGTGATCGACTGCGGGATCGCCTTCCCGGACGACGATATGTTCGGCGTGGATCTCGTGATCCCGGATATTTCGTACCTGGAAGCGAACAAGGCGAAGATCCGCGGCATCCTGCTGACACACGGCCACGAGGATCACATCGGCGCGATCCCCTACGTTCTGCGTTCGATCAATCCGCCGATCTACGGCACCCGTCTCACCCTCGGCATCGTGGAAAAAAAGCTCTCCGAGCACGCGCTCCCGAACGTCCCCGACCTGCGCTGCGTGGAAGCGGGAGACACCGTCTCCCTCGGCGTCTTCTCCGCGGAGTTCATCCGCGTCAATCACTCGATCGCGGACGCCTGCTGCCTGGCGATCAAAACCCCGATCGGCTACGTGGTACACAGCGGCGACTTCAAGCTCGATCTGACGCCGATCGACGGCCGGATGATGGATATCACCCGCCTCGGCGAGATCGGGCAGAAGGGCGTGACGCTCCTGCTCTGCGAATCGACCAACGCCGAGCGGCTGGGCTTTACCCCGTCCGAGAAAAAGGTGGGGCAATCCCTCGTCAGCATCTTTGACAAAAATCCGGACAAGAGGATCGTGATCGCGACCTTCTCGTCCAACGTTCACCGGGTACAGCAGATCATCGACACAAGCGCCAGACACGGCCGCAAGGTCGCCGTGACCGGCCGGAGTATGCTCAATATCCTCGGCGCCGCGATCGACCTCGGCTACATGGACCTCCCCGCGGGCGTCCTGATCGATATCAACGAGATCAAAAAGTACAAGCCGGAGCAGCTGACGCTGATCACGACCGGCAGTCAGGGCGAGCCGATGTCCGCCCTTTCGCGCATGGCGTCCGCCGAGCACGACAAGGTCACCCTCGGCCAGAGCGACCTCGTCGTCATCAGCGCGAACCCCATCCCCGGCAACGAAAAGCTGGTCGGCAAGGTCATCAATTCCCTCCTCGCGCGCGGCGTTTCCGTTCTTTACGACGCGGTGGCGGACGTCCACGTCTCCGGCCACGCCTGCCAGGAGGAGCTGAAGCTGATGCACGCCCTCACCAAGCCGAAGTTCTTTATCCCCGTGCACGGGGAACACCGCCATCTCTATCAGCACAAGCAGCTTGCCGAGTCGATGGGGATGGACTCCCAGAACATCCTGATCTCCGATATCGGCAAGGTGATCGAGGTAGGCCGCAGCTCGATGAAGTTTGCGGGCGCCGTGCAAAGCGGCCGGGTGCTGATCGACGGCTTCGGCATCGGGGACGTCGGCAACATCGTTTTGCGCGACCGCAAGCACCTCGCCGAGGACGGGCTGATCGTCGTCGTCGTAACGGTGGATCTCTCCCAGCGTCTCCTGATCGGCGGCCCGGATATCGTCTCCCGCGGGTTCGTTTACGTCCGGGAGGCGGAGGGCCTGATGGAGGAGATGCGCAAGGTGGCGCTCGCCTCGATCGAGGGAAGTCTCGACCGCGGTCTCTCCGACCGGACGGAGATCAAAACAAAACTGAAAGATGACATCGCGCGTTTCATCAGCCGCGAAACGAAGCGCAAACCGATGATCCTGCCGATTTTGATGAGCCTGTAAGGAGGAAAACGCCGTGACAAGACACGTTTTGATCTGGAAGCTGAAGGAAATCTACACCCCCGAGGAAAAGGCGGAGATCAAAAAGACCGCCCGGGAAAAGCTCGAGGGGCTGGCGGGAAAGATCCCGGGGCTGCTTGCGATCCGGGTGATCACCGATCCCCTTCCCTCCTCGACGGGGGATCTGCTGCTCTACACCGAGTTTACCGACGAAGCGGCGCTGGAAGGATACCAGAAAAATCCCCTCCACCTCGCCGCCGCCGGCTACGTCCGGGAGCGCGTCGCCTCCCGCGAATGCGCGGACTTCACGCTGGCGGACTGAAAAGAAAAAGGACCCCGTCCGGGCTCTGTGCGCCCGGACGGGGCTTTTTTGCTTTTCAGACGGTGTGCTGGGAGATCCCCTGAACGGAGGTAACGACCCAGTCGTAGCGTGAGGAGCGGATCACCGAGCGGCAGTATTCGCAGACCGCGGAGCGGTTGAGATCGAGCGGCGCGCCGCAGTTGGGGCAGGAGTCCGTCTGCACGCCGGGCTCCTCCGTTCCGGTCGTCACGCCGGCGGAGCGGCCGAGCGTCCAGAGATATTCCATGATCTTTTCCCGCGACGGGTCTCCGGCGAGCACCGCTCCGGTCTTATCGTCCACCTGCCAGTCGCGGATCCTCGTCCGGACCCGCGCCCGGATCACGTCCCTCTCGCCCTCCCGGCGCCAGCCGAGGAACGCGACCTCGAGGACCGCGATCCGGTCGATCCTGTTCGTCCGTCCCGCCGCGCGGTAGGCCTGCAGCTGTTCTTCCGTCTGCGCGCAAAACTCGTCGGAAAGCAGCGGACGGACGGAGGAGAGATCGCGCAGCTCCCACGCCCGCTGGAGGCGGACGTAGGCGTTTGCGATCCACCCGCGCAGCGCCTCCTCGGAAAAGGCGGGATCGGTCTCCCGGTAGCTCTCCATCGGGGCAAGCGCCGCCGGCGCTGCCGCGTCCCGGACGGGCCCGGGTACGGCGGCGTCGCTCTTTTTTCCTTTTTTGTTTGCCACGATGATGATCACGATCACGATCACCGCGATCAGGATCAGATCGCCTTTGGTCAGCGAAGCGCTCCCGCCGGAGCCGGAGCCGCCGTAGTCGTAATCGTAATCATAGTCGTCATCGTCGTACCCGCCGTAGTCGTCGTCCCCCGCAAAATCGCCGAAGTCCGCGCGAGCAGGCAGGGAGAAACGGGGGAGGGTCAGGACGCAAAAGAGCAGCGCGAAAAAGACAAGAAGCGATTTTTTCATATCGTCTCTCCGGTCAGAGATAAAGCGGGGCAGAGTGCCCTGCTTTGCGTGTTTCAGAGTCTGATCTTGATCACAAGTTTTTTGATATGCGTGCGTTTGGGGTCGACCGTCTCCTTCGGGCGGTGCGCCTCGTGCGGATACAGCAGCGCAAAATACCCCGGCGCCACGCAGAGATCGGCGATCATCGCCTCGCCCGCCGCCTTGTAGTGGATCACGTCCTTTTTTTCATCGTAATCGTCGCAGGGGGTCAGCGCGGAACGCTCGAAAACGCCGATGCCTTCCACCCCGGAGAGCGTGACCTGAATGTCGATATAGGCGTTATGCGCCTCGGTGCGGCAATCCGCGGGATTTTCCTTCGTATCGTAGCTGAGGACCTTGATGAACAGATCGTCTCCGTCGACCTCGTACTTCCCTTCCTCGCTGTTTTCGCTTAAGCGGGAGAGGACGGGGCGCAGTTTTTCCATCTTGTCGGCGCTGAGATAGAGCCCGAGTTTTTCGATCCGATCGAGTACCATAAGTCTTCCTTCTCCTTTCGGTCGTCTGTCTTATTATAGCCCCGCGCGGGGCGTTTTGTCAACAAAAAGCGAAAAAGAAAGGGGCGGTCGCGCTACGCTTCCTCAAAAACCGTGTAATCCCGCTCGAAAAGCAGCTCGCACAGCTGCTGTTTCAACCGCTCGCGCGGGACCTTTTCCAGGAGCCTGTCGGTCACGAACTTGCGGGATTTGCCCGCGTATTTGGGGCAGCCGTTCTGCTGCAGCAAAAGGGAAAGCTCCCGCCGCCAGCAGAGAGAGAGCTGACGGCGCAGCTTGTCCCGCGGGACGGGAGCGGCGGCCCTCTCCTCGCGGATGGACGCGCCCTCCCGGCGCAGGGTCACCACCAAAAGCCCCCAATGGCCGGGCAGATGCTCCGCCGCGCGTCCTCCGTGCCGCTCCCCCGAAACGAGGAAGCAGAAGTCGCAGTATTTGTCGTAATCCTTTATCTGTGCGGCAAGACGGGCGTAACTGTCCGCGTCGCTCTTGATCTCCAGCCCTATAAGCAGTCCGTCCGTTACCGCGAGGACGTCCGCGCGGCTTTTCCCGATACAAAGCTCCTCAAAGGTGCGGATCTTGCCGTATCGCTCGTCGAGATAATCGAAAAGGAGCGGGCGGATGGTTTTATCGTACGTTAGCATACTCCGATTATAGCGGATCCCGCCGGATTTTGCAACGGCTTTCCGGAAAAACGGGATATATTTGAAATATATCTAACAAGACGGGCGCTAACCGGCCTTTGTGTTTTATAAATATCTAACATTGTCTTTTTTCGAAAAAACGCTTGCCGGAAGCGGATTTCCCAAGCGGCAACCGGCGGTTTCCTTGACGGAGCCCGAAACAAACATTCGATAAACGTAAAATAAAAAGCCCCCGGCCGGTTCAGCCGGAGGCAAGCTCCCGACGGAGAAAGGCGAGCATCTTTTTCTCCTCCCGCGAGATCTTGACCTGCGTGACGCCGAGGATCTCCGCGGTCTTCTGCTGGGAAAGCTCGCGCCCGTAGCGCAGAGAGAGGAGAGAACGCCAGAAGGGCGGGAGCTTTTTAAGCGCGGCCTCCAGCGCGATCCGCTCGACGGTCTCCTCCGCTTCGTCGGTGCGGGAAGCGAGGATCTCCCCGAGGGTGCGGTCCTCCTTCTGCCCCGCCACCGGCTCCGAGAGAGAGACGACGGCGCTGACGGCGTCGAGCGCGTCGGCGGCGTCCGACGCGGAGATCCCAAGCCGCCCGGCGATCTCGGAAATACGCGCTTCCCTTCCGGTCTCCGCGGCGATCCGTTCCCCCTCCCGCAGGACCATGGCGCCGAGCTGCTTTTGCCGGCGGGAGACCTTGATCTGTCCGTTATCGCGCAGGTACTTGCGGATCTCGCCGAGGATCAGAGGGGTCGCGTAGGTGGAAAACGCAACGCCGCGCGTCTCGTCGAAGCTACGGGCCGCCTTGAAAAGTCCGATCGAGCCGAGCTGGATCAGGTCCTCCGCTTCCGCTCCCCTGCCGAGGAAACGGCGCGCGAGACTGACGACGAGCCCGCGGTTGAGTTCCAGCAGTTTTGCGGCCGCTTCCTCGTCTCCCGCCGCGGTCCCGCGGACGAGCGCAAGATTGTCGGCAAAGAAAGGGGAGGACGTTTTTTTCTCCTCTTTCATAGCTCCCCGGCGGGGGAAAGGCGTTTGATCACCGTAACCTTCGTCCCCTTCCCCACCGCGGAGAGGACGCGCACCCGGTCGGAGAACGCCTGCATCACGGCAAATCCCATCCCGCTCCGCTCGCCGCTTTTGTCGGTGGTGAACATCGGCTGCATCGCCTGACGGACGTTTGCGATCCCGCAGCCGTGATCCCGGACGGAGATCTCCACCTCCCGGTCGGCGCGCGCCCTGACCGTTATGTAGATCGCGCCGCCCCTGCCGCCGTACGCGTGGACGACGCAGTTGGTGACCGCCTCCGAGACGACGCATTTCAGATCCGCCAGCTCCTCCACCGTGGGATCGAGCTGCGCGAGAAAAGCGCCGACCGTTCCGCGGGCGACGCCCTCGTTCTGCGACAGAGCGGGAAGCCGGAGGCGCATTTCGTTCACGACTCTGCGTCCCTCTCCCGCGGACGCCGTTTGTTTGCTGTTTTTCATCTTCTCCTCCTCTCAGGCTTTCGCCAAAAAGTCAAAGAGCTTGTCCGCTCCCGACAGTTCCAGTATTTTTTTCGTCCTTGCGCTGCATCCCGCCAGTTTGAGATCGCATCCGATCTCCGACGCCCGCTGATACCGGCCGAGCAGGAGCCCGAGCCCCGAGCTGTCCATAAAATCCACGCCGGACAGATCCAAGATCAGGATCGCGGGGCGGTTGAGATACATTTCGTTGTCGATGCGGTCCCGGAGACTTCTGGCGCTGTGATGATCGATCTCCCCGCGCGGGGAGATCGTGAGGGTCCCGCCGTCCAGCGTGACGGTGATACGTGATGAGCCGAACATCGTTTTTTCGTCCTTTCCTTTTCCTTTCGCCGAGGGCTTGCCAAAAAGATAGCACGTCTCCCCTGTCGGATCCTGTCAAAGCGTGAAAAAGAGGGATCTTTTTGTGCGCGGAAAAATCGCGAATAAGGATTGATTTTTTTTGCAAAATAGTATATGATAAAGTACAGTATGTCCATATAAGATTTGAGACATTCCCTTCCGGATCGGTAGGATAAGAACAGAGCGGAAAGGAGGCGATCCTTGACGGCGCCGGACGGCCATCCCCCTGCGGGTGCCTGACGGTCCGGCGGACGGAACAAGGATTTTCCTACAGACGTGCGTATCAAAAGCAAACCTCTCGTTTCGGTCACTCTGATCGGTCTTTTGGCGCTTCTCCTCTTTTTCCCGGCGGGCGGCGCCGCGCGGCCGGCGAGAGCGCTTTCCCCCGCCGAGGATCTCAGCGCGGACGCGGTACTCTCCGGCGCGCAGGGCCCGTCCCTCGCCCTTGACCGCAACCACAGGACGGCGGCGGGGCTGACCGCCGGGTTCTCCCTTACGGCGGAGAACGAAAAGGGCTACGCCGCGATCTATCTGACGACGGAAAAGGCGGCGTCCGAGATCACCGTGGAGGACGGACAGACGAGCCGCTCCTTCCCCGCGACCTCTCACCTGCATCAGACGCTCGATCTGAAGGCGGCGTTCGGCTATCTGCCGAAAAAGATCCGCCTGACCTTTGCCGATCCCGGGTGCGGGCTGACCGACGTATGGCTTTTTTCCGACGGGGAGCTCCCCTCCTTTTGCCAGGACTGGAGCGAGCCGGCGGAAAACGCGGATCTCCTCCTGATCTCCGCGCACAGCGACGACGACACCCTCTTTTTCGCGGGGCTCCTCCCCTACTACACCGCGCGGGGGCTTACCGTGCAGGTGGCGTATCTGACCAACCACACCGCGACCGAAAACTACCGCAACCACGAGCTTCTCAACGGTCTCTGGGAGATGGGCGTGCGCTGCTACCCGATCCTCTCCGACTTCCCCGATCTTTACAGCGAATCCCTTGACGCGGCGAAGCAGGTCCTCGCCTGGCAGGGATACGGCTACGACGCGGTCGTCGATTTCGTCGTGAAAACGGCAGAGCGGACGCATCCGCAGCTGATCGTGACCCACGACACGGCGGGCGAGTACGGCCACGGCGCGCATATGCTGGCGGCGCAGGCCGTGATCGACGCGTGCGAGAAGATCGCCGCTTCCCCCGACGCAAGCGCGGAGGAAAACGCCCGCAAGGTGCAGAAGATCTACTTCCACCTTTACGGGGAAAACAGGATCACGATGAACTGGGACGAGCCGCTCGCCGCCTTCGGCGGCCGGACGGCGTTTGAAGTTTCGCAGGACGCGTTCGCCTGTCACAAATCCCAGCACTGGACCTGGTTTTACAACTGGATCTATTACGGACAGCGGGGCGATCCGTGGCAGGGGATGCCGAAGATCACGAAAGCGGCCGATATTCCCTTCTATTCCCCCTGCGAGTACGGGCTTTACTATTCCGCCGTCGGAGCGGACGAAGAAAAAAACGATCTCTTTGAACACCTGACCACCTACGCCGATCAGGCCGCCGAGGCAAAGCGCAAAGCGGACGAGGAGTCCCGCGCCGCGGAGGAGAGCCGGCTGGCGGAGGAAAGCCGCCGTGCGGAGGAATCCCGCCGCGCGGAGGAAAGCCGGATCGCCGAGGAAAGCCGCCGGGAAGAAGAATCCCGCCGGGCAGCCGCCGCTTCCGGGGATCCGTCCGAGCCGAAAGAAAACAAGACGGTCGCCGCCGTTTTGCTTGCCGCCGCGCTGCTCGCGGCCGGCGTCCTGCTCTTTTTCAATTTCCGCAAACGCTGAAAAGGAAAAACCATGAACTTTGATCTCAACCGGATCACGGTGGTGATCCCCTCTTATCAACCGGACGAAAAACTGAAAAAGACCTTCGCCTCCCTGACGGAAGCGGGTTTTACCGATATTCTGATTGTGGACGACGGAGGCGGAGAACGGTTTGCGCCGATCTTTGACGAGCTGAAAAAGGAGCCGGCCTGCACCCTGCTTGTGCACGAGGTCAACCGCGGCAAGGGAGCGGCGCTGAAAACGGCGTTCTCCTTCCTTGCCGAAAACCGCCCCGACTCGCTCGGCTGCGTAACGGCGGACGGAGACGGGCAGCACCTTGCCGAAGACGTTCTCGCCTGCGCGAAGCGGATGTGCGAGACGGACTCCTGCGTGCTCGGCGTGCGGGATTTTTCCCTCCCCGACGTGCCGCGGCGCTCCCGCATGGGCAACCGCATCACGAGTACGGTTTTCCGGCTGTTCTGCGGCATGAAGATCAGCGACACGCAGACCGGGCTCCGCGCCTTTCCGAGCCGGTATTACGGGGCGCTGCTCACCGTGGAGGGCGAGCGCTACGACTATGAAACGAATATGCTCCTCTCCGCCAAACGGATGAAGATGCCCCTCACGGAGCAGCCGATCGCGACCGTCTATATCGACGAGAACCGCGCCTCCCATTTCCATCCCGTGCGGGACAGCGTACGGATCTATTCCTTTATTCTCAAGTATTGCCTCAGCTCCGCCGCGTCCGCCGCGGTGGATCTGATCGCCTTCTATCTTCTCTTCCACTTTTTCGGCGCGCGGCTCGGTCTTGCCGCCGTCCTCGTCTGCACCTTCTGCGCGCGGGCGATCTCCGCTTTCGTCAATTTTCTCATCAACCGCGGCGTGGTCTTCCGGAACGGCGCGGAACGGCGCTTCGGCACGACGCTCGCCCGGTATTTTCTCCTCGCCGTCTCTTTGATCCTCTGCTCCACGGGGGTCGTCGAGCTTCTGAAACTTCTCTTCGGCACCGAGCTTCCCCTTCTCGTTACCTTCTTCAAGATGATCGCGGATACGATCCTCTTCCTTTGCAGCTTCCGCATCCAGAAAAACTGGGTCTTCCGCGACTGACCTCTCCGGTACGTTATTTCAGAAAGGAACCGTAACACGTATGAATACCTCCGGCAACAATCTTCCGAACGGAGAAGAGCGGGTCCGCTTTTCCTCCGTGACGCGCTCCGGCAGCGCGCCGTCCGGCTCCTTCCGCCGGCGCTCCGTTCTGCCGCCGCGCCCCGCCCGGAAAGAAAAAAAGGACCACCCGATCGCCCGTGTGATCGGGCGGACGCTCGTGATCCTGCTGACGCTGATCGTGATCCTTGTCGGCGGGCTGCTCTCCGTCTGCGCCACGATCGCCCACGGCCCCAGCACGACGATGCGGGATCAGCTTGTCCTCTCCGCCATGCAGGCGAGCGCGACCAAGTGGGTCCCCGGGCTGTTCCTCGATCAGGAAACGGTGGACGCGATCGTCGACGCAAGCCACGTGACCGTCCCCGACGTGATCCCGCTTGACCAGTACAGCGAGTACAAAAAAGGCCAGGTGGGCGGCGAGGAAACCTCCGACGAGCCGGACTGGTCGCAGGCGCACGACGGGATCCTCTACTTTACCGTCAACGGCCCGAGCTACAAGGCGTATATCATGCTCGTCAAGGACCCCTCCCGCGTCTTCGTCGGGGTGGCGCAGTTCCAGAGCGGCGCGGGGATCCGGATCTTTGACGCGGTGGAAAAATACAGCACCGCGGACGCCCCCGTCGTGGCGGGGATCAACGCGGGCGAGTACGTGGACAACGGCGGCCAGGGAACGGGCGATCTGCCGATCGGCATCACCTTCTCCTGTGGAAAAGAGGTCTGGTACGACGGGATCGTTACCCATACCTTCTTCGGCTTTGACCGCGACAACAAGCTGATCGTAAAAGAGGGGATGACGCGGGCGGAAGCCGAGGCGCTCGGGATCCGGGACGGCGTTTCCTTCCAATGGGACAACACGCTGATCCAGAACGACGGCACGAACGTCAAGACCTTTTACGCGCCGGACAACATCGCCCGGGCGCAGCGCACCGCGATCGGCCAGCGGGCGGACGGCACGGTCATCCTCCTCACGACCGACGGGCGGTCCGCCTCCAGTCTCGGCGCGACCCGCAACGACGTGATCGACCTGATGATCCGCTACGGCGCCGTGACCGCGGGACTGCTCGACGGCGGCTCCTCCGCCATGATGTACTACCGCGACTACTGGGACGTTCTCGGGATCGACTACAACTCGCTCGACGATTACCAGAAGATGGGTCTCGTCAACAAATACAAGGCGTTCACGCCGCCGCGCAAGATGCCCTCCTACTTTTTGGTTTCTGCTTCGCATTGACGGAACCGAGGTGAAATGAAATGAATGAGACGAACGAGATCCGCCGCCGCCCCTCCCGCGGCGCGCAACGAGCGCAGCGGACCTCCGAAGGAAAAAAAAGGTTCAGTCTTTTCTGGACGATCCCCCTCTTTTTGCTCCTTCTGGCGGGACTGTTTCTGTTTGCGCTGAACATCAAGGTCAAGACTTTTTTGCGGGAGTACGAGGAGGTCCAGCCGAAGTACGTTGCGGAAGAGATCTATCAGAAATACTTCTCCCCGCTCGATATCAAGGCGATCCTCCGGGACGCCGCCGTCTCCTACAAGATCGGGGAGGAAGAGATCACGAAGCCGACCGTCTCCCCCTTTGAGACGGAAGCGGATATGGAAAACTATCTGAAGGGCCTCGTCGGGGAGGGCGAGCTCTCTTACAGCGCGATCTCCACCGGCGTCTCCGCCGAACAGGAAACCGTGAAAATGAACTTTTCCCACCTCACGAAGTACTTCGTCGACACCTTCAACGCGAAGGGGGATCTGCGATATATCGTGAAGGTCGGCGACAAGAAGGTCGCGGAGTTTACCTTAAGCCATACCGGCAAAAAGAGCCGCAGCGGCTACGACCAGTACGGTTTTTCCTCTCTCTTTCTCTACGCCGCTCCACACGAGAGCGTGACGGTCTACGCGCCCCTCTCCTCAAAAGTAACGCTCAACGGCGTCCCGCTCGGCGAGGAGTACCGTCTCCCCGACGTGTACGAGAAGACGGACAGCGCCGAGCATCTTGAAAAGCCGGAGGACGGGGTCGTCTACGTCGCCTACTATCTCGAGGGGCTCTTTAACAAAGTGACGACCGACTCGCTGAAGGTCACGGATCTCCACGGGCAGGCGCAGCCCGTCGTCTACGACGAGGAAAAGAACCTCTTTTCCGCCGAGCTCGTCTACCGGGAGGATCTCCGCCAGCAGTACGCCGACTACGTGATCCACGCGATCGAACGGTATTCCGCCCGGATGCAGAACGACGGCGCGATCTCCGAATTTGCCGCCTATTTCGACCAAAACTCGGATCTGTGGGGAAGCATCCGCGAGCAGGGATGGTCGCTCGCCTTCGTCTGGGAGCACAAGGGATACAACTTCACCGAGCAGAAGGCGGAGGATTTTTACGCCTACAACGACCACGAGTTCTCCTGCCACGTTTCGATGCTGCACACGCTGATCGGCTACAATAACCAGCTCTATACCGACCACGTGGACTTCATCGTTTACCTCCACAAGGTGGACGGACAGTACCTGATTTACGACTGGGTGACCAGTTCGGGAGGGATGACAGCACAATGACAGACGCCATCTACCGCTTTGACTACGCGATCCTCGACTATATCGCCGAGCACTGGCGCTGCGGGTTTCTCGACGCGGTGATGCCGGTGATCTCCGAGTTCGCCCACTCCGGCATCGGCTGGATCGCCGTCGCTCTCCTTTTGATCTGCTTCAAAAAAACGCGCAAGACCGGGCTGATGTGCGCCGCCGCGCTGACGACGGGGCTGATCCTCTGCAACTTCGGCCTTAAACCCCTTGTCGCCCGCATCCGGCCGTACGAGAACACGGCGATCCATGAGGCGATCGCCCTGATCGTCCCGCCGGAAAAGGATTTTTCCTTCCCCTCCGGGCACACGATCGCCTCCTTTGAGGTCGCCGCGGTACTGATGATCCGCGACCGGAAACGCTTTGGCTGGGCATCTCTCGTCCTCGCCGTGCTGATCGCTTTTTCCCGGCTTTACCTCTACGTCCACTACCCCACCGACGTCATCGCCGCCGTGATCCTCGGGATCGCGATCGGGTTCTTTGCCGTTTGGGTCGTCAACGCCCTGGATCAAAAGATCCGGGCGAAAAGAGGTCTTGCCGACGCAGAATAAAACGGAACGAAAAAAGCGCGCCGACCGCGGTCGGCGCGTTTTTTCTTTTCAGTAGTCCACTTCGGTCGAGAAGGGAAGCTCCAGCAGCTCGGGGTTTTCGAGCAGCTTTTTGAGGAGCCGGACGGATTTGGAGAAGTAGTAGCCGTCCGCGATCCGCTCGTCCACCGTCAGCCCGAGGGTCACGGTATCGCGCATCTCGGCGTTCCCGTTTTCGTCGAACACGGGGCGCATCTTCTTCTCTCCGATCACGCAGAAGCAGGAGGTCGTGCCCCAGTTGGCGAGGTGGTGATAGCCGGCTTTCAGCTTGATGCTGCCGAGGTTGGAGAGGAGGACGGAGGCGTAGTAGGGGTCGGAATCGATCATCGACTGCGGCACCTTGCCGTGGCGGTCGAGCATCCGCATAAAGGCGACGATCGCTTTGACGAGAAACCGCGGGAGCTTTTGCAGGGCGTCCATCACGCCGGTGGAGGCGTCGACCGTGTCGCCGCGGCAGGAGCGGACCTGATCGCGGATCTTCTCGCGGACGGTCCCGATCGTATCCTCGCCGTCTGCGTAGAGGATGGCAAGCGCTTCCCCGCCGTCGTCGGCAAACTCTTTTTTGACCGTGAAGGAGGCGGAGACCCAGTTGCGCTCGTAGAGGTTTTTATTGGCGATAAAGCGGTTCATCAGCGGGCGGTGGATCACCGTCTTCAAAACCGCCGAAACGATCACGTGGAAGAGCTTATAGGGAAAACCGTCCTCGGTCGGGTTGTGGGCGGCGAGCCAGGCGTTGAGGTTGGTGAGATCGATCGTTTCGGAGATGAACGCCTCGTTGTTGCAGCGGTCGGGGAACAGCATCGGAATAATCAGATGCATCGAGTCGGTATCCCGCAGCAGTCTGCCGTCCTTGCGGTCGCCCCATCTTTTTTTGATCTTCTTCATATCCGGTTTTTGCATTTTGAGTTTTCCTTCCTTTCGTCTTGTTTCGGGCGTCAGCCCATCCATTCCACGCTGCGCCAGACGAGCGCTCCCCGCCGCATGGTCAAACGGGGAGAGAGGAGGTAGTTTGCGGGGATCCGTTCCCCGGCGGAGTCGGTAAAGGAGCCGACGCCGGAGAGAACGGCGAAAACGGCGAGATCGGCGTCGGCGCCGACCCGCAGCCGTCCGCCGGAAAAGCCGAAGATCTCCGCCGGGCGCGAGGTCGCGGCGCGCAGGGCGGCCGCCTCGTCCATCCCGAGGGTAACGAGCTTGGAGAGAACGACGGGGAGCGAGAAGGCCCCGGGAGCGCACAGTCCGCGGTCGGTCACGTCGCTGCCCGCCGTATCGGGGAAAAAGCCCTCCCCGGCGGCGCGCCGGAACACGGAAAACGCGAAATGCACGTGGGCGTCTCCCACGTCGAAGAGCACGCCGCGCTCCCTTGCCTCCCTCACGCGCGGGTCGACCGTCCCGTCCGCCAAAAGGATCCCGTTGCCGCGCCCCTGATAGGTATGGGTGAAGATATCGCCCTCGCCGAGCAGGTCGGCGATCTCCCCCGCCGGCATCGCGGGATCGGAGACGTGGACCATCAGGCGGGTCGAGAGCGAGCGGGCAAGCCGCACCGCCTCGGCGACGGGGCGGGTATCCGCGGCGCACTCCCGGCCCATCCGGATCTTGAGCCCGCAGAGCGCTTCGGGATACCGCTCGAAGAGGAGCGCGATGCGATCCTCCTGCCAGCGGGCGGGATCGACGTTCTCCGGGTAGGCGCGCAGCGAGGAAAAGCCGGCGGAACAGACGTTGAGAAAGTATTTTGCCCCGATCGGGCGGCGCCGGAGGACGCCGCAGGCCTCCAGCGTGTTCTCCCCGGCGCCGCCGGCGTCGACGGCCGCGGTCACGCCGTAAGGAAGACAGGCGAGGGCGGGATCCGCGTCGATCTCCGAGACGCCGGCGAAATGCAGGTGCGCGTCGATCAGTCCGGGCGTGAGCGTGAGCCCGGCGCAGTCGATCACCTGCGCGGCATTCTCCGGCGCCGGATCGCCGATCGCGGCGATCTTTCCCGCCTTTACGGCGAGAGAGCCGGAAAAAAAGCGTTCCCCGTCAAAGAGACGGGCGTTCTTAAAGAGAGTATCGAACACAGCGCCCCTCCGTTACGTCCGGCCCGTGGAGCCGAAGCCGCCGGCGCCGCGGACGGTATCGGAAAGCTCGCTCGCTTCCGTAAAGGAAAAGCGCGGCGTCTCGGCGACGATCAGCTGCGCGATCCGCTCCCCCGGCTCGACCGAGGCGTCGGTAAGTCCGTGGTTGTGGAGAGCGACGAGCACCTCGCCGCGGTAGTCCGCGTCGATCACGCCGACCTTGTTCGCCGGCGCGAGTCCGCGCTTCGAGGCAAGCCCGCTGCGCGCGTAAACGAATCCGGCGTACCCCGCGGGGATCTCCAGCGCAAGCCCGGTGTGAAAAAGCCGCGTTTCCCCCGGGGAAAGCGTGACCGTTTCCCTCTCCGCCGAGCAAAGATCCGCCGCCGCCGCGTTCTCGCTGGCGTAAACGGGGAGTTTTGCCGTTTCGGTCAGTTTTTTGACTTTGACTTCCATCTTTCCTCCGAAAAAACAGAAATATGGTCTTATTTTATCACGAAAAAGCGCGTTTGTAAAGGGTTCCGGGAAAAACCGTCAGCCCTCCCCCTCCTCCGGCGCGCCTGCGTGGGCGGCCGCGGCGCTTTGCGCCAGCTTCACCAGCTCCGCCCGCACCCAGCCGGGGGAGAGGATCTCGATCGCGCCGCCGAAGTTGATGATCCAGGCGAGAAACAGGGGACTGACCGCCACGCTGACCGGCACGTCGAACGTCCCTTCCTTGCGGCAGAGGAAGGGCGGCTCGGTCCCGAAGCGGTCGATGATGACGTTTGCCATCCGGTTTTCGCAGCGCAGAAGGACCGTTTCCACCTCCCCGCCGTACATCCCGAACATCCGTTTGGAATAGAGCGCGGGATCAAAGCTTTTCGAGAGCTCCTTCTTTTCCCGCCGTTCCGGACGGACGCGGAGGCGCGCCATCCGGTCGACGCGGTAGTTTTTGAGGATCCCGTCCCGCCGGTCGACGGCGGCGAGATAGTAGTTTTCGTCGTCCCAGATGAGAGAGAGGGGGCTGACCAGGTATTCCCTCCCCCCGTGGCGGGCGACCTTTTCCTTTTTTTCGTTCCAATCGTAATAAAGGAAGGAAACGCAGCGATCCTCGCTGATCGCTTCGTGCAGAGCGTCGACCGCATAAAAAACGCTCTCGTTCATCGTTTTGATGCGGTTCGAGACGAAGACCTGCCGCTCCAGCTTGCTTTTGTCGCGCCGGCCGGCAAGCCCTTCCAGCTTGCGGATGAGCCCCTCCGTCTTTTTCTTTGTGATAAAGCGGGAGGACTGCACGGCGTCGACGAGCAGCTTGAGCTCCGCCGTCTCGAACTCGCGGGAAGCGAGGTAGTACCCGCCCGCGCGCTCCGGCGTCCGGACGATATCCATCCCGAAGGCGCACAGCTCCGCTACGTCGCTGTAAATACTTTTTCTCTCCGCGGACACGCCGTACTCCTCCAGCGCCGCGATCAGCGCCGCCGTTGAGAGAGGATGCTCCTCGTCCGTCCGCTCCAGAAAGATCTTTTGCAGGTAAAGGAGCTTTGCTTTTTGTCTTTCCCGTTTCGCCATCGTTTTCTCCCGTTTTTTCTTTGATTGTAACACGCGGCGAAAGGCTTGTAAAGAAAGAAAAATAAAAAATCCCGGCGCAAAAACCTTGACAAGCGAAAAAGTTGTGTGTATAATAACACTTGCCCTATTTTGCATACCGGTAAAAACGGTCCGGAGGATGCTATGACGGTCGATATCAAGGAACTTCTCGCCGGCAGAACGTGTGGGATGGATCTTGACTTTTCTTTTCGGCCGGAGCTCGGTCCGGAGCCGCCGGTCGCCCTTGCCGGCGTCGTCTTCCCCGAGGATGCGCACGCATCCGGGAGGATCGCCGGTCCCGCGGGATGTCTCCGGCTCACCCTTTCCGTCACGGTGCCGTGGCAGGGCGAATGCGCCCGGTGCCTTACGCCCGTTTCGGGGACGCTTGAGTTCGGAATGGAACGCACGGTAGCCGAAAAGGGCACTCTCTCCCATGAAGAGGAGATCGCGGATTATTCGGACGAATATCTGATCGCCGAGCGGGGAATGCTCGACCTCACGCCTTCCCTTTCCGATGCGATCATCTGCTATTTCCCCGAGAAGGTGCTCTGTTCTCCCGACTGCCCCGGTCTTTGTCCCGTCTGCGGCAAGCCGCTTTCCGGCGGCGACTGCGGCTGCAAAAAAGACACGCACGACCCCCGTTGGGACGTACTGCGCACGATGCGCTTCCCCGACGAGGAGACCCCAAAAAAATCAAACTGAAAAAGTACGATGCGGTCGTCCGCTATCGAGGAGGTGTGAATCATGGCTGTCCCGAAGAGAAAAACGTCTAAAGCGCGCAGAGACAAAAGACGCTCCAACGTCTGGAAGCTCGATACGCCCAGCGTGGTCAGATGCAAGAACTGCGGCGAGTATACGCAGCCCCATCGCGTTTGCCCCGCCTGCGGTTATTACGACGGGAAACTGATCGTAAAGCCGGAAGAAGAAAAGAAAGACGCCTGAAAAGAAAAAGCCGCTTGGATAAGCGGCTTTTTTCGTTGACAGCAGACGCGCTGCGGTGTATACTGGTAAAGGATCAGAGATCCGTCGTTTCGGCGCCGGCGTGAAACGCGGGCGCTGCGGAATCGTCGGCCTCGGCCGCATAGGCGGCGCTCTCAAAATCGCCCGCCAGCTCTTTTCTCGCCTCCTCGATGGCAAGCTCGCGGTTGTACGCTTCGATCACCTGGTCTTCCAGGTTTTTGCGGAACTCCGAGTTGATGGGATGTACGATGTCGCGGTACGTCCCGTCGGGGTTTTTGCGGCTCGGCATCACGATAAAGACCTTGTCCCTCGCGTTGATCACCTTGACGTCGTGGAGCGCGAGCTGCCCGTCAAAGGTAACGGAAACGATCGCTTTCATCGGTCCGCCGTCAAACAGTTTCCTTACTTTGATATCTGTGATTTCCATTTTTTCTTCCTCCAAATGCAGCCAAAGCGGTCTGCCAACTGGTTTTATTATATCGTAGTGAAAAAGAAAGTATGCGAACAAAGCAAAGACAAATTGCGACGTAAAGTTAATTTTTTTTGAACTTTTTGTTAATTCAGGAGGTCTTGTCATGTCGCTTTCCAACACGCGGCACGGAGCCGAGGCGATCGCCGCCGCGCTGCAAAAGGAAAAAAGCCTCTTTTTCTGCGGGATCGGCGGGATCCACATGTCCTCGCTGGCGCATATCGCCAGGCTGCGGGGCTTTTCCGTTTCCGGCTCGGACCGCAAGTCCTCCCCGCTTACCCGCCGGCTGGAGGAGGAAGGGATCCGGATCGTCTACCGGCACGACGCGGACAACCTGGGGGACGCGGGCGTGTTCGTCTACACGGTCGCCATCTCCCCGGATAATCCCGAATACCGGGAGGCGGTGCGCCGGGGGCTTTTTCTCGTTTCCCGCGCCGATTTTCTCGGCTATATCATGAGCGCCTACCGGCATCGCGTGGGCGTTTCCGGCTCGCACGGAAAATCCACGGCCGTCTCGATGGCGTCCCATCTCGCGCTGGCCTGCGGGCTTGACCCGACCGTGGTCTCCGGCGCCGAATACGGGGAGCTGGGCGGCGCCTACCGCATCGGCGGCAGGGAGAACTTTATCTTTGAAGCCTGCGAGTATATGGACAATTTTCTCTCCTTTTGCCCGACGACGGCGGTGATCCTGAATATCGAGTTCGATCACGGCGACTACTTTGCCGATCTCGGCGCGATCCGCGCCTCCTTCCGCCGCTACGCGGAGCTGGCGCTGGCGGAGGGCGGCACGGTGCTTGCCAACGCGGACGACCCCTCCGTCAGAGAGGCGCTTGCGGGGCTCCCCTGCCGCACCTTCGGTCTTGCGGAAACGGCAAACTGGCGGGCGCGAAAGATCACCCTGCAAAACGGACGTCCCTCCTTTGAGATCGTCGCCCCGGACGGCGCGGTCTTTGCCGCTTCCCTCTCCGTTCCCGGAGAGCACAACGTCTACAACGCGCTCGCGGCGTTCGCCTCCTGCGAGCTGTGCGGCGCGGACCGCGCAAAGGCCGCCGCCGCCCTCTCCGGCTTTACCGGCGCGAAACGCCGGATGGAGTTCAAAAAAACGGTAAACGGCGCAAGCGTCTTTGAGGATTACGCTCACCACCCGACCGAGATCGCCGCCACGCTGCGCGCGGTGAAGGCGACCGGCTCCCGCCGGGTGGTCTGCGCCTTCCAGCCGCACACCTACTCGCGGACGGCGGAGCTCTTTGACGAGTTCGCCATAGCGCTTGCCGGCGCGGACGAGGTTTGCCTGCTGCCGATCTACGCCGCGCGGGAAACGGACGACCTCGGCGTCTCCTCCGAAAAGCTGGCAAAGGCGATCCCGGGCGCCGTTGCCTACCCCTCCTTTGAGGAGCTGGCGCAGCACCTTTCCGCCACACTCTCCCCCGGCGAGACGCTCCTTGTGATGGGAGCGGGCGACGTGATCCGCCTGACCGATCTGCTCTGAAAATGCCGGCCGGCAAAGCGGTTTTTCCGTTCAAACACCGAGGGCAAGCTTGAGGCGGGAGCAATACTCGCGGATCACGGAGAAGACGAGCGCGTCGACCGTGGGAGAATCCGCCGAGATCACCGCGGGCGTCATCCCGCGCTCGGAAAAGAGCGAAAGGATCCGCCGGAGGTGAAAGCGCGTGGAAACGCAGACGAGCTGCCTCTCGGAAAGGCCTTCTTCCCGCATCAGCGCAAGGGAGTTTTCGATATTGGAAACGGTATCGGAGGACTCGCTCTCGCAGAAGATCCGTCCGGGGTCGATCCCGGAGCTGACGAGGTAGTCCCGCATCACCTCCGCCTCGGGCCGGGGCTCGTCCGCCCCCTGCCCGCCGCTGACGACGCAGACGGCGTCCGGGAAGGAGGAGAGCAGCTCGCAGGCGGCGTCAAGCCGCCGCCGGAGCGGCACGCCGGGACCGGCGCCGGTGATCTTGGCGCCGAAAACGAGGATCACCGGATCGGCGGAAAGCTCGGAGAGCGGCGTATCCGCCGGCGGGAAAATCACGGTCTGGAAAACGTGGATCACGAAGGTAACGAAGAAGAAAAGCGCGAGGAAAAAATAGATCCAGAGCAGGACGAGAGCGAGCTTTTCACGTTTTTTCCGCAGGGGCCGGTAACAGAAAAGCGGCAGAAGGGAGAAAAGGCACATAAGATCCGCGAGCAGGGCGGCGGAAAGTCCCTCGCTGAAGATGAACTGCCGGATCCGGTAGGCAAAGAAAAGAACGAAAATGAAAACGCCGAGAAAGACGCAGCAGCCGAAGAGGATCTTCTCCCCGCGGCCGAGCGGCGCCCTTTCTTTTTTCCGGTTTTCCCTTCCGTCCGGGAACGGACGGACTTTCTTTTTCTCTTTCATAGTTTCAGTATATCAAAGAGAAAAAAAGAAGTCAAGCGTCCGGCGTCCTTTCGGCAGACGGCGCCCCGCGCGAAATACCCGCGCGGGGCGCCGTTCGGTCAGAGGCGGGGGGAGGGGCGCGCCACGTCAAGGGAGGCGCCCCCGTCGAGCGACTCGGGGATCGCCGCCCGCTCCGAGGCGGCGGCGTCCAGACCGTTTAAAGCGGTCAGCGCGGCGAGCGGGACGGAAAAACGTTTGGCGACCGACCAGAGCGTATCCCCGTCCTGCGGGTAATACACGGTAATCGCGGCGGGGCGCGTTTCCTCCGGCGGGACGGCGGCGGAGGAAAGCGAGCTGACCGCCGTTACCGTCCGCTCCTCGGTCACGCGGGCGCTGATCTCCACCTCTGCCTCGACCGAGAGGTTTTCCCCGTCCGGGCGGAGGGTAACGCCGGTGAGCTGCGCCTTCCAGACCCCGGAGAGAGGACCGCCCGCAAAAGACGCGCCGGCCGTGAGAGGGGCGCTCGCCTTGAAGGGGAGATCGATCCGCACGGCGGACGCGGGAGCGCCCTCCCCGCCCGGCGAAGGGCAGGCGGCGCTGACGACGGCCGTCCCGGAAAAGAGCATCTCCGCCGCGCGCACCTCGGGCGCGGACAGGGAGACTTCCCCGCCTGTGAAGACGGCGTATTCCGGGGAAAGTCCCTCCTCCGGCGCCTTCTTCCCGCTGACGGAAACGTGGAAGGAACGGCAGAACAGGCAGGGGGCGAAGGTCCTTTTCACACTCGCCGCTTCCGAGGGAGCGCCGACGAGATAGGCGTCCGTGACGACGGGGGAGACGACGTTTTCCGCGCATTCGACCTCCACCTCGCAGACGGCGGTGAGGTAAGCGCTCTCCGCTCCTTCCTCCCCGTCCACGCGGCAGGACCAGCAGCGGGCGGAGGCCCGGCAGGAAGAGGAGGGGTTCACACCGGGGAGATCCGCCGTTTCCTCAAACGGGAAGCGCTTGGTCAGGCTGACAAGGCGCCCCTCCCGCTCCGCCGTGATCCTTGCCCAGAGCTCGCCCTTGACGCTGACGGAGCCGGCGCCGGGCACGGCGGAAAGGACGGCGAGCGTCCCGTCGCAGCCGAGGGGGAGGGCGCCGCCGAGCCCGACCTCGCCCGCGATCTCGAACTCGCCCGTCGTCGTCCGCGTCAGCCGGCAGGAAACGGCGGGGACGGAAAGCATCTCCGGCGAGCCGGAGGCGCTTTCCACGGAGGGGAACGTCTCCTCGTCCCATTGCTCGATCCGGCTTTTCAGGCGGGTGCGGAAGCTGACCTTGCGGGGGCCCGTGGGACGGCAGACGGTGTTTTCCGCCTCCGTTTCGGCAAAGACGCGCAGGTCCTTTTCCGCGTCGGCGAGGGGGGCGGTGATATGATATTCGGAGGAAAGCGGCAGGTCCGCCGTCTTCCCTTCCTCGCCCTGATAGAGGAGACTGTAAAGGACGGTGCCGGCAAACTCCGCCTTGCCCGCGCCGATATAGCGGCCGGACGGCAGAACGCGGGCGGAAACGCGCAGGATCCGGCGGATCTCCGGCTCGTACTCCGGCAGCGTGAACTCCTCGGAAACCTCGGTATAGACCGGCTCTCCGCACACGACGCGGCTGATCTTTTTTTCCTCCTTTGGCGGGAGGGGAGCGGGGTCCTTTGCCGCGCGGTCCGTCCGGTCCGGTTTTTTCTCCCATTTTTTATCCATATCGTTTCTCCTTTTCGTCCGGCGATTTGCGACCGGTCGTTATCCGCTCTATCCTATGCGAAAAGGAGGGCGCGTATGCTTTTTTCCCCGCGCCCTGTTCCCGAAAAACAATCCTGTTTTCCCCTGCCGAAGAGCGGGAAAAACCATTACAGAAAAATAAAGATGGGCGCTTTTTGTCCGCCCTTTCTTTTTTACAAAAAGGTCGCCTGATCGTACAGTTTTTTTCATTTTTCCGCGCCCTTTTTTCCCTTGATCCCGGGGATTTTTCGGGTTTTTCCGAAAAGTCAATCTCCTTTTCCCTATATCCGAACCAAACTGAACTTTTTAATTGACTTTAGAGAGGGTTTGATATAAAATGTAACTGTAATACCATTCGCAAAAAATAAACGGCGAAAAGCAAGGAGAAATGCAAATGAAAAAAGTCGTTACCTTCGGCGAACTGATGCTTCGCCTCACGCCTCCCGGCCGCGAGGTGATCCTCCAGACCCCGAACTTCGTCGCCACCTTCGGCGGCGCGGAAGCAAACGTGGCCGTTGCCGTCGCCGCTTACGGCGACCGCGCCTCCTTCGTTTCCGCTCTGCCGGCAAACGATCTCGGCCGCGCCGCCGTTGCGGAACTGCACCGCTTCGGCGTCGGGACCGACGACGTGAAAATGGTGGAGGGCGGACGTTTGGGGCTTTATTTTACCCAGACCGGGTCCAATATGCGCCCCTCCAAGGTCCTCTACGACCGCGCCGACTCCGCCGTCGCCAACCTCAAACCGGGCGACATCGACTGGGACAAGGTGCTCGAGGACGCGGACTGGTTCCACGTGACCGGCATCACCCCCGCCCTCTCCGCTTCCCTCTGCGATCTGACGCTGGAAGCGTTGAAGGCGTGCAAAAAGAAGGGGATCACCGTCTCCTGCGACCTCAACTACCGCAAAAAGCTGTGGAAATGGGGCAAGGAGCCGATCGAGGTGATGCCCGAGATCGCAAAGTACATCGACGTGATGATCGCAAACGAGGAGGACTGCCAGAAATGCCTCGGCATCCGGATGGAGACCGGCGTGGACGCCGGCAAGCTGGACGTTTCCAAGTATAAGGACCTCGCGGACATCATCATGCGGGATTACCCGAACGTGAGGGCCCTTGCCGTCAGCCTGCGCGAGAGCGTGAGCGCCGACATCAACAACTGGTCCGGCGTGCTGGCGACGAGAGAGGGCTTCTACCAGAGCCGCAAATACGCGATCACCGACATCGTCGACCGCATCGGCGGCGGCGACAGCTTCGGCGGTTCGCTGATCTACGCCTTCCGCCACTACGGCGAGGACTACGAGAAGATCATCAACTACGCGATCGGCGGTTCCGCCCTGAAGCATACCATCTACGGCGACTTCGTCCGCTACGGCAGAGAAGACGTGGAAGCCCTGATCGCCGGCAGCGGCAACGGCCGCATCCAGAGATAACAACGCCAAAAGCGAAAGGAGACTGTTATGGAAATCCTGAAACACAGCGTGATCCAGAATATGCACAAATACGGGCTGGTCGGCATCGTCCGGGACAGCAACGAAAAGGACGCGATGGTGCGGGCGCGCGCGATCATGGACGGCGGCGTGACGATCCTTGAGATCTCGATGACCACCCCCGGCGCGCTGAACATCATCTCCTCGATCGCAAAAGAGATCGAGGAAAAGCACCTCGACGCCTACGTCGGCGCCGGCACCGTCCTCGACCCCGAGACGGCGCGGCAGACCATCCTTGCCGGCGCTTCCTTCATCCTCGCGCCGAACTTCAACCTCGAAGTCGCCAAAATGTGCAACCGGTACAGCATCGCCTATATGCCGGGCGTGCAGACCTTCAACGAGATCGTGGCGGCGATGGACGCGGGCTGCGATATCGTCAAGGTCTTCCCGGCGAGCGCCGTGGGCATCGGCTTCATCAAAGCGGTGATGGGTCCCCTCCCGCAGGCGCGCTGCATCCCCGTCGGCGGCGTGAACATCGACAACATCGAGGCGTGGTTCAAGGACGGTGCCTACGCCGTCTCCCTCGGGACGGCGCTGGTCAACCCGACGAAAGGCACCTGCGACTACGACGAGATCAAGGCGAACGCCGAAAAGATCGTGGCGAAGATCCGTTCGATCCAGAGGAAATAAGGATATGAACAAGTTTGAAAAGATCGTCGGCGATCTTTACCTGCTGAAGGTGCCGTTTTCCAACGTGTGGACGGGCGTGATCCTCTGCACGGGCGAGGCGGACGGCTCCGGCCGCAAGGTCCTGATCGACTCCTCCAACCAGAAGGAACGGGTGGACGACACGATCGTTCCCGCTCTTGCGGAAATGGGCCTCTCGCTTTCCGATATCTCGGACCTCCTTTGCACGCACACGCACGGCGACCACGTCGGCGGACACGCGAGGATCCGCGAGCTTGCCCCCTCCGTGAAGATCTGGTGCTACGATAAATCCCTGCCGAAGATGCGCGACCCGCTGAAATATAACAAGGCGATCCGCGCGGTCTTCCCCGCATACAGTCCCGCTCCCTCCGTCGGGCTGACCGGCATCGAGCCGGACGAGGTGATCGGGGACGACGCGGTCGTCGCCGGGCGCTTCCGTCTCATCCCCGCTGCGGGGCACGACACCGACACCGTCTGCTGGCTCGACACCGTGACGGGCACGCTCGTCTGCGGCGACTCCCTCCAGGCAAACGGAACGGACAGCCAGGGCATGGCGCTTTACATGGATCTCCCCTCCTATCAGGCGACGCTGCGGCGGCTGCTTAACCTCGGCGCGGACAATCTGATCACCGGGCACGACTACAACCCCGTCGGCATCTCCGCTTTCGGCCGGGAGAACGTGACGAAGTATCTCGAGACCTGTTCGGAGCTCGTCGCCTTCTACGACGGCTTCATCCGCGCGATGTACGCCTGCGGGAAGAGCGAGCCGGAGATCGCCGAAGCGCTGATCGACGCGGTGCACGGCGTCCATCCCTCCTATCTCTTCCTCGCGCTGCTGACGGTGGACTCCCATATCAGAGAAATCAAAAAAGAAAGGGCTTAACATGAGCAAGAACGTACTGATCACCGGCTCCTCCCACGGGATCGGAGCCGCGACCGCGATCGCCTTTGCCAAAGAAGGCTATAACGTAGGCGTGACCTACAACAAAAACCCCGACGGCGCCAAAGCCGTTGCCGCGGAATGTGAAAAATACGGGGTCGAAACGATCCTCCTCGGCGGCGACGTCGGCGAGCACGACGTCTGCAAAAAGATGATGGAGGACTTCCTCGCGCGCTTCGGCACGATCGACGTGCTGATCAACAACGCCGGCGGCGCCCTCACCATCCCCGAGGGCGGCTTTGACAAGATGCCGATGGACTACTGGGATTCCCAGATCAAGCTCAACCTCAACGCAGCTGCCTATCTCTCCCATTACGCGATGATCAATATGATCGAAAACGGCATCCACGGCGCGATCATCAACGTCAGCTCCGTCCACAGCCTGATCCCGTGGGTCAGAAGAAGAGTGCTTCCCTACGCGGCGGCCAAGGCCGGTCTGAATATGTTCACCAAGAACCTCGGCATCGAGGCGATCCACTACGGAATCCGCGTCAACGGCATCGCCCCCGGCTTTATCGCGACGAAGGCGACCGACCGGTACAGCAAGTCCGATCTTGAAGAGGGCTTTTTGCGGAAGATCCCCGCCGGGTTCCTCGGCAGCGTGGACGATATCACCCCCGCCATGCTCTTCCTCGCGGACGAGAAAAAGAGCCGCTTCATCGTCGGCGAGACGCTGGTGATCGACGGCGGACAGTCGGTCGACGGCTGCATCGACAAGATGCTCGACGACGGCAGCCCGATCAACGCCTACGACATCAAGCCGAGCTGGGAGCACGCGTTTGAACCCCATTTTGCCGATCAGGGCACGAAAAAGAAATAATTTTACATACAGAAAGAGGAAAAAACCATGCTGAAAAAGAAAAAATACGAAGATATGCGCTCCTGCTGGGAGTTCGGCGAGGCGGAGGAATGCCGCCGCGGCCTGATGCTTGGAATGGGCTACTCCGAGGAGGAGCTGCACCGCCCGCTGATCGGCGTCGTCAACTCCTGGAACGAGTACAACCCCGGCCACGTCCATCTCAACAAGCTCGCCGAGAGAGTGAAACAGGGCATCCGCGAGGCGGGCGGCCTGCCGCTGGAAGTGATGACCACCGGCATCTGCGACGGGATGGTCCTCAAAGACCCCAAGTACATCGAAGTCCCCTCCCGTAACTCCATCGCCGACCAGGTCGAGATCACCGTCGAGGGCAACTTCTTCGACGGGATGGTCATGCTCTGCACCTGCGACTCCATCGTTCCCGGCTATCTGATGGCGGCGGCCCGTCTTGACATCCCGACGATCATCGTGACCGGCGGCTATATGCCCCTCGGCCAGGACAGAGGCAAGGAAGTGCTCCACATCCACGCCCAGGATAAAGTCGGCACGGCGAAGGCCGGCAAGATGGACATGGACGTCTACAACGACCTGATCGCGCACAGCTGGGGCATCTGCGGCGGCTGCACCTCGATGACCACCGCGAACAGTATGTGCATGATCGCGGAGGCGCTCGGCATGACGCTGCCGAACAACTCCTCCACCTCCGCCGTCTCCAGCCAGATCTACCTGACCGCCTACCGCGCCGGCAAGCAGATCATGAACCTCGTGGACGAGGGGATCACCGCCCGCAAGGTGATGACCGTTGAGGCCGTGAAGAACGCGATCAAGCTGGATATGGCGGTCGCCGCTTCCTCCAACCTGATCCTCCATATCCCCGCGATCGCCCACGAGTGCGGCTACACCGATATTCCGTGGTGGAAATACTTTGACGAGGCGTCGAACAACATTCCGCTGCTCTCCCACCTCGCGCCGAGCGGTATGTATAACCTCAAGGACTTCGACCTCGCCGGCGGCACCTCCGCGATGCTCAAGCAGCTGCTCCCCAAGATCGACGGCGACTGCCTGACCGTTACCGGCAAGACCGTCCGCGAGAACGTGGAAAACGCCGTCGTTTACAACTCCGACGTGATCCACAGTCTGGATAACCCCGTCATGACCGAGCCGGGCATCGGCGTTCTCTACGGCAACCTCGCGCCCGAGGGCGCGATCATCAAGATCGCCGCCGTTCCGACCCAGCTGATGAAATACAAGGGCCCCGCCCGCGTCTTCAATTCTCTCGACGACGCGCTTGAGTGCCTGCGCTCCGGCAACGTGCGCGAGGGCGACGCCTGCGTGATCCGCTTCCTCGGTCTGAGAGGGCGCTTCGGCACCACCGCCTTCACCTTCCAGGAAGAGCTGAAGGGGCATCTCAACCTCTTTAACTCCTGCGCCGTCATCACCGACGGACGCTTCTCCGGCGGCACGAGCGGACTCTCCGTCGGGTACGTCTCTCCGGAAGCGGCGCTCGGCGGCCCGCTTGCCATCATCGAGGAGGGAGACGAGATCGAGATCGACGTGACCGGCCGGAAGATCAACCTTTGCGTGCCGGAGGACGTGATCCGCGAGCGTCTCTCCAAGTTCCACTTTGAGTTCCCCGCTTCCAAGTATCCGAGATTCCTCAACCTCTTCGTCAAGAACGTCGGTTCGATGGCCAAGGGCGGCATCTGGGAAGTCTGATCATGTTAAAGAATTTCAACGTTCGCCAATATGACGCGCTCGTCATCGGGTCCGGCGTGACCGGACTTGTGGCGGCGCTGAAACTGGCCAAAAAAGAAGGGCGGAGCATCGCCGTCGTCGGCGACGGGGTCGGCGCCTCCCCCTATATCCACGGCTTCAATATGCCGCTGGACGAACACGATTCCCCCGAGCTCTTCTACGAAGACACCTACAAGGGCGGGCGCGAGCAATCCGACCCCGCCCTTGCGGGCGCTCTCTGCCGCAAGGCGGCCGAGCTTTTCCCGCTTCTTGACGAGCTGGGCGTCTCCTTCGATAAAAAAGAGGACGGCTCCTATTCCCTGCTCCGCCCCCTCGGCGCCAGCGTGCCGCGGGTGGCGAGCGCGGGCAACCACACCGGCGTTTCCCTGCTCAATTCCCTGAACGCGAAGCTGAAGGCGAACGAAAACGTCGCCTTCTTCCCGCAGGCGCGCGCGCTGCGTCTGCGCGTCAGGGACGGGCGGGTACTCGGCGCCGTCGTCGCGGACAAAAAGACCGACTCCTACACCGTGATCAACGCGGGCGTAACGGTCCTGGCCTGCGGCGGGTTCTGCAACGTTTTCCCCTTCTCCACCAACTCGGGCGACATCGGAGGGGACGGAGCCGCCATGGCGCTGTGCGCCGGCGCCTCCCTGACCGATATGGAGTTCGTTCAGTTTGAGCCGAGCGCCGCCGTCGCCCCCGCCGCCCTGCGCGGAAAAAGCGTGATCACCACGATGTTCTACGAGGGCGCGGTCCTGCGCAACAGGGACGGGCGCCGCTTCATGCTCGACCACTCCCCCGAGGGAGAATGCGTCAACAAGGACGTGCAGTCCCGCCTGATCTTCCGCGAGATCGCGGAAGGAAGAGGAACGGAGAACGGCGGCGTCTACTTCGACGCGACCGGCGTCGGCCGTGAAAAGCTCGACCGGCTCTATTCTTCCTACGTCAAGCGGTACGCCGATGTCGGGATCGACATCGCCGAAACGCCCTTTGAGATCGCGCCGGCGGCTCACACCTCCCTCGGCGGCGTCCGGATCAATCCGGACTGCTCGGTCGTGGGGCTCTCCGGGCTGTTTGCCTGCGGAGAAGTGACCGGCGGCGTGCACGGCGCCAACCGGCTCGGCGGGAACGCCGGGCTCCAGACGCTCGTCTTCGGCAGTATCGCGGGAGAAAGCGCCGCCGCCTTTGCGGACGGCTTTTCCTCCGCCGGCTATCTCCCCTGCGAGGCCTTTATGGAAGAACTTGCGGGGCGGCCGGGAGAAAAACCGGCGCCGGAGCGCCTCGGCGAGATCCGCGCCGGGATGCAGAAGATCCTCTCCGAGGATCTCAACGTCCTGCGCGAGGAAAAAGGGCTGGAGCGGGCGGACGAGACCCTTTCCGCGCTTCTCGCGGAGGTCCGCGCCTTTGCGACCGTCGGCGCCTCCTTTACCCTCTCCCTTGCGATCCTGCGGCTGGAAAACGATCTCCTGACCGCGCTGGCGCTGGCGCGTTCCGCCCGCCTGCGGACGGAAACCTGCGGCTGCCACGTCCGCACCGATTCCCGTCCGGAGAAAGAGGGAAAATACCGTACCGTCGTCTCGGCGGACGCCGACGGGGCGCTTTCCGCCGTCCGTTTGCCGATCGAGGCATAATTTTGAAAACGAAAAGAGGAACAAAATGAAAAAAGTCATTTTGAAAAAGAACCGCTACGTCGATTCAGTCTCTCTGATGGGGATCGGCGACAAGGTCAAGGCCCTCGGCGGGATCGAAAACGCCGAGACGTCGATGGGTTCCGCCGCCAATATCGAGGTCCTGCAGGACCTCGGCTACACCGTTCCCGAGGATACCACGCCGAACGACCTGATGATCGCGATCACGGCGGAGTCCGAGGCGAAATGGGACGAAGCCTGCAAACTCATCATGGACCTGATCGACCACAAGACCACGGGCGAGGAGGGCGCCGTTTCCTACAAATCCCTCTCCGAGATCGACCTCCGCGAGGACGGATACGATCTCGCGCAGATCTCCCTGCCGGGCGAATACGCGGCGGAGGAGGCCAAGCGCGCGATCTCGATGGGTCTCGACGTCTTCATTTTTTCCGACAACGTTACCCTTGACGAGGAGCTGGAGATCAAGGAGTTCGGCGCCAGACACGGCAAGCTCGTGATGGGCCCGGACGCGGGCGTCGGTCTGATCAAGGGCGTCGCGCTGGCGGCCGGCTCGATCATCCGCCGCGGTCCGGTCGGCATCGTCGCCGCTTCCGGGTCCGGCGCGCAGGAGGTCGGGTGCCTGATCGAACAGTACGGGCTCGGCGTTTCCTCGATCATCGGGACGGGCGGACACGACCTGCTCCCGAAGATCGGCGGGATCACGATGCTCGCCGGGATGCACCGCCTCGAGGCGGACCCCGACACCGAGCTGATCGTGCTCGTCTCCAAATTAGCGGACCTCGCCGTGATGGATAAGATCCTCGGCGAGGCGGATAAGCTCCGCAAGCCGGTCGTTGCGATCTTCCTCGGCGGAAACGAAAAGCTCTTTGAAGGCCACAAGGTCCATCCGGCGTACAGTCTGGAGGGCGCCGCGATCGAGGCGGTCCGTCTCGTGACCGGAAAGGCGCCGAAGATCGGCTTCTCCGACGAAGAGATCCGGGCGATCGTCGAGCGCGAGATGAAGCTCTACCGGCCGGAACAGAAGTACGTCCGCGGGCTCTTCTCGGGCGGCACCTTCACCGAAGAGGGCATGATCTACTACACCGAGCACAACAAGGGCGTCAAGCTCCACTCCAACCTGAACACCAAGTACGCGGAGCAGATCAAGGACCACAACGTCAGCGTCGGGCACTGCATCCTCGACCTCGGCGCCGAGGACTTCACGGCGGAAGCGCCGCACCCGATCTTTGACCCCGCGCTGAAGCTCAAGCGCCTCAACCGCGAGCTGGAGGACGAATCCGTCGCCGTCGTGACGATGGACTTCATCACCGGCCCCGGCGTGCACCTCGATCCCGTCCGTCCCTTTGCCGAGGCCTGCAAGAAGATCCTCGCCGAGCGGAAGGATCACGTCACCTTTATCGCCAACATCTGCGGCTCGCTGGAAGATCCCCAGGACGTTCCCGCCTGCAAGAAGATGCTCAGCGACGCCGGCGTCATCGTGACCGCGAGCAACTATGAAAGCACCAAACTGGCAAGCGCTCTGATGGCCGCGCTGGAAAACAGATAAGGAGAACTACGATGGAAGAAAAAACGTATGCAAGCGATCTGCGCGTTGTCAACGTCGGTCTGAAGTTTTTCTACGACGCGCTCGTCTCCCAGAACGTCAAGGCGACCCAGCTGCAATGGCGCCCGCCCTTCAAGCTGAACGCGGACGTGGTCAACGCCAAGCTGAAGCTGGAAAAGCCCGATCTCAAGGCAAAGATCGAGGCCGCCAACGAAAAGGCGGTCGGATATCTTCTCAACTCCGATCCCTACTGGATCGACGTCCGTCCCGCGGGCGAGGTCATCGAGGGGCTCGACGACTATACCGTCATCCATTCCGGTCCTCCGATCGAGTATGAGGACATGGTCATGCTGCACCGCCGCGGCCTTGTGTCCGCCTGCCTCTTTGAGGGCTGGGCGAAGACCGAGGCGGAGGCGATCAAGCTGATCGAGGGCGGCAAGATCAAACTCCTCTCCGCGCTGGACACCAACACCGTCGGCGCCGGCACCGGCATCATCACCAAAAGCGTGGCGATGATCATCACCGAGGATCGCGCGACCGGCAAGATCGCCGCGACCTTCCCGGCGGAAGGCCCGAACCAGGGCGGCTTCTGCGGCTGGGGGCTTTACTCTGAGGAGATCGCAGACTATCTCCGGTATATGCGCGAGGAGCTGCTCCCCGTGATGGCAATGGCGGTCAAGGCGCGCGGCGGTCTTGCGACCAAGCCGATCTTGGCCGAATCCCTGCAGATGGGCGACGAAAACCACACCCGCCAGACCGCGTCCGACCTGCTCTTTGACAAGGCGATCCTGCCTGAGATCTTCAAGCTCGATCTCCCGAAGGAGCAGCTGATGAAGACGATCAACTACATCGTGGAAACGCCCCGCTTCTTCCACTGCTTCGGGCAGGGAGCGGCGCGCGCTTCGATGCTCTCCGCCGTCGGCACCCCCTACTCCACGATGGTCACCGCGGTCTGCGGAAACGGCGTGGACTTCGGCATCAAGGTCGCCGGTCTCGGCGATCAGTGGTTCACCGCGCCCGCCCCGATGATGAAGGGCCGCTACACCTCCTCGAAGTTCACCGAGAAGGATCAGCTCCCCTGGATCGGCGACTCCTGCGTGGTCGAGTGCTACGGCATGGGCGGTCTGGCCGCCGCCGCCTCTCCTATCGTGTGCAGTCTGCGCGGTCTGAAACTGAAAGACGCGATCGGGATCACCCGCGAGATGCAGCAGATCTGCATCGCGCCGAACCACAACTTCCCCGTTCCGAACATCGACTTCGACTTCCTGCCGATCGGCATCGACATCCGCAAGGTGCTCGAGACCGGGATCTGCCCCGAGATCCACGGCGGTATGTTCAACTATCAGGGCGGCCTGATCGGCGCCGGCTCCGCCCGCGTCCCGATGCTCTGCTTCGAGAAGGCGATGCGCGCCTTTGCCGAAAAGTACGGCGAATAAGAAAACGAGAAGGAAAAACCGCACTTTTCCGTGCGGTTTTTCTTTCCGAAGGAGTTACTATGAAAAAGATCCGGAACGTGATCGTGCTGAACCTCGGTTCCACGAGCTTCAAGTTCAAGCTTTTTGACTTCGGCGCGGGGGAAGCGGTCCTCGCCACGGGAGAAGTGGAGAGCATCGGCGCTCCGTCCGGCGCGTACAGCGTCACGGTCGGAGATAAAACCGAGAAAGGCGCGTGCGTCTGCCCCGTCCACGGGGACGCCTTTGCCCTCTGCGTGGAAAAGCTGATCGCCGGCGGGGCGCTCTCCTCGCTTGACGAGCTGGACGCCGTCGGCTACAAGGCGGTCCATTGCGGCGCCCTGAAGGGGGCGCAGCTTGTGACAGACGACCTCATCGCCCGGCAGGAGCAGTTCTGCTCCTTCGCGCCCGCCCACAACCCGATCTATATCGGGATGATGAAGACCGTGGCGGAGCGCTGGCCGTCGCTGCGGCAGGTCGCCTATTTTGAGACCTCCTTCCACGCGACGATCCCGGAGGAGCGCGTGACCTACGGCGTTCCTTATGAATGGAAAGAGCGGTACGCCGTCCGGCGCTACGGCTTCCACGGCTCCTCCCACAGCTATATCGCGATGAAAACGGCGCAGCTGGAGCCCTCCGCCCGGCGCGTGATCTCGATCCACCTCGGCGGCTCCTCCTCGATTTGCGCGATCCTCGACGGCGAGAGCGTCGCCTCCTCGATGGGCGCCACGCCGCAGAGCGGCCTTTTCCACAACAACCGGGTCGGCGATTTTGACGTTTTCTGTCTGCCCGCGCTGGTCGAAAAGCTCGGCTCGCTTGACGCCGTGATGAAAAAGCTCTCCAAAGAGAGCGGCTTTCTCGGGATCTCCGGCGTATCGAACGACCTGCGCGAGGTGATCGCCGCCGCAAAGGCGGGTAACGAACGCGCCGCCCTGGCGATCCGCGCGTTTGAAGACAACATCGTCGGCTATATCGGCACGTTCACCGCCTATCTCGGCGGGCTCGACGCGATCGCCTTTACCGGCGGGATCGGGCAGCATTGCTTCCCCGTGCGGGATCACGTCCTTTCCCGGCTCGGCTGGCTTGGCGTTGCCGCCGACCCCGCCGAAAAAGAGCGCACCGCGGACGGAAAGATCTCCGCGCCGGACAGCAAGGTCGCCGTCTACGTCCTCAAGACCAACGAGGAGCTGATGGTCGCCCGCAAGACGGTGGAATATCTCGAACAGCAGAACGCCTGAACGCATCAAAAAAACGGATCACTCGAAAAGGTGATCCGTTTTTTTGATGCGCCGATTATCCGATCGGAACGTAGATCACAAGCGCGCTTTCGATCCCGGGCTCGTTTGCGGAGAGCGCGGGATGCCCGATCTTTGAGAGATTGAAGGCCCTCTCGGTATAGCTTCCCCACCACGCTTCGGTAACCGTGACTCTCGCCGCCTTCGTGATAGCGGGTCTGCTGCTCTGCGTTCCGGCGTCCTTCCAGCCCTCCGGGCGGTACTGCCAGCCCTCCTCCAGCACGATGACGCTTCCGACCGGAATGTCTTCTCTCGTAAACATCCGGGAGGCGTAAAACTGCTTGCTGTTCGAGGCGGCGGTATGGATGGCGCGCGGTCTCGAACTGTCCGCGGAATTGTAATACCCGAGCGGCGTCCAGCCCATATCGAGCTTTTGATACTTCTCCGGGTCGATCCCGGGAACGGGCGGCGCTTCGGTATAGACCGAGTTTGTAATCCCGCGGGGGGCTTTTATCGCGTTGTCCGCCGCTTCCTTCGCGATCTTCATCATGCTTCCGTCCACGCCGTCGGGGGCGAAATCCACGCCGTCGATCGGCAATCCGGTCAGCGCGCGGAAGAAGGTCAGCCCGGCGACGTAGCGGCCGAGATCGTAGGAGAGATGATACCCGTCGCGGGTCAGGGTGTCGCCGACGTAGGAGGTGCGGGCGTTCTGGATCGCCGTACCCGTGGGACTGACGATCGCGATCTCCTCCTTCGTGTCGATCTCTCCCGATACGGCGGCGAGGATGCTTTGATACATTTTCAGCTGATCGCTTCCGTACTTCGGGAACGCGCTGTGGGTGGAGTTCTGCTGATACGCCCACGTTATATTCCAGACGAGCACGGCCGACGGGTCGGCGTGTTCCCTGACGTATGAAATGAGATACTCGAGGGGCTGATAGGTCGCTCTCTCGCCGCTTGATCCGCTTGCCTGCTGCAGAGAAATGAAATCCCACGCCCTCGAGGCGAGCGCGTCGCTCATTTTAACCTCTTTTGTCGTAGACCAGCTTCCCGCGGTATTGACCCGGTACTCGTACGCCGGTTTGTCCGCTCTCGCGTTGGCGGCGTGGGTCGCGAGCGAGCATCCGCCGATATAGAGGTTGCCGAGCTCGATCTTCTCCACACCCGCGGAGGCGGCGATCTGATAGAAATACGACATCGTGTCGTCCGAGAAGCTGTTCCCGATCGTCAGGACGCGGAGCACCCCGTCCTTTTTCCATCCGGGCTCTTCCGGCGGCTCCTCTTCCGTCTCCGCGGGGACGGGATCTGTCTCCGGATCGCCCGGCGCGGGGGCGGTTTCGCCCTTTTGCGTTCCTTCTTCCGGTTTCTCCGCCGCGCAGGACGAGCAGACCCCGAGGATCAAAGCGGAAAAGAGAAAGAGCGCGATGATTTTCCGGTTGAGCATTTTTCCCTCCTGTGATCGGGCCGGTCCCGTCAGTTCAGTTCAAACGTCATCGAAACGGGGTTGTGATCGGAATACGCAAAGCCGGTATCGATCACGGCGGCGTCTTTCACCGTGACGTTGTCGGTCACGAGGAAGCCGTCCACCGTCAGCACGTACTGCCCCGCGTGATAGGCGGAGTCGGCGTTGCGGCAGCTGGGGACGGGGTTTTCTCTGTTGAGCGGGGCGACGAGGGAAACGCGGGTCCCGTCAAAGGTCCCCTCCGGGATCGGCTGCGCCCAGGTGTATTCGATATCCGAGGCGCCGAAATACTCGGCCGAATTGCCGAGGATGTCCTTGTTGAAGTCGCCGCCGGCGATGGCGTAATTCCCTTTTGCCCGCTCCCCGTCCATATCCGCGAGCAGGAGCTTTAACTGTTCGGTGGCGATGGTCCCGTCCGAGGTGTAGGCGGAGAGGTGGAAGTTATAGAGCACCAGCTCCGCGCCGCCGACGAGGGGGATGCGGCTCTTTGCGTAGCAGCGGTCGAGATCGAGGAGCTTGGTCAGACCCGTTTCGACCGGCAGCTCGATCCGCTCCGCCGAGGTGATCGGGAAGGAAGAGAAGGTCATCAGCCCCGAGCGGGAGGCGCCGTGCGGCTGAGTGATCGGGTAGAAGAGGAAGGGCGAGTCGTAGTTTTGCGCAAAAACGAACGCCTTACCCGTCAGCGCGTCGGTGAGATAGGGGCGCTCGTCGATCTGATAGCTGCGGGTGGAGCCGATATCGACCTCCTGCACGAGAACGAGATCCGCCGCCTGCTCCGCGAGGACGCCGGCGATCCGTTTCAGATTGGCGTCAAGGCGCTCTTTCGACCACGCCCAGGACTGGGTCCCCCCGTCCATGAAAAAGCCGTAGTCGCTTTCATAGGCGCCGAAGCCGACGTTATAGGAGACGATCCGGTATTCCTTTCCCTTGTCGGGGGATTTGGCGGAGGCGGAACCCTCCGGCGCGAGGGTCTGATCGCCGATGCGGTAATACGCGAGGAAAACGTAGGCAAGATAGGCCGCGGCAAGCAGCACGAGAACGAGGAGGACGATCAGGATGATTTTCAGCGCTTTTTTCATACTTTTCTCCTTTTACGCGATCGTATATCGGGTTTCGGGCGGCGCGGCGCCGCGTCTTTTACGGTTGTTCGGTCTTCTCCGGCGCCGGGGAGGTCTCCTCCTCGATCCAGCGGCGGCCGGTTTTTTCCCAGGTGCGTTCGCTGATGATATAGCGGGGACGGCGCTTCGTTTCGAGATACGTTTTGCCGACGTACTGGCCGATCACGCCGAGGCTGACGAGCTGGATCCCGCCGAGCACGCAGAGGATGCAGACGGTGGACGCCCATCCGGCGACGGTATTGCCGAGGAGCGCCTCAACGACCGCCCAGATCGCGCCGGCGAGCCCGAGGAGACTGATAACGATCCCGAGCCCGGCGATCAGGTTGATCGGCTTGACCGAGAGATCGGTGATCCCGTTGAGCGCCAGCGCCGCCATCTTTTTCAGCGGGTAGTGGCTCTTGCCCGCTTTGCGCGGGGCGCGTTTGTAATAGACGCAGCTGCTCTTGAAGCCGACGAGCGGGAACATCCCGCGCAGAAAGATATTCACTTCCTCAAAATCGGCAAAATGCCGCAAAACGAGAGAGCTGACAAGGCGGTAATCCGCGTGGTCGTACACGACCTCCGCGTCCAGGCCCCGCATCATCCGGTAAAAGGCGTGCGCCGTCGTCCGTTTGAAGAAGGAGTCGGTCTCCCGGCTCGAGCGGACGCCGTAGACGACCTCGCTGCCGCCGAGATACGCGTCGACCATCTCGTCCATCGCGTCGACGTCGTCCTGCCCGTCGCAGTCGATCGAGATCGTGATATCCGCGCGGTCCTTTGCCTCCATCAGCCCGGCGAGAACGGCGTTCTGGTGGCCGCGGTTGCGGCTCTGGGAGATCCCGAGATAATGCTCGTCCTCCCGGGCGAGGGCGGTGACGATCTCCCACGTCCGGTCGGAGGATCCGTCGTTGACGAACAGCACGCGGCTGGAAGGGCTGACCTTCTCCCCCTCGATCAAAGAAAGCAGCTTATCCCGGAAAAGCGGCGCCGTGATCGGCAGGACCTTTTCCTCGTTATAGCACGGGATCACGATCCAGAGAATGGGGCGTGCCGGCATCGTATCTCCTCCTTTTTGTCTTTACTGCGTTCATTGTATCATATCTTTCGCCGGATATCAAGCGGGCGGCGAAAAGAAAAGCCGTTCCCCTTGCAAAGGGGGCGCCGTTGTGATAGGATAAAAGAAAAACGGCGCAGCCAAACCGGCGGCGCCGGAACGGAGGCGGCAACATGGACGAAAAGATCGAAAAACTCCGCGCGCTGATCGACGGAGCGGAACATATCGTCTTTTTCGGCGGGGCGGGCGTCTCCACCGAGAGCGGCGTGCCGGACTTCCGCAGCAAGGACGGCCTCTACAACCAGCGCGACGTCCGCTTTGACGCCTACCGGCCGGAATACCTGCTCAGCCATACCTGCCTCGTGCGGGAGCCGGCGGTGTTTTTTGAGTTCTACCGCCAGAAGATGGACGCGCGCGGCGTACAGCCGAACGCGGCGCACTACGCGCTCGCCGAGCTGGAAAGGCGGGGGAAGCTGAAGGCGATCGTTACCCAGAACATCGACGGGCTTCACCAGAAGGCGGGCAGCCGGACGGTCTGGGAGATCCACGGCACCACGCAGAAAAACTACTGTATGCGCTGCGGCAAGCCCTACCCCGCCGACTATATCTACGACTCCCCCGAGCGGATCCCCCGCTGCTCCTGCGGCGGGACCGTCCGCTGCGACGTGACGCTCTACGAGGAAGCGCTGCCCGAGGAGGCGGTGGAAAACGCGATCCGCGCGATCCGCCGCGCCGATCTGCTGATCATCGGCGGCACCTCCCTCACCGTCTACCCCGCCGCCTCCTACGTTTCTTATTTTGCGGGCGAGCATCTCGTGATCCTCAACAAGGAGCACCTCTCCTACCCGCTCGACCCGGAAAAAGATCTGGAGATCAACGCCCCGATCGGCGAGGTCCTCTCCGCCGCCGTCGGAACGTGACCCTCCATTCGCACGTTTTCTCTTGAAAAACGCTTCCCGGTATGATACACTATCCGTAGATCCCGATTTTCTATTCCGGAAAGGAGTCTTTAAATGTACTGCAATCATTGCGGCGCTCCCGTCGACGGGCAGAACGTCTTTTGTCCGAACTGCGGCGCTCCCCTCTCAAACGGCGCGGCGCCGGAAAACGGCTTTGCGCCAAATCCCGATACCGCCCCGAACGGCGGCTTTGCGCCGGGCGGCCCCACGCCCGCCGGCTCGCGCCTCTTTGCCGTGATCCGGGACGAGTTTTTCCTCGCGCTCTGCATCCTCCTCACGGTCTCAGCCGGACTCTCCGTCCTCTCCGCTTCCCTCCCGATCCTCACGATCCTCGCCGCGATCTTCCTCTGGATGCTTTACAGCGCGGGAAAGCGCGGGCAGCTCGCCGTCGTCCAGTTCAAAAATCTGAGCGGCACCGCCACCGCCGCCTACGTCCTCTTATGGGTCGCGGTCGGCTTTCTCGCGCTCGGGATTGCTTTGCTCCTTCTCTTTCTTCCCGCCCTCAAAGCAAACGATATCTCTCTGGCGGCGCTGTGGAGCAGGATCTCTGACGCCTTCGACTCGCTGATGCCCTCCTTCCCCGCCGAGCTCCTCTCCCGTTATTTGCTTCTGGTCCTCTTTGTCGTTTTGATCTTCGGCGCGATCTCCGCCGTGATCTCGCTTCTGGCCACGCGCACGCTTCGCCTCTTTCTCCGCTCGGTTTCCCAAAGCGCGGAAACGGGCGTTCCCGCTTTCGTGAAATGCGAAAAAGCGCGGGTATGGCTGATCGTGCTTGGCGTTTTCAGCGGGATCGCCGCCGTCTCCTCCCTCTCCGGCGGGCAGTTCTTCTCCGCGCTCGCCTCCGGCTCGATGTGCGCGGCGGAGATCCTCGGCGCGATGCTGATCAAAAAGTACTTCGCCGATCAGATCTGAGCGCTCCTGTCCAAACGCAAAAAAGGCTTGCTCCCGCAAGCCTTTTCTTTTTTTCAATTTCAGAAAAACCGCCCGAAGAATCCGCCGATCCGGAGAAGAAAGAAGCGCAGATGATAGAACCGGCACCAGGTGTTGAGATAGAGGCGGTAGCGGAAGGCCGTGACCGGGACGGTCCTGCCGTCTCGCACCACGGCGGTCATCACGCCGAGGACGTTCTCCTCCCGGACCGTCTCGCCCTCCGTGCAATGATCCCCGACGATCCAGTAGGCGCCGTCCGGCATGACCTTGAGAACGCGGTGCAGGACGAAAGAGCCGCGCCCCTCCACGCCGGGGCGTTTGAAGAGCACGGCGTCGAGCTTGCGGCAGCGCGACGCTCCCTTTTTGCGGATGAGCACCACGTCGCGGTCCTCGCGCAAAAGGGGGAGCATACTGAACCCCTTGCAGGTATAGGCAAGGCGGCCGTCCCGCTCCAGTATTTCTTCCAGCTTTGAAAAACCTTCCATATCACCCTTGCGGCAGCATGGCGCCGCTGCTGACTTTCGCCGATTCGGGATCGGCGGTACATTCCAGATCATAAAAGCTGACGCCGGCGGCGATCTTTTCGCACAGGCGCAGCGTTTTGAGGATCCCGTCCGGCCCGGCGGGCTTGCAGACCTGCCGGAGCATCGGCGCAAGCGCCTCCCGGAAGGCGAGCGGCGCGATGCGGTTCCCGCTCCCCCGCCGCAAAAAGCAGATCGCCCGCAGGGGGAGCATTTCGTTGACGCCGAGGCGCTCCTTGCCCCGCCACGGCGTGCCGCAGGCAAATACCGTACCGTCGATCACGCGCAGAAAGGGCTTGTCGCCGTTGAGGATATGCGCCTGCGGAAAAAGGCGCAGCCAATGGGAGGCGTGGGTGGATTTTCCCACGCCGGAGGGAGCGGCAAACAGGTACGCCCTGCCGCCGAGGGCGACGGCGCAGCCGTGAAAAAGCAGCGCGTCCCGATCGACCGCGGCGTCGGCGAGCTTGCGGAGGATCGCCAGCGTTTCCAGATAGCGGTCGCCGAAGCGGCGCCCGGGCGCGCCTTCTCTCGCCGCCTGGCGGGCGGCGCAGACGCGCTCAAACGCAAGATCCTTTTCCCCGATCCCGATAGAGAGAACGGGCGGGTCGTTTGACAGATACTCCCCGAAAAAAGACTCGGTCGACGGGTAAAGCGCGCTCACACCGACGGCGAGCCCCGCGACGGAAATGCAAAAATCGGTCAAAGCGGCGGATCCTTTCTTCAAGACTTGTCAGGATCTCCGTGCAGATCCATGATCCGGAGCAGCTCTTTTTGCCTGGCAAGCTCCCCCTCGGGGAGAAAAATGCTATGCAGGGTCTCTTTTTGGACCCTCTTGTCCCGGCGGAAGAGGATGGAAAAAAACCGATGCGCCCACGCCGCCGGCAAGAGCCACGGTCTGCCGTCCAGATAGCCGCAGCCCGGGTAGGTCCGCATAGAAGAGTAACCGGGAAAGGCCCGCCGCGCCAGCATGGAGAGGCGCAGGATCCAGCGCGGACGCCCGGCGCGCAGAAAGGACCGGCGGGCGGCGCTGTATTTGTTTTTGGCGTCGGCAAAGCCGAAAACGCCGTTTGACATGATCTTTTCCGTCACGGCGGCGGCGTCCGCGGGGGCAAGACGCCGGAAATCCGCCGGCGCCGTCACGCCGAACCAGCTTTCGATCAGCGAGTAGCAGGCGTGGGCAAATCCGGTCAGCCCGAGATCGGCGGTCATCTCCCCGATCCGGGTAAAGTCAAGTACGGGGCCCCGCTCGATCAGCACGGCGAGGTCAAAAAACTGCCGCACGCCGACGCCGTTTGTGAGAAAATGCTTGCGCAGATGGCTGAGAAGAAAGAGAAAATGGAAGCTCCAGTCAAGCTCCCCCTCGCGCGTAAAGGACATATACCCGTTGAAAAACGCGCTCTGCCGCGGATCGGGGTACTCGTCCTCCTCCGCGAGGCGGCTGTGGAGCTCAAAATGCCGTCCGGCGCGCACGCAGGTCCACGCGTGCTTGCTTGCTTCGCCGTCGTGCCGGAAGCCGAGGGAGCGCATCACCGCGATCGCCGCCTCCTCGTCGCCGGGGCGGATGAGGAGATCGCAATCCCCCATGCTGCGCAGATTGGGGACGGGATAGTACCGGGCAACGGCAAGCCCCTTGACGGAAAAGAGGGGAAGCTCCGCCGCCCGGAAGGCGGCGCGGATCTCCTGCAGGTCGCTTGTGCGGTTGGCGTAGACGAAGAGCGTGGCGCCGTACTCCTTTTCCAGCTGCGCCCGCGCGGCGTCGGGCAGAAAACTCCCGCACTGGCGGTAAACGACGGCGGCAAGCTGGTGGGCGCGGACGAGGCGGCAAAACGCCTCCCAATCCAGATCGGCGGCCGGCTCGGTCTTCCGGCCGTGCAGGTGATCCGCCAGCGCCGAGACGAGGAAGGAAAACGCGGCTTCCCTTCCGGCATATTCAGCTTTGGGCGGCGCCTTGCGCATAACGGTCCCTCCCCTTCGCGGGTATCAGTCAAAAAATGTCGATCGGCAGCTCGTGAGTGCCAAGCGGCGGCAGCGTATCGTAAGGAGACAACGTCGTCGACTCGGCGGCGGTCGTGCCGGGCGCGGTTTCGACGGCGGTGGTGCCGGGCGCGGCGGTCGTGCCGGGCGCGGTCTCGGCTTCGGTCACAGCCGGACCCGTTCCGTCGCCGGTCTTTGCGGTAACGGGCGCTTCGGTCTCCCGGCTCCCGGTGGCGGCGGACTCGCCGCTCTCGGAGGGAGAGGCGGGCTCGTCCGTTCCGACGCTCTCGGAGGGAGAAACGGGCTCCGCCGTCCCGCCGCTCTCGGACGGAGAGACGGGCGCGGCGCTTTCACCGTGTCCGGTGAGAGACGCCGACTCGCCGGAGGGGGTCTCCGGGTCGGAGCCGCAGCCCTGCAGGATCAGAGCCGCGAGCAACGCGGCGAGAAGAACGAGGAGGGCCGTTTTGCGTTTCATCATACGAGAAGCCCTTCCGCCGTCAGCGCGGCGATCACGTTTTGCACGGCTTGTTTTGCCTGCTCGGGGGTCACTTCGTAGAGCGAGACGAGCTTTTTTGCCAGCCCGGCTTCGTCCAGCCCGTCGGCCAGACCCTCCCAGATCTCCTTGGCGGTCTCGTTGAGGCGCACGACGCCGGAAAACGTCTCGGCGCTCTCCTTGGTGGGAACGGCAACGTACTCGCCGTCCATTTCGGTCAGGACCCAACCTTCTTTCAGTTTCATTCGGTTTTCTCCTTTCGGCGTTCGTAATGGGTGAGGATCTGCTCGCGCAGAGCGCTCAAGCGGATGGTTTGGATATGTTTCGGGCAGTGATCGTTCACCAGCGCGCATTTTTTCAGAAGAAAGCAGCGGGGCGTCAGAGGGCAGGCGCCGCACTCGGGCAGCCAGACGCGCTCTTTCCACGCGGCGATCCTCTCCGCGTCCCGCTCCTCCGAACAGATGCTGCCGCTGCGGTCTTTCCACACTTCGTGGTCGCACTTGCTCAGCCCGCCGTCCGGCAGGATGACCTCGCAGGAGTCGCTGCTTGCCTTGCAGGCGTTGACCGTGAGCTCGCGCCGCAGGAGCTTCCCTTCGGCGAGGCCGAGGTCTTTCAGCTTCTTCCGCAGGGCAAGGAAGCCCTCGGCGTCGCTGTTTTCCGCCTCAAAGCGCCCCGAGCCGCCGAAATCGCCGATCAGCGAGGGGTAAACGGACAGCCCCGCCTTGCCCGCAAAGCGGGCGGCGAGCTCGTCCGCGAGCGCGGTCAGCTCGGGGAGATTCTCCCGGCTGACGTTGAGACGAACGTGCACCGCGATCCCCGCGGCGCGGGCGGATTCGATGTTTTGCAGGACGCGGGAGTAGGCGTCTCCGCCTTCTTTGTAGGCCTTGACGCGGTTATAGGTATCGGCTCTGCCGTCGAGGGTGACCTGCGCGTCGGTCAGCTTCCAGAGGGAGACCGCCTTTTGCGCGGTACCGGCGTCGAGGTAATAGCCGTTTGTGATCATTTTGGAAGTATAGGCAACGCCGAGCTCGCCGAGCCGCGCAGAGATCGTATCAATCGCCTCGCGGTTGACAAGCGGCTCGCCGCCGAACCAGCGAAGCGAAACGGGCTTGCCGCCGCATACGCGGGCGATATAGTCCGCCGCGGCGAGAGCCGTCTCGCGGGACATGGAGATCCGGCGCGCCCCCGCCTCGTAGCAATACGGACAGCGGGCGTTGCAGTCTGTGGTGGTAAAAACGGTAAAACTGTTTTTTGCGCCGTTTTGCGGCCGTTTGCCCCCGTGCAGGAGAGAAACGACCTCCAGCGTTTTGCGGACGAACGCCGCCTCGTCAAATCCCTCGGGAACGAGGAAACGGCGCGAGATCAGAAAGGAACGGTACCCGTCCCACTCGCTTTCATCTTCTAAGAGCAGCAGCTCCCCCGTAAGGGTGTGGTAAAGGAGCGTTCCCTCCTCGCACGGGGTCTGCACGCACAGCGCGGTCAGGCGGTAGGAGCCGTTTTCCGTCGGCGTCTGAGCGCCGCATACCGCCGCCGCCGTCTCTGTTTGCGGATCAAGGATCTTCACGCGCGTTTCCCTCCTCTCCCTATAGACGGGAAAGGGCGGCAGACGACTTCTCGTCTGCCGCCAAAACCCGTTGTAAAGTCAAGTGTTTGTTACAGAGCGCTTATGGTCAGAATTGGTCAACGGACGTCTCGTCCTGCATTTCGCCAAAACCGCAGCCGGAGGTGCAGATCACGTCGTTTTCATCCACGCGGATCACTTTGACCTCGGGGTCTTTGAATGTTTTCTTCATGTTCACCAAATCCTCCTTTTTGAGATTTTCCCGGATACCGGCGGGAGGAGCCCGCCGGTATCCGCGGGTGGCAGGGGTTTGTTTTAGTTTGCGAAGTAGGCCGCGGCAGCCAGATAGTAAGCGTACAGAGTTCTGGCGACGTAGTACTCAACCTCGGTTGTCTCGGTTCCTTGCTTATGGTACGCCCAGGTCATCGGAGAATACGTGAGTTCGGTAGTCTCTTCGGTACCCGTTCTGGTGATCACAACGGTAACGTTGTCGCCCAGATTCTTGGCGGCGATGCCGGGAACCGCGATGTAGCCGTAAGAGCCGCTGGCGGTGATCGTCACAGGCTGTCCGCCGACGGTCGCGGTGTAGTCACCCGAGGTGTAACCCGCGGCAGGCAGGAAGTAGACGTTGATCTGGGTGTTCTCCTTCAGTGAGAGCGAAGCGCTGAGCGTAAGGTCGCCGTCCTTTGTATGCGAGTACTCGGGAACGTCGGAAAGGGCAGCGTGCTCGGTGAGATTCTTGTTGGCCAGATCGTCGGTCTTGTAATTGAAGCGATTCTGAGCGGCAGCGCCGTACTCAAGCAGAGCTCTGCAAAGGGTATCGAGGTTTACTTCATAGTCCGATTTTGTCGTGTCGGTCTTGTTCATGCAGTACCGCCGCGCGGAATAGTTGCGGGATTCAAGAAGCACGCCGTCGTAATAGAGCTCGAGGGTCACTTCGTCGACCAGTTCCTTGGCTACAACTTTGGCAACGGTGATATTATTTTCCGCGCCGGTAAGAGCGACCTCTTTGGTTTCATCGTGGAAGGTGTACTTCACGGTGAAGCGGCTCGGGTCAGTCTCGGCGTTGCCGTAACGGTCTTTGAGATCCCAAACTTTGAGGTTGATCGCGACCATGTCCTTCAGAATGAGGGAGGCGCCCCATGCGTAACCCGGGTTTCCGGCAAACGTATCGATCGCAAGCTCAAACTCGCTGAAGTGGGTAACGGTGAACTGCACGTAGTAGTGATCGTACGTGCCTTGCAGCGGGAAGTGCTTGGTTTCGGCCGGGTAATCGGCGCTGCGGTGAACAACCTTGATCAGGCCGTTGGAAGCAGCAGCCGCTGCAAGTTCATTCGGAACCGGCAGGGTAACGGTGAAGACGGCGCCGCTTTCGAGCTTGTCGTTGGTAATGGTAACCGTCTCGGTCGGCGTGGTCGCATCGTTGACGTAGATCAGAGCGATCGGATGGACCTCGTAGGTGATGGTGTTTTCGACGATCGGGGGAGTATCGCGCACGACCTGGATATGGACGTTGAGGGTGTCGTCAGCGTCGGCAACGGCGTCGACAACGCTGTCAAGCACTTTTTCCATATTCAGGTTGTCGAGGATCTCGTCAGCGGTGTTCCCGGAAGCGATTTCCTTATTCTCGGGAATGGCGTTCTCGACCTCAACCCTGACGTTGACCTCGCGGGCGGTACCGGTGCTTCCTTCGATGACCTCATCGTTTGCGTCAACGACCGTCTTCGTCACGGTGTAGGTAGCGTCGAAGCCTTCGGTGATATTCTCGGGCTCGGTTTCTTCAACCAGGTTGCCAGCCTTGACTTCGCCGACCTGCCATTTGCCTAAGTTGTCGCCGGAGAGAGCAACCGCCTCGTAACCTTCGGCAACGCCCTTGTTGGTGGGATCGAAGTCGAAGATACCGCCGGTGATAACGGGCTTGATGCCGGTATGGAAGGTTGCGCTGCCCTTGATGAAGGTGCCGCCGGTGATATTCATCACGGAGCCGTTTTCGACCCAGAACAGGTAGTTAGCCGCGCCGGGAACCGCCTTGTTGTAGGTGCCGTTGTTGATGGTAACTACGGAACCGCTCTGCGAGCAGACCGCATAGAACTTCAGTCCGCTGAAGGAGAGGTTGTTGATGGTCGCGGTAGAGGCGGACACGTTGATGCCGCCGAAGGTGGTCAGATTGTTGACAACAAAGTTCGTGGCTTCCCTCACGTAAACGATGTAGGAACCGTAGGTGGGCGTTTCGTAAAGCTTCGTGACCGCGCCGTTGCTATACTCGCCGTAGTAGAGCTGACCAAGGGTCATCGCACCGTTCTGGAAGGTAACGTTGGTGCCGGTGACTTTGAAGGTGTTGTTGAACAGATTGCTCAGGGTGTATCCGTCGAGATCGAAGGTAATGTTGTTACCGGAGATCACGATCATGTTGTTTCTGTTGACGGTTTCGTCCTGTGCAACGTAAGAGGTGGTGTAGCCGTAGCCGGGCTCGTTGGCTTCCATATCGTAGTTGTCAAGCAGGGTGATGGTATCGCCGTCCTGAGCCGCCGCAAACGCAGCAGCCAGCGTGGTGTACTGGGTGTCACCGATCCGGGCAACGACAGCGCTGGCCGGGACGACTTCAAAGAAGTAAGAATCTTCGGAGATCGCAGCCGCCGTGTAGCCGCTCGCGACGTAAGTCGAAGGATCGGCGCTGAACTTACCGCCGTCAATCACGATGGAACCGGTATCGGTGTCGGGAGCGAAGTTGATGAATTTGCCGCCGTGGATGATGATGGTGCCGGCATCCGCATAGACATCTTCAGCGAAATCACCGCTGTTGATGGTTACGGTGCTGGTTGCAGACCATGTGGCGATATAGTTTGAGAAAGTGCAACCGGTTACTTCGATACTGTAGTTGTTGACCGGACCGTAGTCATCGCTATCCGTAACACTCAGCGCGGCATTGGTCACATCAATGACAGTATCTTTCACCTGCAGCGAACCGCCGCTGGGATCATGCGCGCCAACACGGCTGGAAACGATGCCGTAGGTGCCTTTAGTTGTAGTGTGATTGCCTACATTAGAAGAAATAGTGCAGTTGTCCACTACGATAGATCCATTACCGTATATTTCGATACCGGCAGTGGAATATGTAGTGCTGGAGCGCTCCATGTTGTAAATATCGGTATCACTGATAGTACCTGACGCGCTGCCCTTGATCTCGATACCCTTTGTGAATGCGCCGGAACGGCTGTTTGCACAGTCGATGTCGCAACCCTCTACATTGAAGTTGCCGCCGTAGAGGAAGATACCGCCTCTGTTGAACTTGCTGACGCTTACACCGATAAGGTTGACCGTACCGGTGAAATTGGAGCTGACATAAATCGGGGCGTGGCCGGCATCGGTAGCGTGATTGTATCCAAAGCCCTCAACGTTCAGTCCGTTGATCGTAACAGTGCCGTTGCCGGTGATGAATATATCGTTGGATCCCGTCTGATCCGGGGTGCCGTAGATCGTGTGGTCGTTGCCGTTGATGGTCAGCGACTTGTTGATCACGATCTCGCCGCCGCTCGTCAGGGAAACGTCATCGTCCGCAATCAGCTCGATGGTATCGCCCGCAGTCGCTGCCTCAACAGCGTCCTTGAGGGAGGCGTACGGGGTCTCGCCGATCACAGCAACCGCCTGAGCGATCAGCTTATAGTTATCTGCAACCGGAACGTACAGGTAGCCGTCCGGCAGCGTCGGAACGTCTAATGTACCCTCCATATAGGTAGCTCTGATTTTGGTAGCAGATTGCACCGATTGATCAAGGTAGAAATGGCAGTTCTCGTTGCCAAGCGTAATGGTGCACCCATCCAACGCAAGGTTGTTGTTAGCACTCGGATTGTTGTGAAGTACAACAAACTGCCTGTTGCCGGTCGTGCTGTTTGCCGTGATATTGCAGTTTGTTACAGTAACGTTATAATCGACAGAATGCTCCGTTGTCTGACCTGTGGTGTCACCTTCCATGATAATAACGCCAAAGTCATTCCAGCCTTCCGCATTATAACTCTTATCGTTTATACCGATCAGGGTAGAATTGGATACGGAAACCGTACCGTTATCCCCCCAGAGGTTGATAACGCCCCAGCCGGTCAAGGTGCAGTTTGTGACGTTCAGTTCCAAATCGTCAACAGAGCCGCAGATATTGACCGTATAATAAGTCGCAGCAGCCGTGACGTGATCAAGAGTCAACCTAACAGAATCCTTATCGCTGTCGACCTGCACGGCTCTTTCCGTGTTGCCCGCGATCGTAAGGTTCTGGATCGTTACCGTAACGTTCGACTGATTGATCCGGATCGCTCTGCTGGCTGTAGTCGTTAACGTATGGTTAGCGCCGTTAAGCGTGATGGATTTCGGGATAAAGACGACCGAATCAACACTCAGATCCTTCAGAAGGGTAACGACGTCGCCGTCCTGAGCCGCATCGATGGCAGCGGCAAGAGTCTCATACTTCACGTTGCCGATGTAGGCGGCATAGTTGGACTCGCCGATCTTGTAGCCGTAGGTCGCCGAATCGTCGTCCGTGTTGGCAACCGCTTCGTAACCCTCGGCAACGTAGGTCGGGTTAAGATTGAACTTACCGCCGGTCACTTCAAAAGGAGTGTCGTAAGTGGTCCAGCTGCTGGTGTCAGTCCAAGCGGTGCTGATGTTGAACATGCTGGCAGCATTGACAAAACCGAATCTGCCGCCGCTGATCTTGACCATCGGTTCGGTGGGCTCAGCCAGAGTCCCGGCAGAGGCGTCTTTGCCATACTCGCTCGCCCATTTGCGGACGCGGAATTTGGTGTTGGTGAAGTCGCCGCCGGTGATGTTCAGTTTCGTGCTGAACGGATGGCGGATCTTCATGTCGATCAGGCCGTTGATCGTACCGCCGGAAATGTTGATTTCTGTGTCGATCACACAACTCTTGGTGATATCGTCCGCTGTGAGATCGGTCAAATCCTGATCTTTGGTGTAGAGAACCGTATCAACAAAGATACCGGAATCAAGGATCGTACCGCCGGAAATGTTGACGTAGTTCTTCGAATAAACCTTCCAGTTCACGCCGGTGTTCTGGTACACGCGCAGAGCCGCGTCGCCCTGAGGCGCGGAGACCGTACCGCCGGTCATGTTGAAGGTGGAGATAACGCTGGAGCCCCACGCGTTGGAGCTGTTGTTGATGGCGTAACTCAACCGGTAACCGGCCGTGGTGTTCTCAACCTTGCCGGCCGTCAGGGTCAGGGTGCCGCCGCAGTTGTAAATCGTTACGTTTTCTTTGGAGTAACCGGTGTCGGGATTGCTTGTGGAAGCCGTGATCTTACCGTTTGCGCCCGCTGATGTATCGGTGATCTCCAAAGTGCCTTCATTGGTGATAAAATAGAAGGCGTTCGTGTCGGCGGAGCCGGTCACGGTGAAGCCGTTCAGGTCAAGAACGATGTTCTTGGTCGCGGCAACAGTCAGAGTGGCGTTGGCAGCCAGCGTCTCGTCCGCGATCATCTTGATCGTGGTCTTGGTCCCGTCGGTCGGGACAGCCGCGATGGCGTCCGCGAGAGACTCGTACTCCGCGTCGCCGATCTGAGCGACGTAGACAGCGGGAGCCTCGTAGAGGGTGAGGCTGCAGGACATACCATTATTATGGTAGCAAGAAACGGCATAGTTTGTATTGGTTACCGTGGGAGTGCCGGTGACGAGATAATCCAATCCGATTCCGACATCCGCTTCCGCGCCATTGATGAAATAGCGGCCGGTACCGCCGGTAGAACTTTCGCTGATGCCGCTGTCGCCCCAGAAGTTATTGCTGAGGTCGCAGTTGGCGCCGGTGTAAACGGTGGCGCGCTTGCTACCGTCCGAACTCAGCGTGTTATAAACAAAACCGTTGAGATTTATAACGGAACCCGTCGCATTCGATCCGAGAACGATCACGGCGTCTTTTGCGTTCGCAGAGGTCGTAACCTGGTTTCCATAGAAATAGTTGCTCTCAAAATCCGTAGGATAAGAAGCGTACACGACCGCAACGTTGCCGTTACCGCTGACTGTATTCTCAATAAAGATGCAGTCCGTAATGTTGTAAGGCAGACCCTCCGCAACGCTTGCACATTCAGCGAGTTGAACAATAGCGTTGCCGGCGCTGGTATTATGCATGAAATTGGAGTCGCTGATCGTCAGTTTGCTTCCCTGATCGGCATAAATGACAGTGCTGGGATACTCCCCAACCGGAGCGCCTGTTGTATTTGAATTGATTGAACATTTATCAACAGTAACATCAGCTGCCGCTACGCACAGAAGATCCTTTGCTCTGCCGGAGAATTCGGTAATAGTGTTATTACTGAACCAGCAGTCGCTAAGAGTGAGCGTGCAGCTTTCAGCGCGAACGATCTCTGAATTAAAGCCGGTGAACTGCACATATTCAAGCCGATAGTTCTTGTTCGCGATATCCGATTTATCTCCGGAAATGCCGAAACAGAACGCGCCGTCGGAACCGAAGTCGGCGTTCGCGGCCATGGAGATGGTCTTTCTCCCGCTGCCGGAGCCGCCGTTGATGGTATAGGTACCGACCTTATCGAGGCGGACGGTGGAGCTGAGCTCTATGTCGTCGAGCAGCGTGATCGTTTCGCCATCCTGAACAGCGGCGATAGCTGCTGCGAGGGATTCATACTCAACATCACCAATCTTTGCAACATTGCCGCCGTCCGCGAACGTGGGAATGACCATCGCGGGAACGAGAGGCAGAATCATAGCCAGTGACAGGACCACCGCTAAGATCTTCTTTTTCATACTATTGTTTCCTTTCTGATGTTTTTGGTGTTTTGGCGTTTGTTTGTCAAATCGTGTGCCGCCATTTGCCGGCAGCCGTTGTCAGAGGCGTTTTGCTTGAGGGGCCTCGACCCTCGCGCCCGTCGGGCGCCGCTGCCGGTAATTGTTTTTGTCACCTCCTAAAGCGCTGCGAGGCCCGCCGATCGCCGCGTTCGGTCCCCCGGCGCGCCGCGCTGCAAACACCGAACAGCACGGCCGCGCATGAAGAACGGAAAGCGGGTTTTTGGGCTTCATGCAAACTTTTCCCATTTAAAGATAATTCATTATACCCCCTCCCCGCGCGGCTTGTCAAGAGGAAAGCTCCTGTTTTTTTGAAAAAACTAACAAAAAACAAACTCGCCGGAGCCGCGGGAGGAAAAAAACGGAAAAACTCCTTCCGTCGCGGCAAGCCGCGACACCTCCCTCGAGAGGGAGGCTACGGGGAAAACTCCTTCCGAGCCGCGCTCGTGCGAGCGCGGCAGTGAAGTTTGCGGCAAAGCCGCAAGTGAAGTTCCGCCTCCGGCGGAGTGAAGCGCTGCTTGGCAGCGTGAAGTTTCTCCCAAAGGGAGAAGTGAAAAGTTACAAAAACGGGAGAACTCCTTCCACCGCAAGCGGTCCCCCTCCCTCGAGAGGGAGGCAAAGAAGGCTCCCTCCGGGAGGGAGCTGGCGCCGCAGGCGACTGAAGGAGTAGGCGGGCGGAAAAGACTTCAGCAAAGAAACGACCGGGGACGAGAGAACTCCTTCCGTCTCGCTCCGCGAGACACCTCCCTCGAGAGGGAGGCAAAGGGGAGAGACCCGGAGGGGTATAGGGGCAAGTCACCGCGGCATAAATCGCCTGCGCCGGATCAGGGGTTTGATATCCTTTTCCAGCACTTTTCTTTCATAAAAGCGACGATCTCGCCGGCGTCGCGGTCTTCGTAATAGGCAACGAGCAGACGTTTGAACTCCGGAACGTCCTTTTCGGGGATGACGAGCAGCCCGGCGGCTTTGCCGATGAGGTAGTGGTTGGCAAAAATGACCGCGGCGCGTTTGTTGCCGTCGTTGAAGATCTGAGTCTTCATACAATAGAGGCAAAGCCGGATCGCCGTTTCGACGGGTTCCGCGTCTTCCGCGACGATGGCGGCGATTTTTTCTTTGACTTCAAGCTCGATCGGAAGCGGCGGCACGTACGACGTTCCGCCGATGGTGACCGGCACGCCGCGGATCCTGCCGCCATCCGCGTAAAAGCCCTCGTTTACGAGCTTGGCAATATGGCAGAGAATATAATAATTCGTCCCGGTGGCGATCACGCCGTGATCCGTCACAAACTCCCATGCGTGCTTCAGATTGAGGATCTTCTGCACGTCGTTTGCCGAAACGCCGCTCACGCGCCCGTTTTCGATGATATCTTCGGTCTGCGGGAAGGTAGTGGCAACGCCTTCCAGAACCGCCTGATCGTAGATATTCGCCTTCATATTGACGCGGGCGAAGTCGATATTGAGGATCACCTTATCGGAAAGTTCTTTCGTTGCGTACCCCAGCTGCGCAAGGCGCTTTTCGATGCGGCGAACGCCTTTTTTCAGTTCCCGCGCCTCTTTGGTATAACGAAGGAGCGCGGCGTAAAGATCGTCTGAAAAGACGTCGACGTAGGTGCTGGTCAGCTTCCCGGCGACTCGCTTGCGGACGTAAAGATACCTGCCGCCGGCGGTCTCTTTGATCTCCGGCGTGCCGTCGTACGGCAGCAGCTTCAACCGCGCCTGCAAATCGGCGCGCTGCTGCAGAAGCTCTTCGGTCTCCATATATTCGTAATTCATACCCGCCATCTCCTTATAGGGAACTTTTTTTGTATTATTATAGCAAAAAGTTCCCCAAAACGCAAGGACTCTGCAAAGTTTTTCTGAAAAAACGCGGCGGCCTCTCCGATCCGGTCGTTCGATCCTCCGTTCTTAAATCATCCAAATGGGGACGATATATATTTTTCGGTCCATGGCCGACAATTCCTCTTTCAGACACAGGATCGCGCCGGTACCGCGCGGAAGAGAACCTTTATCGAGGATCCTGAACGCACCGGCAAGCTCGGGAGCCGGATTGGACGATTTTTTGATCTCCAGCGGATGCGTCTCGCCGTCGCTTTCGATCACAAGGTCGATCTCGTTGGATTCCTTATCGCGATAATAATGAAAATTGCATTCCTTCACGTCGTTATGATAGGTCTTCACGATCTCCGCGACGGTATAATTCTCAAGGATCGCGCCGCTCAACGCGCCGTTCATCAGGATCTCGGGGCTGGAATACTTCGTAAGATAGGCAACTAGCCCCGTATCAAAGAAATACATCTTCGGCGTTTTGACCGTGCGTTTCAGAAGATTGTTGGAATAGGGACGCAGGTAGAAAATGATCCCCGATTTTTCCATCACCGTCAACCAGCGTTTTGCCGTGTCGTCCGATACGCCTACGTCCTGCGCGATATCGTGGATATTGAGCATCTGTCCTGCGCGGCACGCGGCGGCGCGGATGAAATCCGCGTACAGCAGTTTATCCACGCCCTGGATCATATCCGTCACGTCGCGGTCGATATAGGTCTGAATATAGGAACTGTAAAAAACGTCGCGGTCGGAATATTTGCCGCTCCGGTGTCCCGGCATGGCGCCGCGCCAAATGCGTCCATACATTTCCGTTGCCGAGCAAGGCGCGAGGTGTTTTTTCCGGGAGTTGATCGCATCGAGCCCCACAGCAAAAGGCGTTGTTTCGCCGTCGCCGTACAGTTCGCTTTGCGACAACGCCGACATGTGGACGATTGCCGTTCGTCCGGCAAGGGACTCCCTTGCTAAATCCATCAAGCGGAACGCCTGCGATCCCGTCAGCCAATAGGAACCGGGAGCGGCGCCTTCGTCTACTTTTATTTTAATGTAGGAAAACAGTTCCGGCGCATACTGTACTTCGTCAATCAATACCGGAGCCGGATGGATTTCAAGGAAAAGCGCGGGGTCTGTCTTCGCCAGCTTGCGCTCGTCCGTATGATCGAGCGTTACTCTGCTGCGGTTGCTGCCCTCCATCAAGTGCTGCAGCATCGTGGATTTTCCGACCTGTCGCGGTCCTGTGACCAAAACGCAAGAGTACTCACGGCTGATTTCTGCAATTCTCTTTTCGAGCGTCCTGTTGATGTATGCCATCATAGCACCTCCGGCCAAAATCGTTTACAATCGTATTATAGCCGAAAACAGGCGGAAAGTCAATACCCTTTCGGAAAACGGGAGAGGGGAGAGTGAATAGTGAAGAGTGAAGAGTGAAGAAGGAAGAGCTCCCCCGGAGCGTTTTTCTTCGCGGCTTCAAGTCCCGTTTCGGGATCTTTAAACCAAAAAAACGGGACTTGGTCTTGGATTTTGCAAAGCAAAAGCGAAAACTTGTTTCTTTGTGCTTTGCAAAATCCTTCGGTCACCGCGGAAAAACGCTCCCCCGGAGCGTTTTTCTTCGCGGCTTCAAGTCCCGTTTCCTGAACTGTACCGCAAAACACAAACGACGCCCGTAGGCGTCTTTTGTGTTTTGGTCGGAGTGTTCATAACGCAAGTGAATTTATTTTATGAAATCCGGCACGATACACATTCCGATGCCCGACCGATTCCCACATTCGACTTATCTGAAACAACCAAGTAAAATAAAGAAAAAGCGGAGGTTTCAGATCA
>JAFSSQ010000039.1 GCA_017450965.1 Clostridia bacterium
AGGGCATCACCGAGGCGTGCCGCGAGGAAAAGGCGCCCGTGATCCTGCAGGTCTCCAAGGGCGCGCGCGCCTACGCAAACCACACCTACCTTGTCAAGCTCGTCGAGGCAGCCGTGATCGAATGCCCCGAGATCCCGATCGTCCTGCACCTTGACCACGGTCCCGACTTCGAGACCTGCAAGGCCTGCATCGACGGGGGCTTTACCTCCGTGATGATCGACGGCTCCTCCCATTCCTTTGAGGACAACATCGCCCTGACCCGCAAGGTCGTCGAGTACGCCCACGCGCACGGCGTCGTCGTGGAAGGGGAGCTCGGCACCCTCGCCGGGATCGAAGACGACGTGAAGGTCGAGGAGGGCGCGTCCTCCTACACCCGGCCCGAGGAGGTCGAGGAGTTCGTCTCCCGCACCGGCGTCGACTCTCTCGCGATCGCCATCGGCACCTCCCACGGCGCCTATAAGTTCAAGCCCGGCACCAAACCCCAGCTCCGCTTCGATATCCTCGACGAGGTCGCCCGCCGTCTGCCCGGCTTCCCGATCGTGCTCCACGGCTCCTCCTCCGTCCCGCAGCAGTTCGTCGACCTGATCAACCGCTGCGGCGGCGCGATGCCCGGCGCGATCGGCATCCCCGAGGAGCAGCTCCGCGAGGCCGCCCGCCGCGCCGTCTGCAAGATCAATATCGACTCCGACCTGCGCCTCGCCATGACCGCCTCCATCCGGCAGTTCTTTGCCGAACACCCGGACAAGTTCGACCCGCGCGAGTATCTCAAGCCCGCCCGGCAGAACATCAAGGAGATGGTCCGCCACAAGCTCGTCGACGTCCTCGGCTGCAACGGCAAGGCCTGAAAAAACGATCCGGAAGCGGACGCGGAAAACCGCGTCCGCTTTCTTTGGGGGAAAGATGAAATATACCAGAACGTTTACCGTCCATTCGCACGATATCAGCGCCGCGGGGTATCTCCGGCCCACCGCCGTTTTGCGCGAGATGCAGGAGACCGCCGAGTACGCCACGGCGGCGGACGGCCCCTCGATGGCCGAGCTCCGGGCGCGGGGGTACGCCTACGTCGTCGCGCGGATGACCGTCAGTCTATACGGGGATCTCTTTGCCGGGGACACGGTGGAGGGAGAGACGTGGGCCGCCGACCTCGGCGGGCCCCTGACCTGCGGCCGCTGCTACCGGCTCCTCAAAAACGGCGTGCCGATGGCGGAGGCGGTCGCCTCCTTTGCGCTCCTCGATCTCGCCTCCCGACGGCCCGTGCGCGTTTCCGCCGTACCCGTCAACTACCGCTCGGACGAACTGCTCGAGCTCGATCTCCCCGCCCGGCTCACCCTGCCCCCGCAGGAGCGCTTTTCCCTCGTCGGGGAGCGGCCGGTCTGGTTTTCCGAGACCGACCGCAACGGACACATGAACAACACCCGCTACGCCGACCTCGTCTGCGATTTTCTCCCCGCTCCGCAGAAGCGCCGCCCCGTCCGCTTCTCCCTCTCCTACCTCTCCGAGGCCGCCGCCGGCGAAACGCTCAAGGTCTACCGCGCCGACGCGGGGGACGGCGTGTTCTTCTTCCGCACCGTCCGGCGCGACGGAAAGACCAACCTGGAAGCCGAAATCGTCACGGAGGAGACCGAATAAGCCATGTTCCGATACGAAACGCACTGCCACACCAAGGAAGCAAGCCGCTGCGGGAAGCTGTCCGGCGCCGACGTTGCCCGGATGTACAAGGATCTCGGCTACGACGGGATCTTTATCACCGACCACTTCTTCAACGGCTCCTCCGCCGTCGACCCCTCCCTCCCGTGGGAGGAAAAGGTCGCCGTTTACCTCTCCGGGTTTGAGAACGCCAAAGCCGAGGGGGAGAAGATCGGGCTCGACGTTTTTCTCGGGATCGAGTTCTGGTTCTACGCCACCGAGTTCCTCGTCTACGGGCCGGACCGGGCCTTTCTCCTCGCCAATCCCGACCTCGACCGGCTCGATATGCGCGAGCTGCTCACCCGCTGCCGGGAACAGGGCTATTTCTGCGTCCACGCCCACCCCTTCCGGCAGCGCGGGTACATCAAGACGCTCCGGCTCTACCCCGACCTCACCGACGCGGTGGAGACGCTGAACGCCGCGCACCCCGAAACGGATCACTTCGTCTTCGACCGGCGCGCCCAGGCGTACGCGGACTCCTACGGGCTGCCCTTCACCGGCGGCTCCGACTGCCACGTCCCGGACCAGCGCTGGATGGGCGGGATCCTTTGCGAGGAAAGGATCGCCTGCTGGCAGGACTACGCCGCGGCGGTCAAGACGCGCCGGGTCGCGCCCTTCCGGGAACCGCACGACAGGACAAAGCCGATGAAGTTCGACTGAACCGCGCGGCGGCAAATCTTCTTCCGAACGGCTCCCTCCCCGAGGGAGCCGTTCGTTTTCGCTTTGACGAAAACGTTTTTTCCGGCGGGTCGGAGAAAGCTTTTCTTGGCCCGCAAAGAAAGATTTTTGAAGTTTTTTGAAAAATTTTTCCAAAACCGTTTAAAAAATCGCCCCCTCGTTCGTTATATAAGGTGAAGGCGGAAAAGAAACGTTTTTTCACCGTACAGGCGAAGATTGTGAACTTTTTGTAAACATTCGGAAAAACCTGACGAATTTTTGCCTTCTCAAACGTTTATATAGATGAAAGGACAAAATCCGTCCTTTGCGCGGTTTTTCCGGGCGTTTCAGCAATGCGTCGGGAAAGAACAAACAAGACAAGAAAAGAGGCGGTCCTATGCGTGTGCTTGTCCGACCCGGCGCCGATCCGGATCCTCCCGCAAAAAACTTTTCTCACGGTCTTCCACATCAACAGTTGACGGAAAAACGATGAGGTACAACCCAAAAGAAAGGAACGCAAAACAAAAAAATGAAAAAAACAGGATCTTTCAAGCTTTTGGCCGTTTTTCTCTCCGTTCTCCTTGCTTTGGAGGTTTTTCCTTTTGCGGTATTTGCAAACGGGCAGCCCGATTCGAGCGTATCATCATATAACACAGAAACGCCGGAAGAGGCAGACTCCGAGGCGTTTTACGACGCCGTGGGCGAACTGGAGGAGCTGCGCACGGAGACGGGAAAATACCTGCGGATGGAAGACGGCTCCTTTACCGCGGTGAGCTATCCGTTTGCCGTGCATTTTGAAGAGGACGGCGGATTTGTTGAATACGATAATACCCTTGTCCTGCGGGAAAGCGGACAGGGACGGTTCTATACGCCGAAAAGAAGCGACGCGGAGATCGGTCTTTCCCCCGTCAGCGGCTCCGGCGTTTTATATTATCTCGGGAAAAACGGCGCGAAGATCTCGGTCAGCGCGGAAAGCCTCGGCGGCTTCGGCGTCAATACCGTTTCCGCCGAGCCGATCGAAAAACGCGAAAGCAAAAAAGAAACGCGTTTTGACGAGATCACGCAGCTGGAGCATTTCTCCGCCGGGATCACGTACCGCAACATAGCCCCCGGTACGGACGCGGAATACGCCGTTTTCGGCGCAAACGTCAAAGAAACGCTCACCCTGCGCACGGCGCCGGAGAAGGGCGAATGGGTCTACCGGCTGCGGACGGAGGGACTCCGCGCGGAGCAGACCGAGCAGGGCGAGATCCTTTTCGTTAACGAACAGGGCGAGACGATCTATCATATTCCCGTCGGCTGCGCCTACGACGCAAACGGCGCGCTTTGTGCGCTCAACTATGAGCCGGAAGAAGCCGGGGAAGACGTCCTGCTGCGCGTTTCCGTCCCGGAAGAGTGGCTCTTTTCTCCCGAACGCGCTTATCCCGTTACGGTCGACCCGGAGTTTGACGTCGGCGGGCACGACTCCAATTACATCAACGATACCTACGCCATCGAGGGCTCCCCGAACGAAACGATCCAGTACGGCAACCATTTTCTGCTGGTCGGGTACGCGACCTATTATACCTCCCTCCGGATGCGCGCCTTTATCCGGATCACCAATCTGCCCGCCATCCCGGCGTCCTCCGTCGTCGTCAAAGCCACGATGGACCTCCAGCAGATGGAGCCGGACGAATGGTATTCCTTCAACGGACAAAGCGATTATCTGCATATCCTCGCAAAGCCCCTCACGAACTGGCCAAGCGGCCTTGTCAGCTGGAACAATATGCCGACGGTCGACAATACCGTGCTGGATTACGGGACGGCGTGCTACGACACCTATTCCGAACGTTTTAAACTGAACGTTACCTCGATGGCAAAGGAATACTACACCGGGGAACGGAACGTTTTCGGCGTTTGCCTGCAGAGCTATACCGAAAGTCAGGACGGGTACGTCGGTTTCGTTTCCGCAGACAATCCGAACGTCTATACCTCTCTCGCGCCTTACTATACCGTCCATTACCGGGACACCAAAGGGATCGACAGCCGCTGGGAATACGCGCAGCAGGGATTGGGAGACCGCGCATCCGGTTACGTCAATCTTTTCAACGGGAATCTCGTTTTCTCGGTCGACGTGACGGACCCGGTACGTCCTCTGATCCCGGTTTCCGCAAAAATAACCTACAACAGCTTTCTCAAAAACAAAAACTTCACGTCCGGCTCGGACGTTAACGCCCCCGTGACTTCCGCGATCGCTTCCTACGCGGGATACGGCTGGAAGTTCAGTTACCATGAAACGGTCGTTCAGAAGGAGATCGATAATCGCACCTATCTTTGCTACAGCGACGCCGACGGGACGGAACTGTATTTCTATGATTATAACGACGGTATTACCGGCAACTATCTGAGCGAGGATGGGTATCCCCTTACGATCACAAGTGAAAACGGCCGTTACGTGATGCGGGACAATGAGGGCAATTCCAAGACCTTCGGCTCCTACGGACTTCTGACGGAAACCGCGGACTCCGCGGGAAACAAGGTCGTATACGACTTTACCGGCGCCGGATGGATGGATTACGCCTTATACTATCCGAACGGCGG
>JAFSSQ010000040.1 GCA_017450965.1 Clostridia bacterium
CCTGGAGGTTTCCTACCGGGAAAACTATGAGTTCACCAATTCGGTTCTGACGGCGACCAAGCCCTACTATCCGCGCGTCAAAAAGATGGCGGACGGGCGCTACATCATGTTCTATCAGCAGGGGCAGCATTCCTGGAACGTTTACGTGACGACCGGGGATGAGATCGGGAATTGGAAAAAACCTACCGTTCTGTTCGCCCAGCAGTCTTTGCCGGAGGTGAGCGACACCCGCTGCTACATGACCTGCGACGCCGTCGTTCTCTCGAACGGCGATATCCTCGCCGTTACCTCCTTCCGCGCGAACAAGCTCTATACCAAGCGCCCCGAGCTCGGCGGGCTTGCCGTGCGCCGTTCGACCGATAACGGAAAGACCTGGTCGCCGATCGAGGTGATCTACGTCGGGGTCAACTGGGAGCCGTACGTTTTCGAGACGTCGACAGGCGAGGTGCAGGTCTTTTTCACGCAGATCTCCCCCAAGATCGCGCAGGAAAACACCACCGGCTCCAGCGGCGTCGGCATGATCCGCTCGACCGACGGCGGAAAGACCTGGACGCCGAACGTCACGGACTCTCCCTACCGCGCCCACACGGTCGCGCAGCTGCAGACCAAGACGGTAGACGGCGTCAAGATCTTCAGCGATCAGATGCCGTGCGTTCTGGAGCTGCACAACGGGACGATGGCGATGGCGGTCGAGGACCGGTATCCGGGCTCTTCCGGCAAGGATACCTACGCGCTCTCGATGATCTATTCAAACGACAACTGGGCGACCTCCCTCGGCTATGACGAGCAGGGACCGTCAAACCGGAAGACAAAGATGTTCTCCGCCGCCGGGCCCTACCTCGCGCAATTTCCTTCCGGCGAGGTCCTGCTTACCTACCATTGGTCGAACGTGCTTTATTACCGGTTTTCCAACGGCGAGGTCAAGAGCTACACGACCGCGCAGAAGGCCTTTTCCGACTGCGGGTTCTGGGGGTCCTCCCTCATCGACGGCGACCGCCGTGTGATCATTGCAACGAACAAACGCACCAACGCCGGCGAGAGCAACGAAACGGATACCCTGCGCGTCGCCCGCTTCTATCTCAATCACGCGCTCACGGCAAAGCGGCTTTCCGTTACCCTCGACGGACGCAGCGGGGAATGGGACGAGAAGACCGAGACCTTCTTTATCGGCAGCGAAACGCAGGCGCAGACCTCGATCGGTATGGCGTACGACGGGACAAATCTCTATCTTCTCGCGGAAACGCTGGACAACTATGTGACCGGAGAAGACAAGGTCTCCTTCTATCTGACGAGCAATTCCCGCGCGCTTTACCGGATCACCGTCAGCGCCGACGGAACGGTCGCGGTCGCCTACGACGAAGGGAAGTCCACGTTCGGGAGCGCGCTGAAAGAAAAAACGGATACCGGCATCCGCGCCGCCGTCTCCGTTTCCGGGACGATAAACGATACCTCTTCCGCGGATCAAGGCTACGTGATCGAGGCGGCGATCCCCGCTTCGCTGTTCGACCTTTCCAAAAACAGGATTTCCTTCAACGCGATCCTGTATAACAAGGATTCGCAGAACGGAAAGACGGTCAGCGATACCTTTGACACCGCGAGTCTCAACGCCGCGTCGACCTGGTTTACCTTTTCGCTTTCCTGACCGGTTTGATCCATAAGACAAGCAAGCCTCCGCATATACTCTCACAAAGAGGAATGCGGAGGCGTCTTTATGGCATTTTTTCCACTTCTGTTTGCGATCAATTATGTGTTTGTTCTCCTCGGGCTGGGAAACGAGAACTATTATCCGCCGCCGCTGGGGCAGAAAGAGGAAACGGAGCTCTTCCGGCGGGCTCGCGCGGGAGACGAGGACGCGAGAAACCGGCTGATCGAGCACAATCTGCGGCTGGTCGCGCATATTATCAAAAAGTATTATTGCGCGTCGAAAAATCAGGAGGATCTCGTCTCGATCGGCAGCATCGGGCTGATCAAGGCGGTCGATACCTTCAAGGCGGAGTCCGGGACGCGTTTTGCCACCTACGGCGCAAAGTGCATCCAGAACGAGATCCTGATGTATTTCCGGTCCCAGAAAAAGCTGAGCAACGAGATCTCCATCCACGAAACGATCGATATGGATAAGGAGGGAAACCCGCTTACCTACATCGACGTGATCTCGGTGGAGGATACCATCGCCGAGGATATCGAAAAAAAGATCCATACGCAAAAGGCGATCCGCTGCGTCGATACGATCCTTGACGAGCGGGAACGGACGATCGTCGTGCTGCGCTACGGACTCGGCCGGGACCGGTCGATGACGCAGCGGGAGGTGGCAAAAAAACTGGGGATCTCCCGCTCCTACGTTTCCCGGATCGAAAAGGGAGCGCTGGAAAAAATAAAAAAGCGGATCGAATGAATAATATCCCGCGGACGGACCAAACTAACCGCAGACGAAGAGAAACAGGAGGTAACTATGGTAATCGATATCGTGGCTCTCGTCCTTGTGATCATCGGCGCGCTCAACTGGGGCAGCATCGGGATCTTTTCCTTTGATCTCGTTTCCTGGATCTGCGGCGGAAGCGGAACGCTCGCCGCGCGGATCATCTACGTTCTGGTGGCGCTCGCCGGGATCTGGTGCATCTCCCTGATCTTCAAGGTAAAAGAAGAGGATCAGCGCGCGGAGGTCCATCCCGTCTGAGGGAAAAGGGAAAAAGCGCGGACGGCGTCCCGGTAGGGGCGGTCCGCGCTTTTTCTTTGTTGACAGCGCGGAGCGGAGATGGTAAAATAAGCGGGAGGTGATGAATATGAAAAGCGTTCTGATCACAGGCGGAGCGCGCGGGATCGGACTTGCCGCCGCGCGGGCGTTTGCCGCGGCCGGTTACCGCACCGCGATCACGTACTGCTCCTCGGGGCGTCAGGCCGAGGATCTGAAAAAGGACTGCAATGCGGAGATCTACCGCTGCGATTTTTGCGATCCAAACGCCCTCGAGGCGCTTATCCGTGCGCTCCGGGCCGATTTTCCCGCCGGGTTTGACGTTCTCGTGCACAACGCCGGCATCTCGCTGCGCAAACAGCTCCAGGACGTTACGCGGGAGGAGTGGAACGATATGCTGAACGTCCATCTGACGGCGCCGTTTTTCCTCTCGGCAGAGTTTGCGCCGGATATGATCCGCCGCGGGCAGGGAAGGATCATCCATATTTCCTCCGTCTGGGGGAAGCTCGGCGCCTCCTGCGAGGTGCCCTATTCCGCGGTGAAGGCCGGTTTGATCGGCATGACGAAGGCGATGGCAAAAGAACTTGCACCTTCCGGGGTGCTTGTCAACTGCGTCTGCCCCGGCGCCGTCGACACGGATATGAACGCCGATCTGACCGAAGAGGAGAAGCGGGCTTTTTCCGACGAGGTGCCGCTCGGGCGGTTTGCGGCGCCGGAAGAGATCGTCCGCACGGTCCTTTTCCTTGCGGGGGAGGACGCCGCTTATATCACGGGACAGGCGATCAGCGTGGACGGGGGGCTTGCCTGATTTTTGCAGGAATACCTTCCGGATTGTGCAAAATGCCTCTTGACTTGCCGAAAATTAGATAGTATACTATTGAAGTATTTTAATCATCCGAACGAATCATCAAACCGAATGATAAGAAAGGAACGCGCGTTTGCGATCACAACGATGAAAAGGGTTTACAATTTTTCCGCAGGACCGTCCATGCTGCCGCTTCCGGTGCTGGAAAAAGCAAAAGAGCAGCTGATTTGCTATGAGGATTCCGGGATGTCGGTGATGGAGATGAGCCATCGCTCTCCCGTCTATGAAAAGATCATCAAAGATACGGAAAGCAACCTCCGCACGCTTCTGTGCGTCCCGGACAACTACCGCATCCTCTTTATGCAGGGAGGCGCCTCCGGGCAGTTTGCCGCCGTCCCGCTCAACCTGATGACCGGGTCCGGCAAGGCGGATTACATCATTTCCGGACAGTTTTCCGGCAAAGCCTTCAAAGAGGCGAAGAAATACGGCGACGTGGTCGCCGCCGCCTCCAGCGAAGCGGATAATTTCTCTCACGTGCCCGAAACGACGGCCGCCAGCTTCCGCGCCGACGCCGATTACGTCCATATGTGCTTCAACAACACGATCTACGGGACCAAGTTCCCGTATATCCCCGATACCGGCAGCATTCCGCTGGTCGCCGATATGTCCTCCTGCATCCTCTCCGAGCCGGTCGACGTGAAAAAGTTCGGCGTGATCTACGCCGGAGCGCAGAAGAATATGGCGCCCGCCGGCGTGACGGTCGTGATCGTCCGGGACGATCTGATCGGGCGCGAGAATCCGCTGACTCCCGCTGTTCTTTCCTACAAGAACATGGCGGAGAACGATTCGATGTATAACACCCCGCCCTGCTATCCGATCTATATGTGCGGACTCGTGGCGGAGTACCTCCTCTCGATCGGGGGTCTCTCCGAGATGGAGAAGATCAACAAGAAGAAAGCCGCTCTCCTTTACGACTATCTTGACTCTCAGGATTATTATATCGCTCCCGTCGAGCCCTCCTCCCGTTCGATGATGAACGTGACCTTCGTAACGGGCGACAAGGAGCTTGACAAGAAGTTCGCGGCGGAGGCCGACGCGGCCGGCATGAAGAACCTGAAAGGGCACCGTTCCGTCGGCGGGATGCGCGCTTCCATCTATAACGCCATGCCGATCGAGGGTGTGGAAACTCTGATTACGTTTATGCAGCGGTTTGCCAAAGAAAACCGCAAATGAGGACGCTATGAAAAAGATCAAATTATATAACAAAATCGCCAAAGTCGGGACCGACGTGTTCGATCGGACCCGCTACGAGGTAGGAGAGGCGGCGGAAGCGCCGGACGCTATTATGGTCCGGAGCGCCGCGCTGCACGATCTTGCCTTCAACCCGGAGCTGAAAGCCATTTCCCGCTGCGGCGCCGGCGTCAACAACATTCCGATCCCGCGCTGCACCGAGGCCGGCATCGTCGTTTTCAACACGCCCGGCGCCAACGCGAACGGCGTGAAGGAGCTGGCGGTCGCCGCCCTTCTGCTCGCCTCGCGCGATATTGTGGAGGGGATCAACTGGACCGCCTCTCTTGCCGGAGCGGAGGACGTTGCCAAAGCGGTGGAAAAGGGAAAATCGCAGTTCGCCGGCAACGAGATCGCGGGCAAAACGCTCGGCGTGATCGGTCTCGGCGCGATCGGCGGACTCGTCGCCAACGCCGCCGTCGCGCTCGGCATGACCGTCGTGGGGTGCGATCCCTACCTCAGCGTCAACGGCGCGTGGGCTCTCTCCCGCCACGTCAACCGCGCCGCCTCCTATGAAGATATTTACAAGCAGGCGGACTATATCACGCTCCACGTCCCGGCTACCGACTCCACGCGCAACATGATCAACAAGGAAACGCTCTCCCTGATGCGGGACGGCGTGCGGATCATCAACCTCTCCCGCGCGGACATCGTCAACGCCGACGATATGCGCGAGGCGATCGCCTCCGGGAAGGTGAAAAAGTACATCACCGATTTCCCGACCGAAAAAACGATCGGCACGGACGGGATCGTTACGATCCCGCACCTCGGCGCTTCCACGGCGGAAAGCGAGGACAACTGCGCCGTGATGGCGGCGCACGAGCTGGTCGAGTTTCTGGAGCTCGGGAATATCAAAAACAGCGTCAACTTCCCGAACGTTTCGCTCCCGGCCGGTCTGGATCACCGGATCTGCGTGATGCACAAGAACATTCCCGCCGTCCTCTCCAAGCTGACCACCGCGCTCTCCGACATGGGGATCAACATCGAAAATCTGGCAAGCGGTTCCAAAGGCGACGTCGCCTACACCATCATCGAGATCGGGTGTGAGGCGCCGGCCGCCGCGCTGGAAAAATTCGGCTTGATTTCCGAAGTGATCCGTGTTATAGTAATATAAGAGAAAAAGGCTGCGGCGCCGACGGCTCCGCAGCCTTTATTCACAAGGAGACGCTATGGTTTGTATCACCACGGTGGAGCAAGGTTCGCTTGCGGAGAAGCACGGCGTCCTTCCCGGCGACAGGCTGCTCACGGTCAACGGAAACGAGATCAACGACGTTCTCGATTACCGGTTTTATCTTACCGACCGTTTTGTAACGCTCTCTCTCCTCCGGGGCGAGGATCCGTACGAGATCAGTCTCCGTAAGGCGGAGCACGCGGATATCGGTCTGGAGTTTGAGACGCCTTTGATGGATCGCAAAAAAACTTGTCAGAACAAATGCGTCTTCTGTTTTATCGACCAGATGCCGAAGGGAATGCGGGAAACGCTCTATTTCAAGGATGACGACGAGCGGCTTTCCTTCCTTCACGGCAATTACGTGACGCTGACCAATCTCACCGATCACGATATCGACCGGATCATCCGGATGCACCTTTCTCCTATCAACGTTTCCGTCCACACGACCAATCCCGAGCTGCGCGTGAAGATGATGAAAAACAAGCGCGCCGGCGAGGTGCTGAAGTATCTTTCCCGCCTGGCGGACGCGGGGATCCTCTTAAACTGCCAGATCGTGCTCTGCCGCGGGATCAACGACGGGGCGGAGCTGGTCCGCTCCCTCCGCGAGCTCGCCCTCCTGCGGCCCGCTCTGCAGAGCGTTTCCGTCGTTCCGGCGGGACTCACCGCGCACCGGGAGGGGCTCTACCCCCTGGAGCCGTTTACCGCCCGGGAATGCGGAGACGTGATCGACCTTGTAAACGCGGAGGGGGAAAAGATGCTGGAAACGTCCGGGGAGCGCGTGTTTTATCCTTCGGACGAGTTCTACCTCTCGGCGGGGCGGGAGCTTCCGCCGGAGTCGTTTTATGAAGAGTTTCCCCAGCTGGAGAACGGCGTGGGGATGCTATCGCTTTTCCGCGGCGAGGCGGAAGACGAGATCGAGCGGCTGCGGGAGGAAAACGTCTCCCTGCCGCGGGAGCGCCGGATCTCCGTTGCGACGGGGCAGGCGGCTTACGGTGAGATTTTGCGCCTCGCGCGGAAGCTGGAGAGCGTTTGGCCTGAGTTTCACTGCCTGGTTTACCCGATCCGCAACGATACCTTCGGGGAGCTGATCACCGTTTCCGGCCTTCTTACCGGGCGGGATCTTGCCGCACAGCTTGCGGGGCGGGATCTCGGCGACGTTTTATATTTCCCCCGGAGCGCTTTGCGCAGCGGGGAGAACGATTTTCTCTGCGGGATGCTCCCGGAGGAGCTTTCCGCGCGGATCGGAGCGCCCGCCGTCCCCGCCGGCGGATCCGGCGCGGAGTTTGTCGATACGCTGCTCGGCGTATCGGCGGATCGGGACTGACAGAAAGGAGAGGACATGAGCAAGCCTGTTTTTGCGATCGTCGGACGGCCGAACGTGGGAAAAAGCACGTTATTCAATAAACTGATCGGGGAACGCCGTTCCATCGTGGAGGATACGCCCGGCGTAACGCGGGACCGTATCTACGGCGAAGGGGAATGGTGCGGACGCCGGTTTCTTCTCATTGATACCGGCGGGATCGAGCTGCGCTCGGAGGACGTGATCCTCCGGCAGATGCGGATCCAGGCCCAGCTGGCGATGGAGGCCGCCGACGTGATCTTTTTCCTCTGCGATCTCAAGACCGGCGTCACGCCGGACGACCGCGAGATCGCAAGCTTTCTCAAACGCTCGGGAAAACCCGTCGTTACCGTCGTCAACAAGGTGGACCGGGTCGGGGACACCCCGCTTGGCTTTTACGAGTTTTACGAGCTCGGCGTCGGGGAGGAGGTCCTCGCCGTCTCCTCGGTGCACGGGAGCGGAACGGGCGATCTTCTGGATCTCGCCTTTTCCCTTTGCGGCAAGGCGGGGGAGGCGAGCGAGGAGGAGGACAGGATCCGCATTGCCGTGATCGGGAAGCCGAACGCCGGCAAATCCTCGATCATCAACCGTATCCTCGGCGACGAGCGGCATATCGTTTCCGATATTCCGGGCACGACGCGCGACGCCGTGGACTCCTATCTGGAGAACGGCTACGGGAAGTTCAATTTTATCGATACCGCGGGCATCCGGCGGCAGAGCAAGATCGAGGACCGGGTCGAGCATTTTTCCGTTCTGCGGGCGAAGGCGGCGATCGAGCGGGCGGACGTCTGCGTGATCGTGATTGACGCAAACGAGGGGATCACCGAGCAGGATGAAAAGATCGCAGGGCTCGCGCACGAGGCGGGCAAGGCGTCTCTGATCCTCATGAACAAGTGGGACCTTGTCAAAAAGGACAACGCCACGACCCGGGAATACGAAAAAAAGGTCTACGATGCGCTCTCTTATATGACCTACGCTCCTTTACTGTTCGTTTCCGCCGCGACGGGACAGCGGCTTTCCGACGAGTTCTTCCGGCAGATCGTGTATATCGACAATCAGGCAAAGACCAGGATCACGACGGGCTTGCTCAACGATATGCAGAACGACGCGGAGGCGCGCCATCAGCCGCCCTCCGACAAGGGAAAACGCCTGAAGATCTATTACGTGACTCAGTCGGGGATCCAGCCGCCCACCTTCGTCTATTTCTGCAACGACGCCGAGCTGTTCCATTTTTCCTATCAGCGGTCTCTGGAAAACCGGATCCGCGAGACCTTCGGCTTTAAGGGAACGCCCATCCGGCTGGTGGTCCGGGAGCGCAGGGACCGGGAGGACTGACGATGTTTATTGATCTGATCGAAATCGAAGTCAAAGCGGGCGACGGCGGCAACGGCGCGATCTCCTTCCGCCGGGAAAAGTACGTCCCGAACGGGGGACCGGACGGAGGCGACGGCGGGCGCGGCGGGAACGTCGTGTTTTACGCCGATCCCGGCTCCAACACCCTGCTCGCGTTCCGCTACAAACGCAAATTCGCCGCCGAAAACGGTCAAAACGGCATGGGCGGCAAAATGCACGGCAAAAACGGAGAAGACGTGCGCATCCCTGTTCCGCCCGGCACGCTCGTGCGGGACCGCGAGAGCGGAAAGCTGATCTGCGACGTCGGAGACGGAGAGGAGTATATCGTCTGCCGCGGCGGACGCGGCGGATGGGGGAACCGCCATTTCGCCACCCCGACGCGCCAGATCCCGCGCTTTGCCAAAAACGGCACGCGCGGAGAGGCAAAAACGCTGACGCTGGAGCTCAAGATGCTCGCCGACGTCGGGCTTGTCGGGCTTCCCAGCGTCGGAAAATCCTCGATCCTCGCCCGTATCAGCTCGGCCAAGCCGAAGATCGCGCCCTACCACTTTACCACCCTTTCTCCCAATCTCGGCGTCGTGTCCGCCGGCGAGGGGAAGGCGTTCGTCTGCGCGGACGTTCCCGGTCTGATCGGGGGCGCGTCGGAGGGCGTGGGGCTCGGGCTCGCCTTTCTCCGCCATATCGACCGCTGCCGCCTGATTTTGCACGTCGTCGATATCGCGGGGACCGAGGGGAGAGATCCGTCCGAGGATTTCGACGTGATCAACCGCGAGCTCGGCGCGTACAGCAAAGAACTGCTCGCCCGGAAGCAGATCGTCGTCGGCAACAAAACCGACGCGCTTATGCCGGACGCCGATTTGTCCGCGTTCAAAGAAAAAGTCCGCGCCGCCGGGTACGATTATCTCGAGGTTTCCGCCCTGACGGGCGCGGGGCTGACGGAGCTGGTCCGCAAGGTCGCGGCCGAACTGGAGAAGCTCCCGCCCCTGATCAAATACGAGCCGGAGTACAGCGAGGAGGAAGAGACGCCGGTCGACGCCGCCGATACCGTTGTCCGCCGGGAAAACGATACCTTCTTCGTGGAGGGCGAGTGGCTCTATAATATGATGGGGCGGATCAATTTTGACGACCGTGAGTCGGTCGCCTACTTCCAGCGTATGCTGCTCAAGTCCGGGATCATCGCTCTGCTGGAGGAAAAGGGGATCCGCGACGGCGATACCGTCAACATCTACGATTTTGAGTTCGATTTTATCAAATAACGAATAAAAACGGAAAAAGCGGGCAAACGTTTCGCCGGAGGTAGTGTATGAAACGTTTGCTTGCTTTTTGTTCTCTTATTCTGATTGGTGCGATCCTTCTCGCCGGAGCCGAGTCCGCGAGCTTCCGCGGGCAGTTTATCCGCCTTCATATTCTCGCAAACTCAGACTCCGAGCGGGATCAGCAGATTAAGCTCGCGCTCCGGGACGCCGTTCTGGAAGAATACGGCCCCACCCTGTTTGCCGCCGGAAACAAGGAGGGGGCGGAGGAGCTGATCCGCGAAAAAACGGCCGAGGTCGAAGCATTCTGCGCCATGCGGCTCCGGGAGATGGGCGAGAGCGCGTCCGTAACCGTCCTCTACGGCGAGGAGTATTACGAGCGCCGCGTCTACCAAAGCGTCTCCCTGCCCGCCGGGCGGTACTCTTCTCTGCGCATCGTCCTTGGAGAAGGGAAGGGGGCAAACTGGTGGTGCGTCCTCTTTCCGCCGCTTTGCATCGGCGCCGCAAGCGAAAGCGAGGAGGAAGAAGCGTATCTCGAGGCCGGTTTTTCCCCCGAGACGTACAGTGTGATCTCAAACGGCAGAAGCGGGAAGTACCGGATCCGCTTCCGCGTTCTCGAGTGGTTCGGCAAGCTCTTTTCCTGATCTTTTACAGAATCTTGCGCTCCGTTTATATAAACTGTTTTACTTTTTTCTTCTCCTTGAAAAAGGGGATCCGGTTTGATAGAATGAAAAAAACAAATTCTGTCATAACACGAGGTATCGCAAATGAAAACCGAGATCCTGAAAGAAGAAGGCAAAGTCTTCCTTTCCGCGGGCGGCAGAAAGGCGGCGGAGATCCTTCCCTGCGAGGGGTGCGAGGACTTTTTTGAACGTCTCTCTGAGCTTGCGTTCCTGTGGAAAAGAAAAACGGAGACTCCGCGGGTGAAGATGCGCATGGAACTTCTTACTTGCGAGGAGCCGACCTTTACGATGGTCCCATCCGTCAGCTATAACGGCAACGGCTGGGGCACGACGCCGGAATACGTCGGCGACCGGGCGGAGGACGGCACGCCGTGGAGCTTTGCCTGGCACCGCGTGACCATCCCTTCCTGCACCTTCAGCGCTTCTCCCTCCGGCAGCGTCGCGATGATGGCGGAAGCGGGCGAGGACACCGGTTGTTCGCTCTATAAGGAAAACGGCAGGGAAAAGCACGTTCTCATTTACCCCGAGGAGGACGCGCCGAAAACGCTGCAGCGCCACTTCTGGGGAGAGGCGTACTACGGGGAGGGCAAGCCGCGGACGGAGTTTACCGCGATCATCCTTGCCTATCCCGCCGAAGAGAAGCCGATCCGCTACGACAAGCTTCTCGATTTTGCCTGGCGGTATTACGGGCATCCCATCAAGGCGCAGTATGAGCCGGAAGAGCTGAAGCGTCTTTCCCTCGCTTATATGCGGTTTCTTTTCAGCCGGGAGCAGGACGGCTTCTGCGGTTTTACGATGGGCTCCCAGTGGCATTACAGCATGACGGCGTACCTCAAAACGGTCAACCGCTACGAGATCAGCTGGGTCGGACAGTCCGCCTCGATGGCGAACGCCATGCTTCGATATTATCTGGAGACGGGTGACAAGGAAGCTCTCCAGATGGGGCTCGACGCGCACGACGCGTGGCTCAAATACGGCACGGCGCCCTGCGGTATCCCCGAGTCGCGGGTCGACCGGGATCCGTGGCGCTCTCAGGACTTCCCCCCCGATTTTCTCCCGGATATCTGGAAGATCGGAGAGTGCCAGTATGAGAGTCAGCGGGCCTTTCCTGGCCGTAAGTTCCGCCGTAACGCGGACGGCCTGATCGCCCTCACCATCGACGCCTGCAATCTCGGCGGCGCCGCGGACGCGTATTTTGAAGCGTACGATCTTGCGAGAGAGTGCGGATACGACAAGCCGGAATACCTGAAAACGGCGTTTGACATCTGTGAGTTTGCGATGAAATATCAGTCTCCAGAGGGAGGCTTTGTCAAGAACTGGACGGAAGAAGGCGAGGTCATCCGCAAGGACGGAACGGTCGGCTGCTTCCTCGTTCTTCCTCTGATCACCGCCTATCGCCGGACAAACGATAAAAAGTATCTGGAGTCCGCCGAGCGCGCGTTCGCGTTCTATTACGGCGCCCTCGAAAAGGACGGCTACACGACGGCGGGCGCGCTGGATACCTACTGCATCGACAAGGAGTCCTCTAGCCCTCTCCTTCGGGACGCGATCGCGCTTTACGACGTGACCGGAGAGGAAAAATACGTTGTTGCGGCGGAGAATATCGCGTGGTATCTTTCCACCTGGATCATGCACTATACGATCGACTATCCCGCGGACTCCCTGATCGCGCAGATGCCCTACGACACTTTTGCCTCCACCTCCGTTTCGACCGCGCATCAGGCGCTCGATCAGTACGCGCTGCGCGACGTGCGTTCCTTCAAGCGGCTTGCCGAACTGACGGGGAACGTCCAGTGGAGGGAGAAAGCGGCGGCGCTCTGGGCCAACGCCAACCAGGGCATCTCGGACGGCACGATGTACCTCAACGGCCGTCTGCGCCCCGCCGGATCGCAGGACGAGGCGGTCTTCCACACCCGCTGGGGCCGGCACGGCGTCGGACCCTTCCGTCCCTCGCAATGGCTGCCCGCGTGGCCGACCGCGTTCCGCATGGAAAACCTGCGCTGGACGGACGACTGGGATCTCTTCCGCGAGGGTCTGACCGGGATCTCCGGCAAGATCGGGCATCTTTCCTGATCCGGCGGCTTTTACCCCGGAAAACGCTCCGAAAAAACGCAAATCCCGCCGTTAAAACGGCGGGATTTTGCCTTTTTTTGCCCGCGGAGGCACTTGACAAGGAGAGTTAGATCAAGTATAATATATAATGTTTAACTGCAGACTGATAACAAATATCACAAAAAGAAAGGAAGCCATTAGGCAAGGTCGATTTGTTATGAACATTCTCGTCTGTATCAAACAGGTGCCCGCCTCCAACAAGGTGGAAGTTGACCCTGTTACCGGTGTGATGAAGCGCGACGGCGCGGCATCCAAAATGAACCCTTATGATCTTTTTGCGCTTGAAACCGCGTTCCGCGTCAGGGAAAAGCTCGGAGGAAAGGTCACGGTCCTCACGATGGGCCCGAACCAGGCCGCCGGCGTGATCCGCGAAGCGTACGCGATGGGCGCGGACGAAGGGTACGTCCTCTCCGACCGGAAGTTTGCGGGCGCGGACGTGCTTGCCACCGCCTACACGATCTCCCAGGGGATCAGAAAGATCGGGAACTTTGATATCATTTTCTGCGGGAAGCAGACGACCGACGGCGATACCGCGCAGGTCGGCCCGGAGGTCAGCGAACGCCTCAATCTCCCCTCGATCGCCAATGTCTTCGAGATCGACGACGTGGACGAGGGCTCCATCACCGTTCAGATGGATATGGGCGACAGCATCCAGACCGCCAAGATCAAATTCCCCTGCCTGATCTGCGTGGACAAGGATATTTACACCCCCCGTCTTCCTTCCTATAAACGGGCCAAAGCCACGGCGGAACAGGACGTTACCATCCTTTCTTTCAAGGATTTTGAAGATCAGGATGAAAATCATTACGGTCTGTCCGGCTCTCCCACCCAGGTCAAGAAGGTCTTCCCCCCCGCCGGCCGCGCGGACGCGGAACGTCTCACCGGCAGCTCGGACGAGCTGACCGCCCGTCTCTATGATAAGCTCAAAGAGCTGAAGTTTATTTAAGGGAGGACAG
>JAFSSQ010000041.1 GCA_017450965.1 Clostridia bacterium
GTCCGCCCGGACGACGTGTGCAATATGCAGTACACCTCGGGCACCACCGGCTTCCCGAAGGGCGTGATGCTCACCCATTACAACGTGGTGAACAACGGCAAGTGCATCGGCGACCGGATGGGTCTTTCCACCGCCGACCGGATGATGATCCAGGTGCCGATGTTCCACTGCTTCGGCATGGTCCTTTCCATGACCTCCTCCCTGACGCACGGCGCCACCGTCTGCCCGATGCCGTACTTTTCCGCCAAGAGCTCGCTTGCGTGCATCCGGCAGGAGAAGATCACCTGCTTCAACGGCGTGCCGACCATGTTCATCGCGATGTTCAACCACCCCGACTACCGCCTGACCGACTTTTCCCATATGCGCACGGGGATCATGGCGGGCGCGGGCTGTCCGCCCGAGCTGATGCGGCGGGCCGCCGACCCGAACGAGATGCACATGACGGGGATCGTCAGCGTCTACGGACAGACGGAATCCTCCCCCGGCAGCACGATGTCCGCGTGGACCGATCCGCTTGACGTGCGCTGCGACACGGTCGGCTACGACTTTCCGCACGTGCAGTGCAAGATCGTCGACCCCGAAACGGGAGAAACGCTGCCCGACGGCGAAAACGGCGAGTTCTGCTCCCGCGGCTACAACACCATGAAGGGCTACTACAAGATGCCGGACGCCACGCGCGACACCGTGGACGCGGAGGGCTGGCTCCACTCCGGCGATCTCGCCTGCCGGGACGAAAACGGCAACTACCGCATCACCGGGCGCCTCAAGGATATGATCATCCGCGGCGGCGAGAACATCTACCCGAAGGAGATCGAGGAGTTCATCTACACCCATCCCGCCGTAGAAGACGTGCAGGTCATCGGCGTACCGGACAAGCGCTACGGCGAGGAGGCGATGGCGTGCATTATCTTAAAGGAGGGCGCCGCCGTCACCGAGGAGGAGATGCGCGCCTATATCACCGCCTCCCTCGCGCGCCACAAGGTGCCACGCTATATCGAGTTTGTCGACTCCTTCCCGATGAACGCCGCGGGCAAGGTCCTCAAGTATAAGATGCGGGAGGAAGCCGCAAAACGCCTGGGGCTGTAATAATTTCGGCGAAACGCTTGACAAACCGGGCGCGGCGTATTATAATCACCACGTAAAGGCTGTGACGAAGACGGTCGCGGCGTCGCTTTTCCAGAGAGCCGGCGGTTGGTGCGAGCCGGCAGAGAGCGCCGCAAAGGCCCATCCCTTCCGAGCCGAAGTCCGAACGGGCAACCAAGTAGGCGCTTCCGTATTTGCCGCGTGAAGGCATAGGGGTTGTCTGACCCCGGTGAGTGGCAGGTTTTCCTGCAATTTGAGTGGTACCGCGAGTGTTTTTACACCCGTCTCAAAACGAGACGGGTGTTTTGTTTTTTGAGAAAAGGAGTTCGTATGGCAAACGCAGAACGGGAAAAACTGGTCGAGGTAGCGGCGCGGATCCGCGAGATGCGGGAGATCTCCGGCCTGAGCGCGGAGGAGATGGCGAAGGCCGTGGAGGTATCGCCAACGGAATACGCCGCGTACGAGGAGGGGACCGTCGACTTCCCCTTCACCTTTATCCATAAGTGCGCCAAGGTCTTCCATATCGGGATCACCGATCTCTTGGAGGGCGAGAGCGCCCACCTTTCCTCCTACACCGTGACCCGAAAGGGCCACGGCCTGCGGACCGCGAAGGAGGACGGAATCGAGATCCGCGATCTCGCGCCGCTGTTCCGCAAGAAGATCGCGGAGCCGTACTGGGTGCGCTACGAATACAGCGAGGAGCTGCAGGACAAGCCGATCCACTGCGCCAAGCACTCCGGGCAGGAGTTCGATCTGGTCGTTTCCGGCCGCCTGAAGGTCCAGATCGGCGACAACGTCGAATATCTCAGCGAGGGCGACAGCATCTATTATAACAGCTCCGCCCCGCACGGGATGATCGCCGTGGACGGGCGGGACTGCCTGTTTGTAGCAGTCGTGCTGCCTGGCGCCGACCAGCCGGAGAGTCTGGTGCGCGACACGCTGATCCCCGCGCGCACCGCCGCCGGCAGCCTCGTTTCCTCCCGCTTTATCCGCTGCACCGAGGACGAGCGCGGCTACCCCCTCTCCGTCGAGTTTGAGAACGAGGATACCTTCAACTTCGCCTTCGATATCGTCGACGCCGTCGCGCGGCGGGAGCCGGACAAGCTGGCGATGCTGCATATCGCGCGCGACGGGACCGAGCGCCGCTTTACCTTCCGCGATATGAAGCGCGCCTCGAACCAGTGCGCCAACTACTTCAAAAACCTCGGGATCAAAAAGGGCGACCGCGTGATGCTGGTGCTCAAGCGGCACTACCAGTTCTGGTTTGCGATCCTCGCCCTGCACAAGCTGGGGGCGGTCGCGATCCCCGCGACCAACCAGCTCCAGAGCCACGACTTTGAGTACCGCTTCAACGCGGCGGGCGTTTCCGCGCTGATCTGCACGGCGGACGGCGACTGCGCGCGACAGGCGGAGATCGCGGCCGCGACCTCCCCCACGCTGGAAACGAAGATCCTCGTCGGCGGCAGGCGGGAGGGCTGGCACGACTTTGACGGGGAGTACGGGCTTTACAGCACCCACTTCTACCGCGGCGAGGACGCCGCCTGCGGCGACGATACGATGCTGATGTTCTTCACCTCCGGCACGACCGGCTACCCGAAGATCGCCGTCCACAGCCACAAGTACCCGCTCGGGCATTATCTGACCGCCAAATACTGGCACGGCGTATCGGAGGAGGGACTGCACTTCACCATCTCCGAGACCGGCTGGGGCAAGGCGCTCTGGGGCAAGCTCTACGGGCAGTGGCTCTGCGAGGGCGCGGTCTTTACCTACGACTTTGACCGCTTCGACGCGCAGGACATCCTGCCGATGTTCGCCAAATACCGGATCACCAGCTTTTGCGCGCCTCCGACGATGCTGCGCATGATGATCAAACAGGATATTTCCAATCACGACTTTTCGTCTGTGCGGCACATGACCACCGCCGGCGAGGCGCTCAACCCCGAGGTCTACCGCCAGTTTGAGAAGGCGAC
>JAFSSQ010000042.1 GCA_017450965.1 Clostridia bacterium
TACAATATAACGGGAACGCGGTTTCTCTTGTAGGGCGGGGGTTTATCTCCCGCCGTATTTTTTTGTTGTACCCGTCAACCGCCGCAGAGCGGCGGATATCATCCGCCGCCGGCGCAAACATCATTCCCTCGCGGCGCCGCGAGGGTTGACAACCCCGTTTTCCTGTGGTACAATAAACAAAACCGAGTGTGCAGCCGCGTCTCTCCCCCGCTGTGCGCCGTTTTTTTCCATCCGGGGAGAGGAAAAGGGAAGAAGACGATGAAAAAAAGCCTGACTCAGACCGGATGTCTGCGCGCCGCTTGCTTTTTTGCGTCTTTTTCTCCCGTCAGTGTGTAACGCGCGCCGCGCTTACACGCTTTTTTATACCGGCGGCGCCGGTAAAAAAACAGAAAAGGAGATTCTCTATGGCAACCTTTATCAACGAGCCCGCCCATACCTTCAACGAGTATCTGCTGATCCCGGGGTACTCCTCCGAGCATTGCGTCCCCGCCAACGTCAGCCTGAAGACCCCGCTTGTCCGGTTCCGGCGCGGCGAGGAGTCTCCCATCACGATGAACATCCCCCTCGTTTCCGCCATCATGCAGGCGGTCTCCGGCGACCGGCTCGCCGTCGCGCTGGCGACCGAGGGCGGCGTCGCCTTTATCTACGGCTCGCAGTCGGTCGAGGACGAGGCGGCGATGGTCAAACGCGCCAAAGATTACAAAGCCGGCTTTGTCGTCAGCGATTCGAACGCCACTCCGGAGAGCACCCTCGCCGACATCGTCGCCCTCAAGGAGGCGACCGGGCACTCCACCGTCGCCGTGACCGACGACGGCACCGCCCACGGCAAACTGCTCGGGATCGTCACCGGGCGGGACTACCGCGTTTCCCGCATGGCGCCGGAAACGAAGGTCGCCGAGTTCATGACCCCGCTGGAGCGGCTGGTCACCGCCGAGGAGGGCACCTCCCTCAAGCTCGCCAACGATATCATCTGGGACCACAAGCTCAACTCCCTGCCTATCGTGGATAAGGAGGGGCGGCTCTGCTACCTCGTCTTCCGCAAGGACTACGACACCCACAAACAGAACCCGGACGAGCTGCTCGACGCATCCAAGCGCTACGTCGTCGGCGCCGGGATCAACACCCGCGACTACGCCGAGCGGGTCCCCGCGCTGATCGAGGCGGGCGCCGACGTGCTCTGCATCGACTCCTCCGAGGGCTTCTCCGAATGGCAGAAGCGCACTCTTTCGTGGATCCGCGAACAGTACGGCGAGAGCGTCAAGGTCGGCGCCGGCAACGTCGTCGACGCGAAGGGCTTCCGGTTCCTCGCCGAGTGCGGCGCGGACTTCGTCAAGGTCGGGATCGGCGGCGGCTCCATCTGCATCACCCGTGAAACGAAGGGCATCGGCCGCGGACAGGCCACCGCCCTGATCGAGGTCTGCCGCGAGCGCGACAAGTATTTTGCGGAGACCGGGATCTACGTTCCCGTCTGCTCGGACGGCGGCATCGTCTACGACCACCACGTGACCCTCGCCCTCGCCATGGGCGCCGACTTCATCATGCTCGGCCGGTACTTCGCCCGTTTCGACGAAAGCCCCTCCAACCGCGTGATGATCGGCGGGACCTACTA